>JAHEAO010000013.1 GCA_024642725.1 Paracoccaceae bacterium | reverse complement strand
GCGAACTGAAGGGCGGTTGTTCCTGTTTTCGGATGCCCGATGTGAAGAACCAGTCGGGTCATGCCGCAGTTGCCCGCTTGCAGGCAAACATTCGAAGCGGCGATTCAGCAAAATGATCGGCACGGCGCGGCCGGAGCAATGATATTTGAATGGGCAGTTCAGCTCTCCGAAACACAGGTTTTCATGAAATGTTAGAGTGGGAACCGGCGGCCGACAAGTGGTGCGGCGCATTGCGCCAAGCGGTGTGGATTCCCGGCCAGACCGGGGGCCATGCTGCGGCCGCGCAGCTTGCCGTGATCAGTCAGTTGCAGGCAAGGGGAGGGTCTGCCAGTCCTTCATCCGGGCGCGGAACCATGTGCGCTGCCGCTTGGCATATTGGCGCGTCGAGATGATGGCGCGGTCACGCGCTTCGTCCAGCGTCAGTTCTCCGCGCAGGTGCGCCACCAGTTCGGGCGCTCCGATTGCCTTGGCCGAGGGCCGCGCCGGGTTCCAGCCGGGAAGATTGCGCCTGACCTCGTCGATCGCGCCATTTGCCAGCATCGCGTCGAAGCGGCGCTCGATCCGCGCGCCGAGCCAGTCCTTGTCGGCGTCGATCAGCAGCGTCTGGGCCTTGGCAAGCGGCAGTAGCGGGGCAGGCGTGTCATCCTGCCAGTCGGCCAAACCGCGCCCCGTGGCCTGCAGGACTTCCCATGCGCGCTGCACGCGGGCGGGGTTCTTGCGGTCGATGCGGGCGGCGGTGGCGGCGTCGAGTTCATCAAGGAGGGTTTGCGCCCCGTGGGCGGCAAGGCGCGCATCGGCCGCGCTGCGGATCTCTGCCGGGGTTTCCGGGATCTCGGCCAGGCCCTCTGTCAGAGCGGTGAAATAAAGCCCGGTGCCGCCGGTAATGATCGGGCGATCGGGGCCGGCCAAGAGCGGAGCGATGTCGCGCAGCCAGTGGCCGACGGAATAGGCGGTCTTGGGCCCGACATGGCCGTAAAGGACATGCGGCGCGATGCTTTCTTCCTGTTCCGAAGGGCGGGCGGTCAGAAGGTGCCAGTTGGAAAAGACTTGCAGCGCATCGGCATTCACCACCGTGCCGCCCTGACGCGCGGCCAGTTCCAGCGCGATGGCGGATTTCCCCGAGGCGGTTGGTCCGGCAATGAGAACCGGCAATTCTGGTGATATATTATCCAGCAATGACAATTGGGTATGGTTCGATCTTCAATTTGGATGGCGGGTGCGCGCGAGACATGGTTTTCCGGCATTGAACCGGCGGTGATTTTCCGACATTTTGCCCAGAGCAGATTTTACCGGATCAGACATGGGGCAATTCATATGACCGAGCAAGGCGAAGGCCAAGCCTCGACCCGCTACAAACGCGTACTTCTCAAGATTTCCGGCGAGGCTTTGATGGGGGATCAGGGCTATGGCCTGCATCCTCCGACAGTGGCGCGGATCGCGGCAGAGGTCAAATCCGTGCATGATCTGGGGGTCGAGATCTGCATGGTCATCGGCGGCGGCAACATTTTTCGCGGGTTGCAGGGAAGCGCGCAGGGGATGGAGCGCACAACGGCCGACTATATGGGAATGCTGGCCACGGTGATGAACGCGCTGGCGATGCAGGCGGCGCTGGAAGATCTGGGGGTCTTCACCCGGGTGATCAGCGCGATCCCGATGGATCAGGTCTGCGAACCCTACATTCGCCGCCGGGCGGTCCGGCACCTCGAAAAGGGCCGGGTTTGCATCTTTGCCGCGGGAACCGGAAACCCGTATTTCACCACCGATACGGCCGCGACGCTGCGGGCCAATGAAATGACCTGCGAAGCGATCTTCAAGGGCACCAAGGTGGACGGAGTTTACGACAAGGATCCGAACAAACACACCGATGCGAAACGCTACACGCGTGTGAGTTACGACGAAGTGCTGCAAAAGCACCTTGGCGTCATGGATGCGAGCGCCATTGCGCTGGCGCGGGACAACAATCTGCCGATTGTTGTCTTCAGTCTTGATGAACCGGGGGGCTTCCGGGGCATTCTGGCGGGCAAAGGCACCTATACAATCGTGGGCGGTTAACGCTATAAGGCCAACAAAACGGGCAGAACGCCGGAAAATTCGAGTGGAATGACATGGCAGACGATATCGAGATTGATCTGGACGACTTGCAGCGCCGCATGGATGGCGCGATGGCATCCTTGAAACATGAATTCGGATCGCTTCGGACTGGACGGGCTTCCGCTTCGATGCTCGATCCGGTGATGGTCGACGCCTATGGCAGCCCGACGCCGATCAACCAGGTGGGAACGGTCAACGTGCCGGAGCCGCGTATGGTCACGGTCAATGTCTGGGACAAATCGATGGTCCAGAAAGTGGAAAAGGCGATCCGGGAAAGCGGGCTGGGAATAAACCCGCAGCTGAACGGAACGATTATTATGTTGCCGATTCCTGAACTAAACGAAGAACGCCGCCGTGATTTGACCAAAGTTGCCGCGCAATATGCCGAAAGCGCCCGAGTCGCGGTGCGCAACGTGAGGCGTGACGGCATGGACCAGATCAAGAAGGCCAAGGGTGACGGCATGTCCGAGGACGATCAGAAGTTCTGGTCAGACGAGGTGCAGTCGCTGACCGACAAGGCCATCGCAGCGGTCGATGCGGCGCTTGAGGCGAAACAGGCAGAGATCATGCAGGTCTGAGGACCTCTTGATCGCGTGAGAGGATTATTTTTTGAAAGATTTACCGGCATCCGGACCACGCCACGTCGCCATCATCATGGACGGCAATGGCCGTTGGGCGCAGGCGCAGGGAAAGCCTCGGCTATACGGACATCAGGCAGGGGCAAAGCGGGTGCGCCAAATTGTCGAGGCCTGTCCGGGTCTTGGTGTGAAATACCTGACGATTTTCGCCTTCTCGACGGAAAACTGGAAGCGGACCCAGGCCGAGGTTTCGGGGCTGATGACGCTGTTTCGGCGCTACATCACCAAGGAAGCCCGCGCGCTGCGCGACAATGGCATCCGGGTGCGGTTCATCGGCGACCGGATCAAGCTGGACGAAAAGCTGGTGCAGCTGATGGACGAGCTGGAGCTGATGACGGCGGACAACGATCTGGTGCATTTGACGGTGGCGTTGAACTATGGCGGCCGGGATGAAGTGGCGCGCGCCACGAAGCGTTTGGCCCGCGACATCAAAGCCGGCAAGCTGGACCCGGAATCGGTGGATGCCGAAACGCTGGCCAGATACCTTGACACTTATGTGCTTCCCGATCCGGACCTCGTGATCCGGACCAGCGGGGAGGCGCGGATATCAAACTTTCTGCTCTGGCAGTCGGCATATTCCGAGTATGAGTTCATCGACACGCTCTGGCCGGATTTCACACCGCGCATTTTTGCAGAGATCATTGAAAACTACGCCAGGCGCGAACGACGCTTCGGTGCTGTTCCTGGATGAATCAAACACCGGCCAAGTGGGATGACCTGCGTCCGCGGCTGCTGAGCGCCGCTGCGATGGGCGTCATCGGACTGGCTGCCATACTTCTTGGGGATATCTGGTTTTCAGGCCTCGTGGCAATCGCAGCGGGCGTCATGGTTTGGGAGCTGGCGCGGATGCTGGGGCCCGAACGCCCCGAAGCGCCCGCCGTTCTTGGGGCCGTCGGACTTGCCGCAGTGATTGCGATTGAGCTTTTGGGCCCTTATCCGGCAATTGCCGTTCTGGCGGCGCTGGCGGCGCTTGGGGTGATCTGGATCAGGACGTCGCGGGTGGTTTTCCTTTCCTATGGCGCCGCGATACTGCTGGCCTGCTTTTCGATCATCGCGATGCGGCTCTTCGGTGCGGTCTGGGTTCTGTGGCTGGTCCTCGTGGTCATTGCCAGTGACACGGCGGGGTATTTCGTGGGGCGCCGTCTTGGGGGGCCGAAGTTCTGGCCGAAGGTCAGCCCCAAGAAGACATGGTCCGGGACGATTGCGGGTTGGATTGGCGCTGCGCTTGTCGGGCTGTTGTTTCTGCCGGTGACCGGCGCGGGCATGTCGCTGGTGCTTGTCAGCGCTTTGGTCGGATTTGCTGCGCAGATCGGCGACATCGCGGAAAGCGCGATCAAGCGGTCGCGGGGGGTCAAGGATGCGTCGGGTATTCTGCCCGGTCACGGCGGCGTTCTGGACCGTTTTGACGGGATGATCGGAGCTTCGCTTGCAGCCGCGCTCTTTTTCGCGCTTGGCTGGCTGTCCGTGCAGGCGGCATGACCCGTCGCCGTGTTTCGATTTTCGGGGCCACCGGGTCCATCGGGCAGAGCACGCTTGACCTGATCGGGCGAGACCCGGACCGGTTCGAGGTTGTCGCACTGACCGGGGGGCGCAATGTCGAGCTTCTGGCGAAAGACGCGCGCGCGCTCGGCGCAGAGATTGCGGTGACCGCATATGAGGACTGCCATGGGGCGCTGAAGGCGGCGCTGGCCGGGTCAGGGGTCGAAGTCGCCGCCGGACCCGCCGCTCTGTTGGAGGCCGCGGACCGGCCGGCCGACTGGATCATGTCCGCGATCGTGGGCGCGGCCGGGCTGGCCCCGGGGCTGAGGGCGCTGGCCCACGGTTCGACGCTGGCGCTGGCCAACAAGGAAAGCCTTGTCACCGCCGGACCGCTTCTGATGGCGGCGGCGGCAGAGCACGGCGCACGCGTGTTGCCGGTGGACAGCGAACATTCAGCGGTGTTTCAGGCGCTGGTTGGTGAAGATATCGGCGCGGTCGAGCGCGTGATCATCACCGCGTCCGGCGGCCCGTTTCGCGACTGGCCCTTCGGACGAATGGCCGAGGCGACGCTGGAACAGGCGCTGAACCATCCCAACTGGGCGATGGGGCAGCGGATCACCATCGACAGTGCGAGCCTGTTCAACAAGGCGATGGAAATCATCGAGACCAAGGAGTTTTTCGGACTCTCGCCCGATCAGGTCGAGGTTCTGGTGCATCCCGAAAGCCTTGTGCACGCGATCGTCGGGTTCCGTGACGGCGGGCTGATGGCGCATCTGGGACCGGCCGACATGCGTCACGCCATCGGCTATGCGCTGAACTGGCCGGAGCGCCGGCATCTTCCCGTCGAACGGCTGAACCTTTCGAAGATCGGCCAGTTGCGCTTTGAGGCGCCGGACGAAAAGCGGTTTCCCGCGCTCAGGCTGGCGCGCGAGGTGATGCTGGCCGGGGGGCTGGCTGGCGCAGTCTTCACGGCCGCAAAGGAACGCGCGCTGGATGCTTTCATCGCCGGCGAGATCGGTTTCACCGACATGGCGCAGGTTGTCGAAGACGTCCTGACGAAGATGTCATCGGAACCGGGGCTTGATGCCGCGTCGATCACACTTGATAACGTTGCCCAAACAGACCATCTGGCAAGACTATGTGCCGGTGACGCGATAAAGACGCTCAGAACAAAGGCTTGACCATTGGATACTATCGGACTGATCCCGTCTTTCGGCGGTTTGCTTTACACCGTGGCCGCTTTTGTGATTGCGCTTCTGATCATCGTGGCGATCCATGAATTCGGCCATTACATCGTCGGTCGCTGGTCCGGCATTCATGCCGAAGTCTTTTCGCTCGGGTTCGGGCCGGTCATCTGGTCGCGGGTCGACAAGCGCGGGACGCGCTGGCAGATCGCGGCGCTGCCGTTCGGCGGGTTCGTCAAGTTTCTGGGCGATGCCAATGCCGCCAGCGGCAAGGACGAGGGCGCCTTGCATTCGATGGCCGAGGGCGAACGGCGGCGATCCATGCATGGTGCGCCGCTTTGGGCGCGGGCGGCGACGGTTGCCGCCGGGCCGGCATTCAACTTCATGCTTTCGATCCTGGTCTTTGCCGCGATAATCGGCTGGCGCGGCACGGCATCCGACCCGCTGACCATCGCCCAGATTCTGCCTGTTCCGGTAGAGCAGGGGTTACAGGTCGGCGACGAGGTTCTGGCAATTTCGGGCATCGAAATGCCGAAAATCGAAGAATTCGGCTCTGTCGTGGATCAACTGCCCGGCGACGCGGTGTTGGAATACACCGTCAGGCGCGGCGACGCAGTGTTGATGGTACCGGGGCCGCATCCTTACCCACCGATCATTTCGGCGCTGACGCCGGGTTCGGCGGCGATGGATATCGACCTTCGGGTCGGCGATGTGATCGAGTCCGTCGATGGCGTTGCAGTGCCGACATTCGCCGGCCTGCGGGAAATCGTCGGCGCTTCCGATGGCAAGCCGCTGCTTCTGAAGGTCTGGCGCGACAACGAGGTAATGGATTTCACGCTGGCTCCGCGCCGGATGGACATTCCCGATGCCGATGGCGGCTTCGAGACCCGATGGCTGATCGGCATCACCGGAGGCATGGTCTTTGTGCCCCAGACGGAATCCCCGGGCATTCTGAAAGCGATTGGCTACGGTGCTGAACAGACCTATTTCATCATCAAGAGTTCGATCTCGGGCCTGACCCACGTCATTTCCGGAGCGATATCGTCCTGCAATATTCGCGGGCCCATTGGAATCGCCCAGACATCGGGTGAAATCGCCAGCCAGGGTCTGACCAGCTTCATCTGGTTCATTGCCGTTCTGTCGACGGCTGTGGGGCTGTTGAACCTCTTCCCGGTGCCTGTGCTGGACGGTGGACATCTTGTGTTCCACGCCTATGAAGCCGTGTTCCGCAAACCGCCAAGCGATGCGGCGCTGCGCGTGCTGATGTCGATCGGGATGGCGCTGCTGCTGACGCTCATGGGATTCGCGCTGTGGAATGACCTGACCTGCTGAGCGGCAGGCTTGGACCCGAGGCCCGGTGATTCCGTGCCTTGGGCCGGGTAGCCGCCCGAAAACGGCAGGGTCTCAACGTGGTAAAGCGTGTGTTAACTTTGGAAACGGATTGTTGACGATCCGAAACAAAGCGGAATGTGGCAGGCCGGCCTAAATCCTTACCGATATTTTGCCCCCTGTCGGGCCCGCCTCAAGAAACAATCAGAGACTGAATCGCCCTCCTGATCGCCTATAGCGGGAAAATCGCGGCGGATTGATCGGGATTTGGAAATCGGGCATTTGATCGCCCCGATTGTGACGTCACAGTTTGTGCCAAATCGAGGCTCAAAGCCGTTTGACCGGACATATTTGCGCCAGACGCAATTGCGAAATCTGTTTGTGACAGGTCGAACAGGCCATCAAAAAAAGACGTAATATCAACGAAGTATCCGCGAGCCTTCTGGTTCGCGGCCCGAGTTCGGGGACTGTGTTGAGTGGTGAAAGGACGAGTGAATGGCCGAGTTCGGCAAAGACGAAAGTGTACTTCAACGAGTGAGCGCGGCGACCCTTGGCGGGGTCGCCCGCAAGTTAACAGGCAGCTCCGCCAGACCGGAAAATACCGAAATATCGCATTTGCGCGGATTTGGTCCGATGACGCGGATCTCGACGTCATTCGGCGAACTGCCGGCGCAGGCGCTTCGGGTGCGGGATCAGGTCCGCACGCGCAACGGCGGGTTCAAGGCGGTCCAGTGGGTCGACAGGATCATTCTGGATACCGATTTTCTGCAACGTCATCCGGCGGCGCTGCCGATCATCATTCGCGCAGGGTCATTGGGGCATCGGTTGCCGGCGGCGGATATCATCCTGGCGCCGCACCAGCCGATCAGCGCGAGCCAGCAATTTCACGGCCAGCCCGTGAAGCGGGCTCTGGATGCGATGGGGCGGCCCAACGTCGCGCGCAAAGCTGAACCCATGGTCACCTACACGCTGTTTCATTGCGGCACCCCGACGAGCGTTCTCTCGGAAGGGATCTGGCTGGATGTCGGACCATGAGCGCTTCTGTCGGATTTCCCTTGCCTTCCCGGTCGGTTGGATCTGCCTTGTGGACGGTCTCCAACCGGCTGGCCGAAGCAGGCGTGATCTTTCTTGGCTATTTCGGTTTGATCATGAGTCTGGTGTTCCTGAGTTGCGATTTCCCGGCGGACTGGCAGGTTCGGATCTGCCTCGACATCGTGGGTATGAGTTTGCTGATGATCGTCGGTTTTCAGCACCGGCTGGAGCGCCGGTGCCTGACGATTCGCCACACTGATGCCACATTCCGCGGATAGCTTTCGATCTGTGCATCAGAAGGTGAGGGATCACTCATGCAAACGATTGAAAACGGATATCGCGGGCTGAGCTTGCTGGTCGATCTGAACTGGGATCGTCTGCTGTATTTTGCCACCATCGCTGCGGCGTTGGGGATAGGTGCCTATATCGGTTCCCTGCCTCAGTGAACCTGCCTTAAGACTGCATCCATTGGGCGCGTCCGGGAGAAATCCATTCGGACGCGTTTTGCTATTTTGACAAGGCAGTTCAATCCCGATACCTAGCTATCACAGGTATAACGAGGGTGGATTGGGGCCGATGAGCAAGCAGTGCGGCAACGAGGCGGTCAACGCTTCAGCAAAAACCGGATGGGTCCTTCGTACCGCACTTGTAATTCTGCTTTCGATAACAGCACTTTCGGCGCTCGCGCCAAGCCGGGCGGCGGCGCAAACCTATCAGTTCAATTCGGTTCAGGTCGACGGAAACGAACGAATCGCGGACGCGTCGGTTGTCAGTTTCGCGGGCATCGGGAGCGGCCAGACGCTTTCTGCGGGTGAGTTGAACGCGGCTTACCAGCGCGTTTTGCAGACCGGCTTGTTCAAGAGCGTGGAATTCGTGCCGCAGGGCAATCAGCTGCTGATCAAGGTCGTCGAATTTCCGACGATCAACGTGATCTCTGTCGAGGGCAACAAGCGGATCGACGACGAAGCCGCCATGGCGGTGATCACGGCGCAGCCGCGGCGGGTTCTTAACCCGAGCCAGATCGAACAGGATGCCGCCGCTCTGACCGAGCTTTATTCGTTTCAGGGCCGGCTGGCGGCAACCGTCACGCCCCGCCTGATCGAGCGATCGGACAACCGGGTGGACGTCGTCTTTGAAGTGATCGAAGGCAATGTCTCGGAAGTCGAGCGCATCTCTTTCGTCGGCAACAAGGCCTTTTCCGAAAGCCGGCTGCGGCGGGTCTTCGCAACCAAGCAGGCCGGCGTGCTGCACCGGATCATCAGCCGCGACACCTTCATCGAAGACCGGATCGAACTGGACAAGCAGCTTCTGCGCGATTTCTATCTGGCCCGCGGATATGTAGATTTCGAGATCCTGTCGGTAGCGTCGGAATTCTCGCGCGAACGCAACGCGTTCTTCCTGACAGTGACGGTCAAGGAAGGTCAGAAGTTCAGCTTTGGCCAGATCACCGCCAGCAGCGACCTGCCAGAAGTTGACGAGGCGGCTTTCCTTGCGATGTCGAAGATCCGTCCCGGCACCACCTATTCACCTCTTTGGGTAGAAAACACGATTGCCCGGATGGAAAACCTTGCGGTGCGGCAGGGGCTCAACTTCATCCGCGTCGATCCGCAAATCACGCGGAACGACCGGGACCTGACGCTGGACGTCAATTTCGCTTTGGTCAGAGGACCGCGGATCTTCGTCGAGCGGATCGATATCGAAGGCAATGCCACGACCTTGGACCGGGTGGTCCGCCGTGAATTCAAGACTGTCGAAGGGGATCCGTTCAATCCGCGGGAGATTCGTGAATCCGCGGAACGGATTCGAGCGCTTGGCCTGTTCACCACAGCTGATGTCGAAGCCCGTCAGGGAACCGCCGATGATCAGGTGATTGTCGATGTGAATGTCGACGAAGCCCTGACCGGATCGTTGAGCTTCGGGGCGACGTACAGCACGAACGACGGCATCGGTCTGACCGTCGGGTTCAGTGAGCGGAACTTCCTTGGCCGCGGCCAGTTCCTGAGCGTGAACCTGAATTTCGGTCTGGACAGCGGGGAATCGGGGGTACGCTTTGTCGAGCCGCGATTCCTCGGGCGCGATCTCTCGTTCAGCCTTGATGCGACCTATATCAAGACCTCTTACGACTACACCGATTACGACACCAAGGCGGCGCGGTTCAGCCCCGGTTTCGATTTCCCGATCAGCGAGAACGGCCGTTTCGGGGTGCGCTATGCGCTGACTGATCAAGAGATTTTCAACGTCGACAGGAATTCGTCGTCCGTGCTCAAGGATGAAGAGGCGGAGGGGTCACTGCTCGGCAACAGCCTTGGCTACAGCTACAGCTATGATAACCGGCGCAACGGACTGAACCCGGAAACGGTTCTGTCGTTCCGCTTCAGTCAGGATCTGACCTGGCTTGAGAATGACGCGAAATTCGTCAAATCCGAAGCGCGGGCAATCGCCGAGCGGAAGGTGCTGTCGGGCGACGTGACGCTTCGGGCGACGGTCGAGGGTGGGGCGCTGATTTCGCAAGACGGTGACAGCCGGCTGAACGACCGCTTCTTCCTGGGTTCCAATCGTGTTCGTGGCTTTGCCCCCGCAGGCGTCGGCCCGCGCGACCTGACCGTGAAGAACGAGGACGTTCTTGGCGGCAACTATTATGCGGCGGCCCGGTTCGAGACCGAGTTTCCGATCGGTGTGCCGGAGGAATACGGCATCACAGGCGGTCTGTTCTACGACGTCGGATCGGTCTGGGGGCTGGATAACACGGCGGGCGGGAAGATCGATGACGATGCCTATCTGCGATCCTCTATCGGCCTTTCAGTCTTCTGGACGACAGCCATCGGTCCCTTGCGCTTCAATTTCTCCAAGGCCCTGTCGAAGAAGAGCTATGACGAGACCCAGGTATTTGACCTGACGATCTCAACTCAGTTCTGATCATGGCCCGCAGCGCTCGCCGTTATGTCTGTGCCGGATTGACGGCATTGATGCTGGCGGGCGGGGCGGCGGCTCAGGATCTGGGGACCGCGGTCTCGCCGGTCCTGACGGTGGACAGCGAACGTATTTTCGCATCCAGCGAGATCGGTCAGCGGATCACCAAAGAGCTTGAGGCCAAGCTGGAAGCATTGGCGGCAGAAAACCGTCAGATCGAGGCCGACCTGACCGCCGAGGAGCTGGACCTTACGGAAAAGCGCACGGCCATGAAGCCAGACGAGTTCCGCCTGCTTGCGGACGCCTTTGATGAAAAGGTCAAACGCATCCGGGCCGAGCAGGACGCCAAGCAACGCGACTTGCAGGCACGGCGCGATGCCGAGCAGCAGGCGCTGGTGGAAAAGATCGCCCCGATTCTGACCGGCATTGTGCGCGAGCGCGGTGCAGTCATGATCCTTGAGCGCCGTGGCGTCGTGCTGTCCGCCGACAGTATCGACATCACCAACGAGGCGATCGCGCGGATTAACGCCGTTCTGCCCGAGGGTGTCGGCCCGGAGGTCGACGCACCCAAAGCGCCGCTGCCATCGGAAGCTCCGGCCCCGCAGTGAACCGTCATCGCGCCGCGCTTGTGCGTGCGGGGCCGACTTGTTACGACAGGGGGAGCAGTTCAGGGACATAGTATGACAACAGAACAAACCACCGCAGACATAGAGCTGATCCAACGGATCATACCGCATCGCTATCCATTCCTTTTGGTCGACAAGGTGGTCGATATCGACGGCACCAAATCTGCGACTGGCATCAAGAATGTCACCTTCAACGAGCCACATTTTCAGGGCCATTTCCCCGGCCTTCCGATCATGCCCGGGGTAACGATCGTCGAGGCCATGGCCCAGACGACCGCCGTGATGGTCGGGCTGTCGAAAGGTCTCGTCGATACGGGGTTCCTTGTCTATTTCATGGCGATCGACAATTGCAAATTCCGCCGCAAGGTGGTTCCGGGCGATGTGCTGAAACTTCATGTCGAAACCAAGCGCGGTGGCGGCAAGATCTGGAAATTCGCGGGCCGTGCCATGGTCGATGGCGAGCTGGCCGCAGAGGCCGAGTTCACCGCGATGATGGACCTGCCAAAGGATTGACCCGAATGACAATCGACCCATCAGCGCGGGTTCATGCCAGCGCCGTCATTGAAGACGGCGCAACCATTGGTGCGGATTGCGTAATCGGACCGTTTTCGGTTGTGGGGGCGGATGTGACGCTGGGGCAGGGCGTGCATCTTAAAAGCCACGCGGTTGTCACCGGCTGGACCGATGTTGGCGACGAAACTGTCGTGTTTCCGTTCGCAGTGGTTGGCGAGATTCCGCAGGACCTGAAATATCATGGCGAAAAGACACGGCTGATCGTGGGCAGGCGCAACCGTATCCGCGAAGGCGCGACACTGAACCTAGGCACCGAGGGCGGCGGCGGGATTACGCAGGTCGGCGACGACTGCCTGTTCATGACCGGCGCCCATGTCGGGCATGACGTGAAGGTCGGCAACCGGGTGATCATGGCCAATCAGGCGGCGCTGGCAGGGCATTGCCTGATCGGTGACGATGTGATCATCGGCGGGCTTTCGGGCATTCACCAATGGGTCCGGATCGGCAAGGGCGCGATCATCGGCGCGGTTACCATGGTAACCAATGATGTGATTCCCTACGGGCTGGTACAGGGGCCGCGCGGCGAACTGGACGGGCTCAACCTTGTCGGGTTGAAAAGACGCGGCGTCGCGCGCGGTGACATTACCGCTTTGCGCGCCGCCTACCAGGCCCTGGCGCAGGGTGATGGCGCCTTTCAGGAACGCGCCCGGCGCATCGCCGATGAAACCGACAGCGCCTACGTACGCGAGGTCGTGGATTTCATTCTTGCGGCCAGCGACCGGTCGTTCCTGACGCCGAGCTGAGGGGCAGGGGCATGCTGGCCATTCTCGCGGGTGAAGGCAGGCTGCCGGTCTTACTGTACCAGCACATGCTGGAACGCGGCCAGACGCCTGTCGTGGTCGAGCTGGAGGGCTTTCCCGGGCAGATCAAGGGGATCACGCCGATCCGCTTCCGCGTCGAGCATCTGGGCACTTTGCTGGCCGATCTGGAACGGCGCGGCGTTACCGATCTTTGTCTCGTCGGCCGGGTTGGCCGTCCGAAGCTCGACCCCAATGCCGTCGATAAGGCGACAGAGCCTTTCGTGCCCGGCATCACGGCAGCGATCCAGTCGGGTGACGATGGCGCTTTGCGCGAGGTTCTGTTCATCATCGAGGAATTCGGCTTCGAGCTGCGCGCCGTGCATGAATTGATGCCAGAGCTGTTGCCCGAACTGGGCGTGCCGACGAAGGCCCAGCCCAGTGAGCGGGACCGCGACGACGTTCTGCGTGCCGACGAGATCATCACCGCGATTGGTAGTGCCGATATCGGGCAGGCCTGTGTCGTGGCTGCGGGTCAGGCGCTGGCAATAGAGGCTTTTGGCGGGACCGACTGGATGCTGGCATCTATCGCGGGCAAGCGCCGGCCCGAGGGCCTTGAGGGGGGCATTCTATACAAGGCGCCGAAGCCGGGGCAGGATCGGCGCGCGGATCTTCCGGTGATTGGCCCGGCGACGGTCGCGGGGGTCAAGGCCGCGAAGCTCTCGGGCATCGTCATCGAAGAAGGCGGTGTGATCATGCTTGATCAGGCCGCGACCATCGCCGCTGCCGATGCGGCCAAGATTTTTATCTGGGTCCGGGACACGCCGTGACGAAGGTCTACCTCATCGCGGGCGAAGCCTCTGGCGACAGGCTTGGCGCGGCGCTGATGGCGGGGCTGAAGGCGCTGGCGGGCAAGGTTGAGTTTCACGGCGTCGGCGGCGCGCTGATGCAGGCCGAGGGCATGGAAAGCCTGTTTCCGATGGAAGAGCTTTCGGTCATGGGGCTGGCGGAAATTCTGCCGAAATACCGCGCCCTGATGCGCAGGATCGACGAAGTCTCGGCGGATGTCCTGCGCGCTGCTCCGGATGTTCTGATCACCATCGACAGTCCGGATTTCGGCCTGCGTGTCGCGCGGCGGGTCAAGGCGTCGTCGACGATCCGGACGGTGCATTATGTTGCCCCGTCGGTCTGGGCCTGGCGTCCGGGGCGGGCGGCGAAGATGGCAGGCTGCATCGATCAGGTTCTGGCGCTGTTGCCGTTCGAGCCGCCCTACATGGAGGCCGCCGGAATGCGCTGCGATTTCGTGGGCCATCCGGTGGTGGCGGAGCCGGTGCCGAGCGCGGCGGATGTTGCCCGTTTCCGCGCGGATCACGGGTTGACGGACGGTCCGGTTGTTCTGGTTCTGCCGGGGTCTCGGAAAGGCGAAGTCATCCGGCTGGCCCCGGTCTTCGGGGCAGCGCTTGGCCGCGTCGTGGCCGCGCACCCGACGGCCCGGGTTGTCGTGCCCGCCGCGCGTGGGGTCGCGGCAACGGTGGAGGGGCTTGTCGCAAACTGGCCGGGCGATCCGGTTGTTCTTGATCCCCGTGCCTTGCCCGCTGCCGCTGCTGAGGCCCGCAAACGCACGGCTTTTGCCGCAGCGGATTTGGCGTTGGCCGCTTCTGGCACGGTGTCGTTGGAATTGGCGGCGGCGGCGACGCCGATGGTGATCGCCTATGACATGAACTGGTTCAGCTGGCAGGTCATAAGCCGGATGGTAAAGCTGGAAACGGTGACGCTGGTCAATCTGGTGAGCGGAGAGCTGGCGGTGCCGGAGTTCCTGGGGCCGGAGTGCAAAGCGGGACCGATCGCTGAAGCATTGAACCGGCTGCTGGACGATCCAGCCCGGCGTCGGGATCAGTTGGGAGCCATGGCAAAGACCATGCAGGCGCTGGGGCAGGGCGGCGAGCCGCCGGGCCTACGTGCAGCGCGGGCTGTGCTGGACGGGTTAAGCCCGGCTTGAGGCGGCCGAAGCCTTCGGTCCTGGCGGCTCTGGCGGCGGCATGGCTGGCGCGACGCGGCCCCCTGGGCGCGGTGTCAGGTTAGTAGCCGCGCCAAATCCAGCCGCCGCCGAAGATGCGGGGGCTTTCGGTGTCGTAAAAGACGCAGGCCTGACCGGGGCTGACGCCTTCTTCGGGGGTCAGCAATTCCACCTGAGCGGTGGTCGGGCCGGTCGGGCGCAGGATCGCGGCGCGCGGCGGTCTGGTCGAGCGGACCTTGACCGCGATATGGCGCTCCGGCACGGCGTCAAAGGCACCGTCGCCCAGCCAGTTGATCTCGCGCACCGGGATCGTGCGGGTGGCAAGCATCTCCTTCGGGCCGACGACGACGCGCCGGTTGTCGACGTCGAGTTTCACCACGTAAAGCGGATCGGCAAGCCCGCCGATCCCCAAGCCCCGCCGCTGGCCGATCGTGTAATGGATGACACCGTTATGCCCGGCCAGCACATTGCCATCCACATCGACGATCTCGCCCGGTTCGGCGGCACCGGGGCGCAGTTTCTCGATCACGCTGGCATAGTTGCCGTTGGGCACAAAGCAGATGTCCTGGCTGTCGGGCTTGTCCGCCACGCTCAACCCGTAGCGTGCCGCCAGCGCGCGGGTTTCCGCCTTCGAGGCCAGATGGCCGAGCGGAAAGCGCAGGTAGTCCAGTTGCTCGGGCGTGGTCGAGAACAGGAAATAGCTCTGGTCCCGGTTCGCGTCGGCCGCAGAATGCAGCTCTGGCCCGTTTGGCCCGATCTTGCGCTGGATGTAGTGCCCCGTCGCCATGCAATCGGCATCGAGATCGCGCGCGGTTTCCAGCAAATCCTTGAATTTCACCCGCTCGTTGCAGCGGATGCAGGGCACCGGCGTCGCACCCGCCAGATAGCTGTCGGCGAATTCGTCGATGACTGCGTCCCGAAAGACGTTTTCATAGTCGAGGACATAATGCGGAAAGCCCATTTCCTCGGCCACGCGGCGGGCATCGTGGATATCCCGACCGGCGCAGCAGGCGCCCTTCTTGGCCAATGCCGCGCCGTGGTCGTAAAGCTGTAGCGTGACACCCACAACGTCATAGCCGGCCCGCGACAGTTCCGCGGCCACGACGGATGAATCGACGCCGCCCGACATCGCCACCACGACACGGGTATCGGCTGGTGCCTTGTCAAAGCCCAGTGAATTCAGACCAGCGATGTCGCTGTCGAGTGGCATTGCATTCGCCTTATCAGAAGTCCGACGGAATATAGGAAAATGCGAGATACTAACAAGGGGGCAGTTTCACCGCGCATTAAGCATGCACCCCGCAGGGTTCACCCACCTTTGAGAGGGGTGAACCGATGTATCTGAAGAAAATCGACGGCCCACGGGCCGTCACCTTACCCAATGGCCGCGTCATGACCCGCGCCGACCTGCCGCCCGCCGAGACTCGTCGCTGGGTCGCCAGCCGCAAGGCCGCCGTCGTGCGCGGCGTCCTGTTCGGTCTGATAACCCGCAGCGAAGCGCTCGTGCGTTGGGGGCTGTCGGAGGACGAATTCGACGGATGGCGGACTGCAATCGAGTCGCACGGAGAGGCTGCCCTGAAGTCAACGCAGATCCAGCAGTATAGACAACCCTAGGTTGCGTCTCTAGGGTGAACCGCAATGATAACGGGTCGTTAACCATTCTTCGGCAAGGATGAATGCGACGAACGGACAGTAGCGGAGAAATTTACATGCGTGTCTTGCTGGTGGAAGACGATCCCACGACCTCGAAAAGCATCGAGATGATGCTGACCCACGCCAATTTGAATGTCTATGCGACGGACCTTGGGGAAGAGGGGATCGATCTGGCAAAGCTCTATGACTACGATCTGATCCTGCTCGATCTGAACCTGCCCGACATGAACGGGCACGAAGTGCTGCGGCAACTTAGGTTGTCGCGGATCGAGACGCCGATCCTGATCCTGTCGGGGGCAGATGATACGGAAAGCAAGATCAAGGGATTTGGCTTCGGTGCCGATGACTATCTGACCAAGCCGTTCCACCGCGAAGAACTGGTGGCGCGTATCCATGCGATCATCCGGCGCTCCAAGGGCCATTCGCAATCGGTCATCAGGACCGGAGAGGTGGAGGTCAATCTCGACGCCAAGACCGTCAGTGTCGACAACAAGCCGGTGCATCTGACCGGCAAGGAATATCAGATGCTGGAACTTCTGAGCCTGCGCAAGGGCACCACGCTGACGAAAGAGATGTTTCTCAATCATCTCTATGGCGGCATGGATGAACCCGAACTCAAGATCATCGACGTGTTCATCTGCAAGCTCCGCAAGAAACTGGCGCAATCGACGGGCGGCGAGAATTATATCGAGACAGTCTGGGGAAGGGGGTATGTGCTGCGCGACCCCGAACCTGTGCGCTACGACGAACAGATCGCCGTGAACGGCTGACCGGATTTCGCCCCAAGAGGTCGGCGGCGGCACAAACTGGCGTCCGTTGCCTCTGGGCACTGGACCTCTCGCAGGCAGGCTCCTATCACTTTGGGGTCTGTATCGAAGAGGGGTCCGATGCACCAAGGGGATGCCGCCACTGACGGGATCGCGGTTGCCGATCTGACAGAGGATCAGGCGCGGGCGGAACTCGCGCGCCTTGCAGCGGCGATTGCGCGGGCCAATGCCGCGTATCATACCGAAGACGCGCCCGAAATCTCTGACGCCGAATATGATGCGATGAAGGTTCGCAACGCGGAGATCGAGCAGCTCTTTCCGCATCTCAAGCGCGCCGACAGTCCCAGCGACGTTGTTGGTGGCGCTGTCGCCGAAGGCTTTGCCAAGGTGACGCATGAGGTTCGGATGCTGTCGCTGGCAAATGCATTCGACGATGACAGCATCCACGACTTCGACGATCAGGTGCGCCGCTTTCTGGGGCTTGGTGACGAGGTGGTGAGCTATACGGCGGAACCCAAGATCGACGGGCTGTCGGTTTCGCTTCGCTATGAAGGCGGCAGGCTGGTGCAGGCGGCAACGCGGGGTGACGGGTCGGTCGGTGAAAACGTCACGGCCAACGTGCGGACGATCGATGACATTCCGCACGTGTTGAATGAGGCTCCGGACGTGCTTGAGGTGCGCGGCGAGATCTACATGAGCCATGCCGATTTCGCAGCATTGAACGAACGGCAGGAAAATGCCGGTGGCAAGACCTTCGCAAATCCGCGCAATGCCGCGGCGGGGTCCCTGCGGCAGCTCGACGCGTCGATCACCCGCGACCGACCGCTGATGTTCTTTGCCTATGCGTGGGGCACCCATTCAGAACCCTTGGCGGATACGCAGATGGGCGCGATCGAGCGGTTGCGACAGTTGGGGTTTCAGACCAATAGGCTGACCGCGCTTTGCAAGGGGCCGGCGGCAATGCTGGCCCGCTACCGCGAGATCGAGCTGCAGCGCGCCACGCTCGGCTATGACATCGACGGTGTCGTCTACAAGGTAAATGACCTGTCGCTGCAGCGGCGGCTTGGCTATCGCTCGACCACGCCGCGATGGGCCATCGCGCATAAATTCCCGGCAGAACTCGCCTGGACGCGGCTTGAAGCCATCGACATTCAGGTCGGGCGCACCGGCGCGCTCAGCCCGGTGGCGCGGTTGAAGCCTGTGACGGTCGGCGGGGTCGTCGTGTCCAACGCGACTCTTCACAATGAGGACTATATCGCGGGGCGGGATTCGCGTGGGCAAGTGATCCGGGGCGGCAAGGACATCCGGGTTGGCGACTGGGTACAGGTCTACCGAGCGGGCGACGTGATCCCGAAAGTGGCGGATGTGGATCTGTCCAAGCGGCCGGAGGCGGCGGAGCCCTACGTCTTTCCGAGCGTCTGCCCCGAATGCGGGTCAGAAGCGGTGCGGGAGGCGGGTGACGCGGTGCGCCGCTGCACCGGTGGCATGATCTGCCCGGCGCAGGCCGTTGAAAAACTGAAACATTTCGTTAGCCGAGGTGCCTTCGATATCGAAGGGCTCGGGGCCAAGCAGGTCGAGATGTTCTATCACGACGACCAGCTGCCGATCAAAGAGCCGGCCGATATCTTCACCCTCTCCCGGCGCGATGCAGCCAATCTTTCGAAGCTGAAGAACCGGGAAGGCTGGGGTGACAAATCCGCCGGGAATCTTTTTGCATCGATCGAAGAGCGGCGTGTAATCCCATTGAATCGCGTGATTTTTGCGCTTGGAATTCGTCATGTCGGGGAAAGCGCGTCTGCACTTCTGGCCGGGCATTACGGATCGTGGGCGGCCTTTGAAGGGGCCATGACACGCGCCGAGATCGGTGCCGGTCCCGATTGGGAGGAACTGCTGAACATCGACGGCGTCGGCGAGGTTCTGGCGGCCTCGGTCGTCACGACATTCCATCAGGGCGCAGAACGCGCCTCGATTGACCGGCTGGTGGCGGAACTCGACATAGAGGATGCCGTGCGACGCGGCGCGGTTGACAGCCCTGTTGCGGGCAAGACGGTGGTCTTTACCGGAACGCTGGAAAAGATGAGCCGCGCAGAGGCCAAGGCGCGGGCCGAATCGCTTGGCGCGAAGGTGGCGGGATCGGTCAGCGCCAAGACCGATCTGGTCATCGCCGGGCCGGGGGCCGGATCCAAGGCGAAGAAGGCCGAGGAACTCGGGATCGAGATGATCGACGAAGACGGCTGGCTGGCCCTGATCGGTTCGCCGTGAGCCGCCCGGCGATCTTGTTCCCGCTCTTCGCCGGGCTCGAAACGCTGGAGGGTGTTGGCCCGAAGACCGCGCAGCATTTCGCCCAGATGGGGATCGAGAAGCCGCGGGACCTGATCTTCACCTTGCCATACGGGGTAATCGATCGCCGCCGGCGCGATAGTATCCGCGACGTTCAGGCCCCCGCGACGGTGACCGTTGAGGTCGAGGTCGGCCTGCATTTTCCGTCCCGCAAGAAGGGCGGGCCCTACCGGGTCAACGTGCAGGACAAGTCCACGACCTTTCAGCTCGTCTTCTTTCATGCCCGCGAGGATTGGCTGAAAAAGCAACTGCCCACCGGTCAGCGCCGTCTGGTGTCCGGCAAGATCGAGATTTTCGATGGCGTGGCACAGATGGTTCACCCCGACCATATCCTGCCGGTCGGAGAAGAGGCCGAGGTTCCCGAGTACGAACCGGTCTACCCGCTGACGGCCGGGATTACGCAAAAGCAGATGGGAAAGGCGGCGCGGGGCGCACTGGCACGCCTGCCTGATCTTGCCGAATGGATCGACGCTTCGCTGAAAGCGCGCGAGCACTGGCCGGATTTCCGAGCAGCGGCTGACGCCGCCCATGCGCCGGAAGGTCAGGCCGATCTTGCGGCGACTTCTCCGGCGCGGCTGCGGCTGGCCTATGATGAGTTGTTTGCGCATCAGCTGACACTGGCGCTGGCGCGATCGGTGATGCAGCGCGGCAAGGGGCGTGAAAGCCATGCGACGGGGCGGTTGCAGCGCAAGGTTCTGGCCGCACTTCCCTATCGGCCCACCGCCGCGCAGGACCGCGCGATTCGCGAGATTACCGAAGATATGGCGAATCCGCACCGGATGAACCGGCTTTTGCAGGGGGATGTCGGGTCGGGAAAGACGCTGGTCGCCTTCATGGCGCTTCTGGTGGCGGTCGAGGCTGGCGGGCAGGGGGTCATGATGGCGCCCACGGAAATTCTGGCGCGCCAGCATCTGGACGGTTTGCGCCCTCTGGCCGAAGAGGCGGGCGTGGTGTTGGAGCTTCTGACCGGGCGCGACAAGGGCGCGGAGCGGGCGGCAAAGCTGGCGGCGCTGAAGGCGGGAAAGATTCAGGTTCTGGTCGGAACTCATGCGGTCTTCCAGAAGGATGTCGAGTTCCGCGACCTGCGGCTTGCGATCGTCGACGAGCAGCACCGCTTTGGCGTGTCACAGCGGATGGAGCTTGGCGCGAAGGGTCGGGTCTCGGATGTTCTGGTGATGACGGCCACGCCGATCCCGCGGTCGCTGGCGCTGTCGCAATATGGCGACATGGACGTCTCCGTGCTCGACGAAAAGCCACCGGGACGGCAACCGGTCAAGACCGCGCTGGTATCGGCCGGGCGGATCGACGAGGTGGTGGATCATCTCCGCCGCGCGATTGCGGACGGTCGCCAGTGTTATTGGGTCTGTCCCTTGGTCGAGGAAAGCGAGGTCAGCGACATGACCGCGGCGGAAGACCGGTTCAAGCGGCTGCGCGCCACTCTGGGAGAGGGCGTTGTCGGCTTGGTACACGGCCAGCTACCGCCCGCAGAGAAAGATTCGGCGATGGCCCGTTTCGCATCAGGCGAGACCAAGGTCCTGGTGGCCACAACGGTGATCGAGGTGGGCGTCGATGTGCCGAATGCCTCGATCATGGTCATCGAGCGCGCCGAGCACTTTGGCCTCGCGCAGTTGCACCAGTTGCGGGGGCGGGTCGGGCGCGGATCGGCCGAATCGACATGCCTTTTGATGTATCAGCCGCCGCTGAGCGAAGGCGGGCAGCGGCGGCTGGAGATTCTGCGCAATACGGAAGACGGTTTCCGCATCGCCGAGGAAGATCTGGCGATGCGCGGCGCCGGTGACCTGATCGGAACCGCGCAATCGGGCCTGCCAAAGTTCCGTGTCGCCGATCTGGAACGGCAAACCGCACTGATGCAAATCGCGCAGTCGGATGCCCGCAAGCTGCTGGCGGAGGATCCGGCACTGGAAAGCGCGCGGGGCAAGGCGGTGCGGGTGCTGCTGTGGCTGATGGAACAGGACCGCGCGATCCGTTTGATTTCAGTGGGTTAGCAAGAATGTTCCGTTTTGTTCGCAAATGTTCTTAAAAAGTTCTTTACATGGCGTTAACCATGTGAGAACAAAGAGGCAACACCGCCAAGAACAGGATTTGCCCGATGATTACCGAATTGAAAGCCATCCTTGACCGCACCGCTCCGACCTTGCTGGCGGATGCGACCGGCGCTGCCGCTCTTGTCGTCCTGTTGTTGGCCGGACTTTACCTGCCGGGCCTTGCCTGACCTGCCCGGGTCTGAACTGGCCGCAGTTGTCTTGTGTGTCTCTGTCCCCACGTCGATGCACAACTGACTGACACTGCCTGTCCCGTCTTCCGGAGGTCCCCATCTCCGGCGCGGCCAATGCTTCAGACCTCTGCCTGCCGCCGCCTTCCCATCCCGGAAGTGCGGCGGTTTTTTTTGCATGTTGCGGGTAAGATCAGGCCGTCTTTACCTGTTCGGCTGCGGCCAATGCTTCGGCGGTCGCTTCGAGGGCGAGCATGATGGATGCGTGCCGGTTCTTGTAGTCGCGGGCCGGCAGCAGGACTTCAAGCCCGTCGAACGGGGCGTCCGGAACCGGACCGGATTCTTTCAGCATCGATTTCAACTGGTCCCGGGCCTTTTCAACTTCGCCCAGGCTTCGCCCGATGATGTTGGCCCCGACGACAGAGGCGGACGCCTGCCCAAGCGCGCAGGCCTTCACGTCCTGACCGAATTCCGTGATGCGGCCATTCTCTGTCACCACGTCAACCGTCACCGTAGAGCCGCAGAGCGGCGAACGGCGTTTGACGGACGCCTGCGGCGCGGCAAGGCGGTTGTTGAGCGGGATATCTGCGGCCAGCGCGAGGATGCGGCTGGAATAGAGATTGATGAGGTCGCTGTCGCTCATGGCTTTTCCTTCGGGCGCTTGTGACCTAGATAGGCCGGGATTGCCCGCTTGGAAAGGTCTTGCCATGCCATTCGATCCTGCAACGCTGGTCTTTGACGACCGGGGGCTCCTGCCGGTCATCGCTCAGGATGCGGAAAGCCGGGATGTTCTGATGCTGGCCTGGATGAATGCCGAGGCGGTAGAGCGGACCCTTGCAAGCGGTCGCGTGACCTATTGGTCGCGGTCGCGGTCGGCCTTCTGGGTCAAGGGCGAAAGCTCTGGTCATGTGCAGGAACTGGTCGAGATGCGGCTGGATTGCGACCGCGACTGCCTGCTGGTGCTGGTCCGCCAGACCGGTCCGGCCTGTCACACCAACCGCCGATCATGTTTTTACACCGCATTGCGGCAGGGCGCCGAGGTGGAGATCATGGCGCCGGTGGCATAGGCCGGATGCCTCCGGCGGGGATATTTTCAAACAGAAGAAGTTCACAGGCCGACAAGTCGCCGTATCTCGGTTGGTGTCGCGCCGTCCTCTCGGTACTTTCGCAAGGCGCGGGCGTCGTCGCGTTTGGCAAGGCGCTTACCATTTGCGTCCCGGATAAGGTCGTGATGGTAATAGCTTGGCGTTGGTAGTTCAAGTAAAGCCTGAAGGAGGCGATGGATCTTGGTGGCGTCGAACAGATCGGCGCCTCGGGTGACTTCGGTGACGCCCTGCGCCGCATCGTCCAACGTGACAGCGAGGTGATAGCTTGTGCCGATGCCGGGGCGCGAGAGGACGATGTCGCCGATACCTTCGACCAGATCGCCCGCGTCGAGCACGTGGGGTCCGGGGAATATCGGCCCGGTTTCCAGAAATGAAAGGTCTTCGACGGGGGCGAGTGCCGCGATCGCACGTGCAATGTCGAGGCGGATGGCGGCATTTGCCGGCACGTCTTGGCGGCCCCGGCAGGTGCCGGGGTAGATCCGCCCGTCAGGGCCGTGACTCTCGGCGCCTTCCTGCGGGGCCGAGAGTGCCGCGCGGATATCGGCCCGGCTGCAGGTGCAGGGGTAGGTCAGGCCCATCGCGGTCAGGCGGTCTACCGCGCTCTGGTAGGTTGCAAGGCGGTCTGACTGGCGTATCACCGGGACCGGCCAACGCAAGCCGAGCCAGTGCAGGTCCTCGAATATCAGTGCTTCCCATTCGGGTCTTGCGCGGGACCGGTCGATATCCTCGATCCTCAGCAGGAATGTGCCGCCAACTGCGCTGGCGCGGTCATGTGCGATCAGGGCGGAATAGGCATGGCCGAGATGGAGCGGGCCCGTCGGCGACGGGGCAAAGCGGGTTATCATGCTTTGCGCAGGATGATCACATCCGATCCCATGCCCTTTTCGGGCAGGTGGGGGCCGTGATCACGAAATACGATCTGATGACCGCCGGTGCCGACAAGCTGTTCGAGGTGACCGGTAAAACCGGGGTCCGCCAGCGTCGGGTCGTTGAAGGAAAAGGCAAGATGTCCTCCGGCTGGCAGGCTGGCAAGAAGCAGGTCTAGGGTTTCGGGTGGGGCCGCTCCGAGACTGACGACGCCGGCGGCGAGGATCGCGCTGTAACCCTTTGTTGATACGTCGAGTTTTCCGGGAGCGGACAGCCAGATCTCGCGGTAGATGTCTTTGGCCCGTGCGAGTTCCAGCATTTCGACAGTGATATCCGTGCCGTCTATCGTCGTGAAGCCGGCATCGCGCAGCGCCAGACCGGACAGACCGGTGCCGCAGCCGAAATCGAGGATTGGCGCGGTGGGATCGGTGAGTGGCGCAAGTGCGGTCGCGGCGCGTGTGGGGGTCGCATAACCCGATGCGAGCACATCGGCGTCATAGGTTCCCGACCAATCCCGGTAAAGCGCCAACGTCTCCTCGATGGAGCGGGGTTTCCAAAGGCGCGGGTCTAGCGAGTCGTTGCTGCTCATGCCGTGACGCTAACGTGTGCGGTCAGGCGGCGTCCAGTGCCGCCTGTTGCAGCCAGGTGGTCCAAGAGGCTTTTGCCCGGTCGGTATAGGCCTTGTAGCGGTCCTTGCGGCCGCGCCGGCCGGACTTCAACCCCTCAGCGGGTGGAAAGAGGCCGAAGTTGACATTCATCGGCTGAAAGGTCTTCGCCTCGGCGCCACCGGTGATGTGGTGGATCAGCGCGCCCATTGCCGTTTCGGGCGGCGGTGTCGGGATCGGCTGCCCGAGGATCTCGGCCGCGGCCATGCGACCGGCGAGCAGGCCCATGGCCGCGCTTTCGACGTAGCCTTCGACCCCGGTGATCTGGCCGGCAAAGCGAATATTCGGGCAGGAGCGCAGACGCATCTGGTCGTCCAGCAGCGTCGGGGAGTTGATAAAGGTGTTCCGATGGATGCCGCCAAGGCGCGCAAATGACGCGTTTTCCAGACCCGGTATCATTTTAAATACAGTTGCTTGTGCACCATATTTCATCTTTGTCTGAAAACCGACGATGTTATAGAGCGTCCCCAGCTTGTTGTCGCGGCGCAGTTGCACCACGGCATAGGGCTTTATCTCGGGCTGGTGGGCATTGGTCAGGCCAACGGGCTTCATCGGACCGAAGCGAAGCGTTTCACGGCCACGTTCGGCCATGACCTCAATGGGCAGGCAGCCGTCAAAATATCCCGCCGTTTCACCTTCGTGGAACTCGGTTTTGTCGGCGGCGAGCAAAGCGTCGATGAAGGCCTCGTACTGGTCCTTGGTCATCGGGCAATTGAGATAGGCTTTTTGCTCTTCCTCGGTATCCCCCTTGTCATAACGCGACTGCATCCAGGCAGTGTTCATGTCGATCGAGTCGGCATAGACGATTGGAGCGATGGCATCGAAAAAGGCGAGCGCCGTCGACCCGGTGGCGGAACGGATGCTTTCGCCAAGCGCGCCAGAGGTCAGGGGGCCGGTCGCCACGATCCAGTGACCGGTTGAGGGAAGGTCCGTAATTTCTTCTTCGGAAACGGAAATGTTCGGGTGGGCCCTGAGCTTGCCGGTCACGGCTTCTGCAAAGGGGTCCCGGTCGACGGCAAGTGCGCCACCGGCCGGCAATGCATGCGCATCGGCCATCGCCATGATCAGGCCGCCGGCTGCCCGCATTTCCCAATGCAGCAACCCGACGGCGTTTTGTTCGTCATCGTCGGAGCGGAAGGAGTTCGAGCAAACCATCTCGGCCAGATTGCCCGTCCTGTGGGCAAAGGTTCCGACCTTTGGCCGCATCTCGTGGATCACGACTTCGACGCCCATGGATGCGGCTTGCCAGGCGGCCTCTGATCCGGCCATGCCGCCGCCGATGATGTGTAAAATGCTCATGGCGCGGGATTTAGACCGCGCCACGCCAAATTGAAAGAGGGGAGTCTGTCGAACGCGACGGCGTCAGGCGCTGGCCTTGAGCGGGTAGACGTTGTCGAAGATGTTTTCGCCTTGATCCGACGTATCCTCGACGACGGGCTCGGCCTGGACCTGACCGCGTTGCGACCGGAATTCGGGCATTGCGGTGCTTTCGGCCGCTGCCGCATTCGTTGCCGGTGCTTCGACCATCGGCGTGATCCGGCGCGGTGTGCGTTGTACATTGGGCTTCAGCTTGCGGACATGGTGCTTGCGGCGCAGGACGGACCGCATCCGGGCCACGCGGCGGCTGGACTGAGCATAGGTCAGGAAGAGCGCGCCGATCAGTGCAAGGTCACGCCAGAAGGAATCAACGTTTGAACTTGCGTCAGGGCTGATCAGGGTGATGTAGCTCGACCAGAACATGACGATCGCCAGCAAGAGTGCCGCCGGCCGCAACCAGACACCGATCATGACCATGAAGGCCAGCCCGAACATGGAAGCCGTTGCCACGCTATTCGCGATGTCTCCCGGCAGGAACATGGCCCAAATGACGCTGCCCGTCGTGCCGCTGACCAGCCCAAGGGCAATGGCCATGAGATAAGACGCAATCAGGATGCGCGACAGATTCTGTGCTGACGGGGTCAGGGTGTTCGTGGCAGCAGGGGCTTGTCTCATTTTCTTCTCCCGCAGAGGGTGATCGAGGCAGGTTTGAAACGGTGGGGCACTTGGTAGTGAAACAGTCTTCTGAACGTGCCTAAGATTGTTCAAAAATTTGCTCAAAGTATGTCGAAGCTATGGGGTTCTAAGGCAGAAAATTGTTTTATCTGCGGCCCTTACACGGCCTTGTGCGCTGCCTTTCTGGCCGGAAAGAACGCTCAAGTGTATGAAAAATGGGTTGAATTAACCACTATCCACTCTACCGGAAGGGAGTGTCGGGAAATTTCCGCCATACCGCAATTTCGACATGCGGACCGCAAGCCGAATCATCCCGCTTCAGGGACTTGGCCGCAATTCCGACGCTATCTTCAGCTCTCGCTGCCTTCCGCCTCATCTTCGGCTGGCTCGGCAATCCAGGCGACGGAAACCACCTCTTCGCCCTTTGCGGTGTCGAATACCTTGACGCCCCCGGCGCTGCGCGAGCGGAAGGAGATTCCGTTGACCGGGCACCGGATCGACTGTCCGGTCGAGGTCGCCAGCATGATCTGGTCGTCGATCTGGACAGGGAAGGACGCCACGAGCTTGCCGCCGCGCATCGCCTTGTCCATGGCCATCACGCCCTGACCGCCGCGACCGCGCACCGGGTAATCATGGCTGGAAGAGGTCTTGCCCGATCCCTTGGCGGTGATTGTCAGGATCAGATCCTCTGCCGCCGACATTTCGGCATAGCGTTCGGGTGACAACTGCCCGGCTTCGACGGCTTCTTCGTCTTCATCCGCCTCAGCGCCGTCATCCAGCGCACCGGCAACGGCGCGGCGCATCTTGAGATAGGCGGCACGCTCGGCGGGGTCGGCCTCGAAATGGCGGATCACCGACATGCTGACGACTTCATCGCTCTTGGCAAGCCTGATCCCCCGGACCCCGGTGGAATCGCGCCCCTTGAAGACGCGGACCTCGGTCGTCGGGAACCGGATCGCGCGACCCAGTGCGGTGACGAGCATCACATCATCATCCTCGGTGCAGATGCGCGCATTCACCATTTGCACGCCCTCGGGCAGTTTCATGGCGATCTTGCCGTTGGATTTCACATTGGTGAAATCCGAAAGCGCATTGCGCCGGACGCCGCCTTCGGTCGTCGCGAAGAAGATCTGCAGGTTGTCCCACTCGTCCTCGGGCGCATCGACAGGCATCACTGCTGCGATGGAAACGCCTTGAGGGATTGGCAATATGTTGATGATCGCCTTGCCCTTTGCCGTGCGTCCGCCCTGCGGCAGGCGCCACGTCTTGAGCTTGTAGACCATGCCGTCGCTGGTGAAGAACAACAACTGCGTGTGGGTATTGGCGACGAAGAGCGTCGTCACGACGTCTTCTTCCTTGGTCGACATCCCCGACAGGCCCTTGCCGCCACGTCGCTGCGCGCGGAATTCGGCCAGCGGTGTCCGCTTGGCCCAACCCGCCGAAGTTATGGTCACGACCATGTCTTCGCGCTCGATCAGGTCTTCATCATCCATATCACCGGACCAGTCGATGATCTCGGTGCGGCGCGGCACGGCAAACTGTTCCTTCACCTCGCGCAATTCATCGGAAATGATCGCCATGATGCGGTCGCGAGATCGAAGAATATCAAGGTATTCCCGGATGTTAGCAGCCAGAGTTTGCAGCTCGTCCGTGACTTCCTTGACGCCCATCGCGGTCAGGCGTTGCAGGCGGAGTTCCAGAATGGCGCGCGCCTGGATTTCTGACAGGTTGTAGGTGCCATCCTCGTTCACGGTATGGCTCGGGTCGTCGATCAGGCGAATGTATTCAACGATGTCATGCGCAGGCCAGCGCCGGGACATCAGTTTCTCGCGCGCATCGGCCGGATCGGCAGAGGCGCGGATCGTTGCAACGATCTCATCGACATTGGACACCGCGACGGCCAAGCCGCAAAGCACATGGCTGCGTTCGCGCGCCTTGCGCAGGTCGAAGGCCGTCCGGCGTGCAACAACTTCTTCGCGGAAGGTGATGAAATGGCGCAAGAAATCGTGCAGCGTAAGTTGTTCGGGTCGGCCGCCGTTCAGCGCCAGCATATTGCAGCCGAAAGAGGTCTGCATCGGGGTGAACCGGAACAGCTGGTTCAGAACGACCTCGGCTGTCGCATCCCGCTTCAACTCGATGACCACCCGCACGCCGATGCGGTCACTTTCGTCCTGAACATGGGCGATGCCTTCCAGCCGCTTGTCGCGCACCAGATCGGCGATCTTTTCGATCATCGTGGCCTTGTTCACCTGATAGGGGATTTCATCAAGAATTATCGCCCAACGGTCCTTGCGGATCTCCTCGACCCGGGTCTTGGCCCGTATGATGACGCTGCCGCGTCCTTCAAGATAGGCTTTGCGCGCACCGGCGCGGCCCAAAATGATGCCGCCGGTCGGAAAATCCGGGGCGGGGATGATCTCCATCAGCGCTTCGATCGACATGTCCGGGTTTTCGATCAGCGCCAGTGTCGCATCGATGACTTCGCCAAGGTTATGCGGCGGGATATTGGTCGCCATGCCGACGGCGATACCGCCGGCGCCATTGACCAGCATGTTTGGAAAACGTGCCGGAAGGACCGTGGGTTCCTGATCCTTGCCGTCGTAATTGTCCTGAAAATCGACGGTCTCTTTCTCGATATCCGCCAGAAGTGCGGCGGCCGGCTTGTCCATCCGCACTTCGGTATAGCGCATTGCCGCCGGGTTATCGCCGTCCATCGAGCCGAAGTTGCCCTGACCGTCAAGAAGCGGCAGCGACATCGAGAAATCCTGCGCCATCCGCACCAGCGCGTCATAGATCGCGCTGTCGCCGTGCGGATGGTACTTGCCCATCACGTCGCCGACCGGTCGGGCAGATTTGCGGTAGCTTTTGTCATGCGTATTGCCGGTTTCGTGCATGGCGTAAAGGATACGGCGGTGCACGGGTTTCAGGCCGTCCCGCAGATCGGGAATCGCCCGGCTGACGATCACGCTCATCGCATAGTCGAGATAGGACGACTTCATTTCGTCGGTGATGTCGATCGTCGGGCCGTCATAACGCGGACGCTCCGGCCCCATTTCTTGTTCGTTATCAGGTGTTTCCGGGGTGTCGCTCAAAGGATCGGCCGCCTGTCTCTGTTCGCTCTATATCTTGTTGTGTAAAGTTTATCAGAACCGGGATATGGGGTGCAATGCCTGCTTGTCGCGTTTGCAAGCAGCCGGTGCGCCACAGTGATAACACATTGTTTTCATTGTAAAGTAATTCGACTCAGGCAAGATGCATATGGGGGACCCGCAAAAGAGGTGCGCCATGGGCAGTTCTGAGACCGAATTGATGCTGAAAGGCTACGGCCTGACAACGGCGGAATTCTTCTACCGGATGCCGGATTATCGCAATGTGCTGAACAGCTATATCTGGCAGGATTACGATCTTGCCCCGGACCATCCGAGGCTGTTCAAATTCATCGAGTTCTGGCAGGAAACGATCGAGGGGCCGTTGCATTCGGTCCGGTTCACGCATCGCAAGTTGATTGCGCCGGGCGAGTGGCGCAACGTCGTGGGTGAATTCACCATCCACTGACGTCTTCCGTTTGAGCATATCCAACCCGACTGCGCGGGGCGTCGGGGCGCTTCAGGACTTGCGCGCGGCCATGACCCAGAGCGCCGCTAATGCAAGCGAAATCAACATGTTCCAGCTCGCCATTGACAGCGTCAGGAACTGCCAGGCGACTTCGTCGCAGCGTATCAGGGGGGCGGTCAGGATCTGATCCATCAACTCGTCCGGGCTGAGCCCAGCAATCGGACCGCTGGTGCATGTATCCGGGCCGGGCCACCAGCCTCTTTCCACGCCGGTATGATAGAGCCCGATGCCCCCGGTCGCGAACGCCGCGACCGCGCCCAGACCCGGCAGAACCGGCCCACGCATCCATAGCGCAAGCGCCCCTATCAGGATGGCGGCGGCATGCGGCCAGCGCTGCCAAAGGCAGAGCTTGCAGGGGGGGTAACCCAATGCCTGAAATCCCCAAGCCCCGAGCAGCAGCGCCAGAGAACCGCCCGCCGCGAGAAGAATCAAAGTCTTGCGTGTCATAGAAGTTTCACCGCCGCGAAGCCCCCGATGAGGATCACCATGAAAAGCGTAAACATCAATCCCAGACGATGTTCGATGAAATCACGAATTGGTGCGCCGAATTTCCACAACAGTGCCGCGACCACAAAGAACCGGAAGCCGCGGGCAATGATGGATGAGACTATGAAAACCGGCAGCGACAGCCCCGTCGACCCCGACAGGATGGTGATAACCTTGTAGGGGAAAGGCGTGACACCTGCGATCAGCACCGCCCAGGCGCCGTAACTGTTGTACTGGGTGCTGAACGTGTCGAATTTCCCGGACATGCCATAGAATTCAAGCACCGGCTTGCCGACGCTTTCGAAAAGACCCCAGCCAATGAAATAACCCAGCATCCCGCCAAGCACCGATGCGACCATCGCCACACCCGCGATCAGGAAGGCCCGGTTGGGCCGGGCGACGATCATCGGGATCATCAGAATATCCGGAGGAATCGGAAAGACCGAGCTTTCCACGAATGCGACAAAGGCCAGTGCCCAAAGAGCACGAGGGTGTTCTGCCAGCGAAATCGTCCAGTCGTAAAGCGCGCGGATCATGCATCTCTTCCCGGTTTGCGCTCTTACGCCATGCGGCGTGCCGAAGGTCAAGCAAACTGCACCGTTGCAGTGTGCATTGGCTTGGGTAGAGTATGCGGGTGATCTGGAAGGGGTGAGTGATATGAAGTGGCAAGGTCGGCGCGGCAGCAGCAACGTAGAGGATCGGCGTCGGATGTCCGGCGCCCCGGCGATCGGCGGGATCGGTTTGATCGTGATCATTCTGATGGTCGTATTTTTTGGCGTCGACGTTTCGCCGTTTCTCGGTGGCGGAACGATGAATCAATCCGGCGGCGGTGAAGTCACCCAAGCCGACGAACAGGCCGCCGAATTCGTCTCGGTCACGCTTGCGGATACAGAAGAAATCTGGGCGCAGATTTTCCGCGAACAGGTCGGCACCGAGTATCAGCCTCCGGTGCTTGTTCTGTTCAAAGGAGCGACGCAGTCGGCCTGTGGCGGAGCGGGGGCCGCGATGGGGCCGTTCTACTGTCCGTTGGACAAGAAGATTTACCTCGACACGGATTTCTTCACGACACTTTCCCGGAAGATGGGGGCCGGGGGCGATTTCGCCGCCGCTTATGTCGTGGCGCATGAAGTGGCCCATAACGTGCAGGACGAGCTTGGCATCCTGTCGCAGGCCACCGCGATTCGGCAGCAAGTGGGCAATGCCGATTCGAATGCGATTTCCGTACGGATCGAATTGCAGGCTGATTGTTATTCGGGGATCTGGGCGCGCCACGCGCAGGCCCGGTTCGGCACGCTTGAACCCGGAGATGTCGAGGAGGCGATGAACGCGGCCAAGCAGATCGGTGACGATACACTGCAAAGGAGCGCCGGCCAGCGCCCGATGCCGCATACTTTCACGCATGGAACCTCGGAACAAAGGCAACGCTGGTTCGCCATCGGCTATCAGAACGACAGCATCGCCGCGTGCGATACGTTCGGCACGGACCAGCTTTAGGTCGCGGGACGCTCGGCAGGTGGCGGGTCTCGTTTGCGCGCGCCACCGGCGATAGATATTGGAGACCACGACGCGTCAGCACGCGCCTTTTTTCTGGTGGACGTCGGGCCCGGCCACGGCTAAACCATGCGGCGGCTGCCCGAGTGGCGGAATGGTAGACGCAGGGGATTCAAAATCCCCCGCTGCAAGGCGTGTCGGTTCGAGTCCGACCTCGGGTACCAGGCAGCTGTTCGACACTTGTCATCCGCGCCCGCGCGACGTTTAGTGTTGCCCGTATTACCGGAGGGTCAATGCCTTTACTTCGCACAATTTTCAGCGGACTCGTTCTGATGCTGGCATCTCTTGGCGGGCTGCGCGCTGAAACCGCGACCGTCGCCGTCGCTGCCAACTTTCTGACCACCGCCGAATTGCTCAGTGAAGCCTATGAGCGTGATAGCGGGCACACGATAGTCCTGGTCTCCGGATCGACGGGAAAGCTCTATGCCCAGGTCGTTCAGGGCGCGCCCTTCGACCTTGTCCTTGCCGCCGACACGGCCCGCCCCAAGGCGCTCGAAGACTCCGGTCTGGCGGCCCGTCGCAAGACCTATGCAACCGGCCGGCTTGTTCTTCTTGTCCGGGGGCGCCGCGAGGCATCGCTTGAAACGCTGAAAAGCGACGACCTGCGGATCGCGATCGCCGATCCCAACATGGCCCCCTACGGCGAAGCCGCACGGCAGGTTCTCGGAGCGCTTAGGGGAGAGGCGGACTGGAAGTCGAACCTCGTCTACGGAAGCGACATCGGCCAGACGATGAGCTTTGTCGCCTCACGCAATGCCGATGCAGGGCTGGTGGCAATGTCGCAGCTGCCTCTGGTGAATTTTCGGGCGCAGGAATTCCTGATCCCGCCTGAACTCTATGCGCCGATCGAACAACAGGTGGTGCTGCTGTCGCGATCGACCAGCAATGCGGCGGCGCGGGGGTTTTACGACTATCTGGAAAGCCCCGCCGCGTATCGGCTGATCGAGGCGGCGGGCTACGGTCTTCCGGAATGAGCGATCTATGGGGGCCGGTCTGGCTGTCCTTGCGACTGGCCGGGCTGACAACGCTGATCCTTCTGGTGTTGGCGATGCCCCTGGCCTGGTGGCTTGCGCGAACCCGCAATCCGATCCGCCCGTTCATCGAGGCGCTGACAGCGCTTCCGCTGGTCCTGCCGCCGACGGTCCTGGGCTTCTACCTGCTGCTGCTGTTCAGCCCGGATACGCCGCTGGGGGCCGGATTTCTGCGGCTGACCGGAGACACACTGGCATTTTCCTTTGCGGGGCTGCTGGTCGCTTCCGTCCTTTATTCCCTGCCATTCGCGGTGCAACCGCTGCAAGCCGCCTTCCACACCATCGGCCATGGCACGCTGGAGGCCGCCGCGACACTCGGCGCCGGGCGGTTTGACGCCTTTCGCAGTGTCGCCCTGCCGCTGGCGCGGCGCGGTGTGCTGACTGCGGCGGTGCTGACATTCGCGCATACCTTGGGGGAATTCGGCGTCGTGCTGATGGTCGGCGGCAGCATACCGGGGAAGACACGCGTGATCTCGATCGAGATCTACTCTGCGGTCGAGACACTCGACTATCAGGCGGCGCATCTGCTTTCGGGCGGGCTTCTTGTGTTCTCTTTCCTGGTGCTGACCCTTGTCTACATCCTGAACCGGCGCGGGGTGCATTTTGGTGGCTGACGTATTGTCCTTTGACCTCGAACTGGATCATCCTGGATTTGAGTTGCGGGCGGCGGCCGAGGTGCCGCTTCGCGGGATAACAGTGATCTCCGGAGCCAGCGGATCGGGTAAGACAACGCTTCTGCGCGCGCTGGCGGGGTTGGAGCCGGGGGTCCGGGGACCGGTGCGGTTCGGTGCCGAGGACTGGACGGGAAGGCCGCCGAAGGACCGGCTTGTCGGCTTCGTCTTCCAGGACGCGCGGTTGTTCCGGCACCTGAATGTCGAGGGGAACCTGCGCTATGGCGCGGCGCGGCGCGGCACGTCAGAGGCTGTCGTGCAGGAGGTGATCGACGCCTTCGATCTTGCACCGCTTCTGCCCCGGCGCACGTCGGCACTGTCTGGCGGCGAGGCCCGGCGCGTCGCTCTGGCGCGGGCTATGGCGAGCCAGCCCCGGATCCTCTTTCTTGACGAACCGATGGTCGGGCTGGACCCGGCCCGGCGCGCTGAAGTTCTGCCCTACATCACCCGTGCGGTCGATAACTTCGACCTTTCGGTGCTGTATGTTTCTCACAGCCAGTTCGAAATGGCGCTGCTTGCGGATCGGGTTTACCGGATGGCTTCGGGCCAACTGGGGTCGCTTCAGGATGGTCCGCCGCGTTTCTTGTTGCCGGTCGTGGCTGCGGCAGCGGGGCAGATGAGCTTTGAGATAGACGGCCATCGCTTCACACTGCAAGGCGATGCCGCGCCAGGTGAAACATGGGAAATTCGTCCGGGCCATGGCTGCATCTTGTCGTCGGAGCATCCCGGACGAAACACTGCCGCCGCAGTCTTACCGGTCACCTGCCTAGGCGCGGACGAGGCTGGTCGGAACCAGAAGGTCGGTATTGCCGGGCAGAGCATGGACATGGAACCAGCGGGGGGATTTGAGGCGGGTGAGAAGCTTTGGCTGATCTGCCCCAGACTGCGCGCCCGACATCGGGGGCGGTCACGTCATTCCCCTGTCACGAATCGTGGTTAGACAGCCGATGTTTCAAATGGTGATTTGATCAGTTTTCGGCGGATGGGGTAACCTGTCCGCCTTTTTCTTCACGCCATTTCTTCCAATCCTCCGGGGTGTCGAGATCCCGGATGGCGTGGTCGCCGGGAAGCGGAACCAGAGTGACTTCCCGATCCGCGAGAAGGCGGCCGGCGCCACGGTCGCCCTTGAGACCGGCCAAGGCCGCAAAGAGCGCGGCGGGGAAGACGACTGGGTGGCCCGCGGTGCCATCGGCGGTGCCCCCGCGCAGGACGATATCTCCGCTGGCATCATCGAATGCCTTGGCCAGTCGCTTCATATCTTCCCCGGTAATCTCTGGCATGTCGCCCAGCAAGAGCATCGCGCCGGTGCAACCGCGCGGCAGCGACGCGATACCGGCCACGAGGCTCGCGGCCATTCCGGCGTCGGGATCGGAAACCTCGGCGATATGCACCGCCAGGCCGTTCAGTGCTGCCCTTCGAGCCTGCGCCGCGTCGCGGGGCAGGGTGACGATCACCGGGCGACCAAGCGTCAGGGCCGTCTGCGCGAGATGGCGAAGCAGCGGCACACCTGCCACATCTTCCAGCAACTTGTCGGCCCCGCGCATCCGGGTTCCGCGCCCCGCAGCAAGGATCAGGATCGACAGACCGGCCCCGGTGTCGCTCATAAGTGCTTGCCCCCGGTGCAATGCCGCAGGGCGGCGCCCTGCGACGAGGTTATCTTTCGGGGATCAGCCCGCGCGGGCTGAACCGAAGAACCAGCAGAAGGATCAGCCCCATCGTCAGAAGACGCATATGCGCGGCGCTTTCCAGAAGGTGGGTCTTGAGTGCGGAGCCATCGGCCATTCCCGATGTTATCACATCCATCAGCCACAAGCCGATCGGCTCGACCTCGACCCAGAGAAACCAGATCAGGAAACCGCCAAGCACCGAGCCCCAGTTGTTCCCGGACCCGCCGACAATTACCATTACCCAGATCAGGAAGGTGAACCGCAAAGGTTGGTAGGTGCCGGGCGTAAGTTGCCCGTCCAGCGTCGTCATCATCGCGCCTGCCAAACCGCAGATTGCCGAGCCAAGGATGAAGATCTGCAGGTGACGCCCGGTGACGTCCTTGCCCATTGCTTCTGCCGCCACCTCGTTGTCGCGGATCGCCCGCATCATCCGGCCCCAAGGAGAATTCAGCGCCATCTGGCTGGCCCAGAGCAGAAGAAGCAGCACCGCTGTGAAAAGCGAGGCATAACAGAGCTTCACGACGATCGACGAAGCAGTGACCGGATCGAAGCCCCAGGCTGTCATCTTCTCGACGAATCCCGGCGAGTTCTGCAGGTCAATTTCGTAAGGAACGGGGCTGCGCGGGATGCCGATCACGTTCTTCACCCCGCGGGTCATCCAGTCTTCGTTCTTCAGCACGGCGATGATGATCTCGGCGATACCCAGCGTGGCAATCGCCAGATAGTCAGAGCGCAGCCCAAGGGCCGTCTTGCCAACGATCCACGCAGCGCCTGCCGCCAGCGCGCCACCGATGGGCCATGCCAGAAGGACGGGCAGTCCAAGGCCGCCGAGATAGCCGGTTGCCGCAGGGTTGACCGCCTCGATTGCCTCGACAGCCGGGTCGAAGAGGAACCGGAAAAGGAAGAAGCCCACCACGAGCAGGGCCAGCATCGCCAGCCCTCGTGCGCGGCCGGGCGCCATACGCCCCCAAAGCTTGATCGCCGCGACAATCGTCCCCAGAGCGACAGCCAGCGCCAGCAGGACGCGCAGACCTCCGGTGGCCCATGCCTCTCCGACCGGGGGCATCGACACGATCACCGCGCCCAGACCGCCAAGCGCCACGAAGCCCATGACCCCGACGTTGAAAAGCCCCGCATAGCCCCATTGCATGTTCACCCCCAGCGCCATGATCGCGCTGATCAGGCCCATGTTGATGATCCCGAGGGCCACGTTCCAGCTGCTGGTAAAACCGGTCAGTGCGATCAGGGCGAAGACCGCCGCGAACATTCCTATGGCGCGGATCTGATGGGTCATACCGATTTCCCCTTGAAAAGACCTGTTGGCTTGAACAGCAGCACGATGATCAGGATCGCGAAGGAAACCGCGAATTTGTAGTCCGTCGACAGAAGCTGCATCAGCGAGTCGGGTTCCCATCCGCCGGGCGCGAAATAGCCCAGAACCTTCTTGAAGGCGTAAGTCACCGTGATCTCGGAAAAGGCGATGACGAAGCCGCCGGCGATCGCGCCGATCGGGCTGCCGAGCCCGCCGACGATGGCGGCCGCAAAGATCGGTAGCAGCAGTTGGAAATAGGTGAACGGCTTGAAGCTCTTGTCCAATCCATAGAGAACACCGGCGATTGTCGCCAGACCAGCAACGATGATCCAGGTATACGTGACGACCTTCTCGGGGTTGATGCCAGAGAGCAGCGCCAGATCTTCATTGTCTGAAAACGCCCGCATCGATTTCCCGGTCCGGGTGCGGTTCAGGAACCAGAACAGGGCGGCAACGACGACAACTGCCGTCACGATGGTCAGTCCTTGGGAGGTCTTGAAAGCCAGCCCTTCGTCCAGCCCGGTCATCTCCTTGAAGGTTCGGGCCGAGATGATGAACCGCTCGCCGTCGAGGAAGTTCTGGTCTTCGACTCCGATGATGAAGCGCACCAGCCCGTTCATGACGAACATCACGCCCATCGACACGATGACAAGGATCACGGGCGCCGCCTTTTGCCGTCGGTAGAAGCGATAGACAGCCCGATCCGTAAAGATCAGCAGGGCAGCGGTTGCAGCAATCCCGAAGGGCAGAGCGAGCAAGGCCGTCGGCAGCACCCACAGGTGCAGGCCCCAGCTTTGAAACAGCCATGTCACAAGGATCGTGCACATCGCGCCGAAAGCCATCGTATCGCCATGCGCAAAATTCGAGAACCGCAGGATGCCGTAAATCATGGTGACCCCTAGCGCACCGATTGCAAGCTGCGCGCCGTAGGCGGTGGCGGGAATGACGACGAAGTTGAGAAGCGCCACGATGGCGTTGATCGGGTCCATGTCTCAGCCCCCCAGGAATGTTCTGCGAACCTCGGGGTCCGCCAGCAGAGCCTTGCCGGTGTCGGTATAGGCATTCGCGCCCTGCACCAGCACATAGCCTTTATCGGCAATCTCCAGCGCCTGCCGGGCATTTTGTTCGACCATCAGGATGGTGATGCCGGCACGGGCGACTTCGATGATCCGGTCGAACAGCTCGTCCATCACGATGGGTGAGACACCGGCCGTGGGTTCATCCAGCATCAGGACCTTGGGCTGGGTCATCAGCGCCCGGCCCACGGCGACCTGCTGGCGCTGGCCACCGGAAAGTTCGCCCGCCGCCTGCCGGCGCTTGTCCTTGAGGATCGGGAAAAGTTCGTAGACCTGCGCGATCGTCGGGCGGATGTCGTCCTTGCGTAGGAAGGCGCCCATCTCGAGGTTTTCTTCGACCGTGAGCGAGACGAATACGTTGGAGGTCTGCGGCACGAAAGCCATACCCTTTGCCACACGGTCCTGCGGCGTGAGCGCAGTGATGTCTTCGCCGTCCAGCCTCACCGAACCCGATTTCAGGTTCAGCATGCCGAATACGGCTTTCATCGCCGTCGATTTGCCGGCTCCGTTGGGGCCGACGATCACGGCGATTTCGCCTTTTTCAACGGCGACGGTGCAATCGTTCAGGATGTTCGCGCCGGTGCCGTAACCGCCGGTCATCCTGTCTCCGATCAGGAACGGGCTGTCGCCTTCGGCCTTCACTGCCTTGCCGCCTTTCCTGACGGGTTCCGCGTCGCTCGGCGGTTTGGGGTTGGTGATCGAGCGGTCCTTGTTGCCGCGATCATCCTGCCAGGCGTTCTTGGTCATGCGCCGGCCTCCGCTTTCGCCTTGTTCTTAAGACCGGTGCCCAGATAGGCCTCGATGACAGCCTCGTTCTTCATGATGTCGGCAGCGGCGCCCTCTGCCAGAACCTTGCCTTCGGCCATCACGATCACCGGGTCGCACAGGCGACCGATGAAATCCATGTCATGTTCGATCATGCAGAACGTATAGCCGCGCTCCTTGTTCAGCCGGATGATCGCGTCGCCGATCGTGTTGAGCAGCGTGCGGTTCACGCCCGCGCCGACCTCGTCGAGAAAGACGATCTTGGCGTCGACCATCATCGTGCGACCGAGTTCCAGCAGCTTCTTCTGGCCGCCCGAAAGGTTCCCCGCCCGTTCATCTGCCAGATGATCGATGGTCAGGAATTCAAGGACTTCGTCGGCTTTCTTGGCCAATGCCCGTTCTTCCTCGGCAATTCGTCCCCGTGCAAACCATGTGTTGATCAGCCGTTCTCCGGATTGACCGGCGGGCACGACCATGAGGTTCTCGCGCACCGTGCGCGTACTGAATTCATGCGCGATCTGGAACGTGCGCAGCAGGCCCTTGTGAAACAGTTCATGCGGCGGCAGGCCGGTAATATCCTCGCCCTGCATGGTGACCCGGCCGGACGTCGGCTGGTGGACGCCCGCGACCACGTTGAAAAGCGTCGTCTTGCCAGCGCCGTTGGGCCCTATGAGCCCGGTGATCGAGCCCTTCTTGATCTTCAGCGAGGCACCATCGACGGCATGAAAGCCACCGAAATGCTTGTGCAGGTCCTCTACGACAATCATCCCCGGATCATCTCCCCAGCTTGTCCGCCTTTGCGGCGGTTCTTCTTATGATAAAGCAGCCCGGGCGGTGGACCGGGCTGCTCTTTGTCTTTCGTTCGGTCGTCCTTAGCGGAACTTGACCGTGACGTTCTTCTGGTCCTGAACCTCGATCTCGCGGTAGTGGCCAGACGATTCACGTCCGTTCACCAGCTCGACATCTGTGGCGCCGACATAGTCGATGTCACCACCGGCCTTCAGGATATCGAGAGCCTTGGCAAGTTCGCCCGGCATGATCTTTTCACCCGGAGCGTTGGCGACGTCCAGAACCTTGTCCTTGAAATCTGCGGATTTCGAAGACTTCGCAGCTTCCATGGCCAGCATGATCAACGCAGCGGCGTCGTAGGATTCCGGCGTGTAGGGCGAATTCACGTCAAACGCGCCACCAGCCATGCCTGACAGGATGCCCATGCCCGGCGCATCGGTGCCCGGCACCTGACCGAAGGATCCGTTCAGCGCATCGCCAACCGCAACCGGAAGGCTGTCGCCGATCATGCCGCCCGGCAGTTCGAACGTGTCGAACGCACCGGTGTCAAGCGCCGCCTTGATGATGCCGAGACCGCCCTGGTCGAGGTATCCCGCAACCACGAGGATATCGCCGCCAGCCGAAGCCAGTGCGCCGACTTCAGCCGAATAGTCGGCCTTGCCGTCCTCATGCGCTGCCATGATCGTCACGGTGATGCCTGCGGCTTCGGCCGAGGTCTTGATCGCGTCGGCCAGACCCTTGCCGTAGTCGTTGTTGGTATAGGTCAGAGCGAAAGAATTGATGCCGCGCTCTTTCATGATCTCGGCGGCAATTTCGCCCTCACGTGCGTCCGAAGGCGACGTGCGGAAGAACAGGCCGCCCGATTCCATCGTGGTCAGGCCGGGCGAGGTCGCCGACGGCGAGATCATCACGACGCCGTTCGGGATCGCGACGTTCTGCAGGATTGCACCGGTTACCCCAGAGCAGTCGGCGCCGATGATCGCGTTCACCTGATCGCCGGTCACCAGCTTTTCGGCCGCCGCAGTTGCCACACCGGCGTCAACGCAGGTGGAATCGGCGCGGATGCCGGTGACGGTCGCTCCGTCGAGCAGTTTACCCGAGGCATTGACCTCTGCAATCGCTGCTTCGGCGGCGGCAGCCATCGAAGGGGTCAGCGATTCAATTGGTCCGGTATAGCCAAGGATAATCCCCAGCTTGATGTCTTCGGCGCCAGCAGCGCCGACCGTAAGTGCGGCCGCGGCGGATGCCAGAAGCAGCTTTTTCATATCATAACTCCCTAGTTGGACCCTTGTCCTGACGCGGCAGGTTAGTTGCTGTCTGGATAAAAGAAAAGCCCGACAAATTGTTTCCTGACCTTACGGAAGCCGTATCCTTCGACAAGTTCCTTGAGGTCGTTTCAGCTGAAGGCACCGAACGCATCGGAAGTTTCACGGCTTCTTGCCGCAGAGTACCGGAACTCAGATTGACAGTCGGGCGGCGTGACTTCCGCGCTCGCGGTATGGCGTGGTGTCGTAATGCGCCCGGTAACATTTCGAAAAATGTGAAGGCGAGGCAAAACCGCAAGCCAGCGCCACGTTGATCACGCTCATATCCGTTTGCATCAGCAGGTTGCGGGCCTTCTGCAGCCGCAGTTCCATATAATAGCGTTTCGGCGAACGGTTGAGGTAACGCCGGAAAAGCCGTTCCAGCTGCCGCGTCGACATGCCAACGTCGCCGGCAAGGATCGCCGGGCTGATCGGCTCTTCGATATTCTGCTCCATCATCTGGATGACCGCCGAAAGCTTGGGATGGCGCACACCGATCCGGGTCGGCACCGACAGCCGCTGCGTGTCCTGATCGGTGCGGATCGAGGAATAGATCAACTGGTCGGCGACCGCATTCGCCAGATCCTCACCATAGTCATCGGCGATCAGCTTCAGCATCAGGTCGATCGAGGCGGTTCCACCGGCCGTGGTTAGCCGGTTGCCGTCAACAACGAAGACAGATTTCGTCAGCGTGACTTCCTCGAATTCCTCGCCGAAACTGTCCTGGTTCTCCCAATGGATGGTCGCGCGCTTGCCGTCCAGAAGCCCGGCCATCGCGAGCGTATGCGCCGCCGTGCACAAACCGCCGATTGTCGGACCCTTGCGCGCCTCGCGGCGGAGCCAGCCGATCACCTTCTTTGTCGATGCCTTGGCCACGTCGATCCCGCCACAGACTACAATCGTGTCGTCGCGGCTGGTTTCGGGCAGGTCGCTGTCCAGTGCAAAGGTCGTGCCGTTCGAGCAGGTGATGGATTTGCCGCCTTCGCCGACGAGCACCCAACTGTAGACAGGTTGACCAAGCATCCGGTTGGCAATCCGCAGGCTGTCTACCGCACAGGCAAAGGACAGCATCGTGAACTGGTCAAGCAAGACGAATACGAACCGGTGGATTTTCGTTGAAGCTGGGTCTCTTCGGGGTTTGTCCGCCAAAACTAATGTCCATAGGCTCGAATTTCACGATATGGCACCGAACCAGTTTTCACATGCTTAATCAAGGGCAGGGCGCTGCATTTTATAGCGGTTGCGGCGCATTTCAGCGAATAATCCGGCCCGGGTTTTCATGGTTTGCACAGGTCTCGCCGCTGGCCTATAAGCAACCGTCCAAAATGCAACTTCGGAGCAAGACGATGACTGATTGGGTAAAATCTGGCTGGCGCAAGAAGCCTCGGGTCCAGATGCCTGAGTATACGGATAAGGCCGCGCTGAACGCCGTCGAGGCACAGCTTGCGAAATATCCGCCGCTCGTCTTCGCGGGCGAGGCGCGCAAGCTCAAGCGTGCTCTGGGCAAGGCGGCGTCGGGCGAGGCGTTCCTGCTGCAAGGCGGCGACTGTGCCGAAAGTTTTGCCGAATTCTCGGCCGACAGCATTCGCGACACGTTCAAGGTCATGCTGCAGATGGCGATGGTGCTGACCTATGGCGCCAAGGTTCCGGTGATCAAGGTTGGCCGGATGGCGGGCCAGTTCGCCAAGCCACGTTCGGCCGATACCGAGACCGTGGGCGGCGTCGAACTGCCAAGCTACCGGGGCGATATCATCAACGGCTTTGAATTCACACCCGAAGCACGGATTCCCGATCCGGCCCGGATGCTGCAGGCCTATACGCAGGCCGCGGCGTCGCTGAACCTCGTGCGCGCTTTCAGCCACGGCGGCTATGCGGATGTGCATCAGGTCCATGCATGGACCCTGGGCTTTACCGAACAGGATGAGGCCGAGAAATACCGCGACCTTGCGAACCGGATTTCCGACACGCTCGACTTCATGCAGGCGGCAGGCGTGAATCAGGACACGGCCCATACCCTGCAGTCGGTGGATTTCTACACCAGCCACGAAGCGCTGCTTCTTGAATATGAAGAAGCGCTCTGCCGGATCGATTCGACGACGGGCCTGCCTGTCGCCGGTTCCGGCCATATGCTCTGGATCGGTGACCGTACGCGGCAGCCGGATGGGGCGCATGTGGAATTCCTGCGCGGCGTGCAGAACCCCATCGGCCTGAAATGCGGTCCGACAATCACCAGCGGCCATCTGAAGGTGCTGATGAACAAGCTGAACCCGAAAAACGAACCGGGTCGGCTGACGCTGATCGCGCGTTTCGGGGCGGGGCAGGTCGGCGATCACCTGCCGCGCCTGATCAAGGCGGTCAAGGAAGAAGGCGCCAATGTCGTCTGGTCCTGTGACCCGATGCACGGCAACACGATCAAGTCGTCCTCTGGCTACAAGACCCGGCCCTTCGAATCCGTGCTGCGCGAGGTTCATGAATTCTTCTCGGTTCACAACGCCGAAGGCACCGTCCCCGGCGGCGTCCATTTCGAGATGACCGGCAAGGACGTGACCGAATGCACCGGCGGTGTCCGTGCCGTCACGGACGAAGACCTGTCGGATAGGTACCACACCGCCTGCGATCCCCGCCTGAATGCCAGTCAGGCGCTGGAACTCGCGTTCCTTGTGGCCGAGGAACTGGGCGGCCGGCGCGCCCGGACGGTGCAGGCAGCCGCCGTCTGATCAGTCTTCGCTGGATACGACCCGCAGGGCCGGACGCGCAGCGTCCGGCCTTTTGCGTTCGGCGGGATGGATGAAAAGCCCGGGGTCCTCGGAAAACACGGTTTCGGTCTTTGCGACAGCGGCGCGCGGCGCCTCTGACAGCAAGCGTGTCGCCACATCGCCGATCGAGAAACGGCGCGGCTGCCGGCCAATGCTGCCGTTGCTCTGCAGGCAACCGAGGATGCGGTTGACCTCGCCGAAATCGTCGGTCAGCGGCGCAAGCAGCATCCGTGCCTCCAGGGCCGGGCGGCCGATGCTGCGCTCTGCCTGAAGCACGATCTGAGACACCTGTGGCTGGGTGCAGACTTCGCAGATCAGCGTGCCCAGTGTCTTGCGGGCTTGGGGTGTGAACATTGCCGTAACCGGCATGCCGCGAACCTCCATCCCCATGAGATCGGTCAGATGCATTCCGGCCAAGCGGAACCGGGCAACCCCGGGCGCCACGCAATCCAGAATGAACGCATATTCCAGCGCATCCTCGATGCCGCGCGGATCGATGGCCGAGCGTGGCGGCACACCAACGCCGGTGCGCGCGGCTTCCCAATAGCCTTCGACCTGGGACAGGGCCCCGTAGATCATCGTCTTGCGCCGTGACAGCATCGAAATGACATTCGATGGTCCTTCAACTTCATTGTTCACCACTGCACCCCGCAGGTCGTGGGTGTGGGCCGGGATTGATTGTCCTGTCCCACACCGTCTGTTAACTCTACATCAATACTCATTACCGATGCGTTAACATGGCATGGTTTGACTAAAACGGGAGGCGAAAAAGTCTTAAATGGTTAACCTAAATGACTAATTCGATGACCGGCTTCGCGGCCGCGAAGGGGGAGTCCGGCGGTTGGAACTGGGCTTGGGATATCCGTTCCGTCAACGCGCGCGGGCTCGACATAAGGATGCGGCTGCCCGACTGGATCGAAGGTCTGGAACCCGCACTGCGCCCGATGATCCAAAAGGCGCTGGCCCGCGGCAATGTCAGCCTGTCGCTGAAAGTTCAGACCGAAGGGTCCGATGTTGGCGGAACATTGAACGCAGCCGCCCTTTCGCAGGCCCTGTCAATGCTGGCAGAGGTCGAACACGAAGCCCAGTCGCGCGGCATCTCGCTGACACCGGCGACGCCGGCCGACCTTATGAACCTGCGCGGCGTCATCGACACGGCCAGCAGCGATCGGGATACCGGTCCACTGCGCGATGCGCTGGTCGCGGAACTGCCCGGCCTTCTGCAGGCCTTCAATGCGATGCGCGCCGCAGAGGGCGCCATGCTGGAAAAGGTGCTCTGTGATCAGGTCGACCAGATCGAAACGCTGACCGAAGCCGCAACGAAAGAGGCCGTGAACCGGCGCGAGGAAATGGCCGCGAGTTTCCGCGCCAATCTTGCCCGCATCCTTGAAAACGCCGATGGCGCTGATCCCGACCGGGTGGCACAGGAACTGGCGGTGATTGCGGTCAAGACCGACATCACCGAGGAACTCGACCGTCTGCGTGCCCATGTAAAGGCCGCGCGCGACCTGCTGGCCACCAAGGAGCCGGTTGGCCGCAAGCTTGACTTCCTGACGCAGGAATTCAACCGCGAGGCCAATACCCTCTGCTCCAAGGCTCAATCGGCTGAACTGACCCGGATCGGGCTTGACCTCAAGCATGTCATCGACCAGATGCGCGAGCAGGTCCAGAACGTGGAGTAACGCATGGCCGACCGGCGCGGATTGCTGCTGATCATCTCGTCGCCCTCGGGCGCCGGTAAATCGACCTTGTCGAAACGGTTGCGGCTCTGGGACCCGACCATTCGCTTCTCTGTCTCGGCCACGACCCGCAAACCGCGTGAAGGCGAGGTTGATGGCAAAGACTACTATTTCCGCAGCCGTGACGAATTCGAAAAGATGGTCGCCACCGGCGAGATGTTGGAACATGCCGAGGTCTTCGGCAATCTCTACGGCTCGCCGAAAGCGCCGGTTGAAGCGAACATGGCCGCCGGTTGCGACACGCTTTTCGACATCGATTGGCAAGGCGGCCAGCAGATCCGCAATTCCGCGCTTGGCAAGGATGTCGTGTCGATCTTCATCCTTCCGCCCTCGATCAGCGAACTGGAAGGCCGGCTGAAGGGGCGGGGGCAGGACAGCACCGAAGTGATCGCCGGGCGCATGGCAAAGAGTCAGGCAGAGATCAGCCACTGGGCGGAATACGACTATGTCCTGATCAACGATGATCTGGATCGCGCGGAAGAGGAGCTCCGCACGATCCTGAGCGCCGAACGGATGCGCCGTGACCGCCAGCCGGGGTTGACCGGCTTCGTGCGCGGCCTGAACAAGGAATTCGAGGAGCGGCAATGACGCTGTATGCGCTGGACGGGATCGCACCGTCGGTCCCACAGGATGACGACTACTGGGTCGCCCCCGATGCCAATGTCATTGGCAAGGTGACGCTGGAACCGGGAGCCTCAGTCTGGTTCGGTTCCACGCTGCGCGGAGACAATGAACGGATCGTGCTGGGGTCAGGCAGCAACATTCAGGAAAACTGCGTTCTGCACACCGATATGGGCTATCCGCTGACAATCGGGGCCAATTGCACCGTCGGTCACAAGGCGATGCTGCATGGCTGCACGATCGGAGAAGGCACGCTGATCGGTATGGGCGCGACGATCCTGAACGGCGCCGTGATCGGCAAGGGCTGCCTGATCGGGGCAGGGGCGCTGATCACCGAAGGCAAGGAGATACCGGATGGTGCTCTTGTCATGGGGGCGCCCGGCAAGGTCGTGCGGCAACTCGATGGCCCGGCACAGGCGGCCCTGTTGTCGGCAGCCAAGCACTACCAGGCGAATTTCAAGCGTTATCGCAAAGGCTTGCAGGTGGTAGCAGAATGACCAAGCCGCCAAATTCGATCGTCCGCCGGACGCCATGGCCAGAAAGCTCAAGCCGCCCGGTGGCGACGCCTTTGCAGCCTTCGGTGGTCTACGCCTCGGCAAGCCCCGATGCGCTGGACGCGCAATATGAAGGCCGGGCGAAGGGCTATACCTATGCCCGCGAGGGGCACCCGAATGCCGATGTTCTGGCCCGCAAGATCGACGGGCTGGAGGGCGCATCCGGAGGGATTATCACCGGGTCGGGCATGTCTGCCATCGCCGCGGCCTTCTTCGGAGTGCTGAAAGCCGGGGATCACGTTATCGGCGCGGACCAACTCTACGGCCGTTCGTTGCGGATGATGAAAGAGGACCTGCCGCGCCTCGGCATCGAAACCAGCTTTGCGGATCCGACTGACCCGGCGGCATTTGCCGCGGCGATCCGCCCGAACACCAGGATGATCCTTGTCGAGGTCGTCTCGAACCCCACATTGCGCGTGGCCGATGTGGCCGGTATCGCGGAACTGGCCAGAGCGCACCGGATTCTGCTGATGGTCGACAATACCTTCACCACGCCGCGTGGCTTCCAACCGTTCGATCATGGCGCCGATATCGTTGTCCATTCCGTGACCAAGCTGCTTTCCGGCCATTCTGACGCGACCCTTGGCTATGTCGTGGCGCGCGACCCGGAATTGCAGGCGGCGATCACGTCGACGGCCGTAACGTTTGGCCTGACGGCGAGCCCGTTTGACTGCTGGCTGGCGGAACGCGGACTGCATTCGTTCGAATTGCGCTATGATCGCGCCGAAGCGAACGCCGCCAGGCTTGCGGATGCTCTGGCGGAAATGTCCAACGTGGATAAGGTGCTCTACCCGATGCGTCCAGATCATCCCGACCACAATCGGGCGGTGGCGCTGCTGGGCGGGCGCGGTGGCAATATGGTCAGTTTTGTTGTCCAGGGCGGGCGCGACGCCGCCAACCGTCTGGTCCAGGCCGCGCCACAGATCGCCTTTGCCCCGACGCTTGGCGACATCGGCACGACGCTGTCGCATCCGGCGAGTTCCTCGCATCGCGCCCTGACGGAAGAGGGCAGGGCGGCGCTTGGGATCGGCGAAGGTTTCTTTCGTGTCTCCGTCGGGATTGAGGATGCCGATCTGCTGATCAGCGAATTTGCCGCTGCGGTCGCCGCCTCTGCCTAGTGCAGGCGGCGGACCTCGGACTTGCCAACATAGATGAATGCCACGTCGAGCGTCGGGCAGAGCGCCCGTATCTCGGCCTGAATCACCTTGGGGTTGGGCATGTCGGGCGCCACCACGCGAAACCGGCCGCGAAAGCCGCTGGCCTGAAGCGCCTGAGCGAGGTCAAGGCAATCAAATCCCCTTGTCAGGACCGGTGACATCACGATGTCAGGCGTCAGCGTCTGCAGCAACTCGGCGCTGATTTCGTGAAATTCGGCAAAGGCGATCTGGGAATCGGCCGGTAGTGCGCGGCCTGAGCTCACCCACTGCCTGACGTCGCCAACCGCCAGTATGATCGGCCGTGGCCGAGTTTCGTTCTTTGTCTTGCCCGTCTCCAGCCCAAAACCGAAGCCGGGATCATCGTCCAACCGCGCCATGTCGCATCATCCCTCGACATTGCTGGGCTTATAAAATGCCCCTTCGAGGGCAGGTTGGCAAATTGCATCCCTGATTGCAACGCTCATCCAGAGGTTGAAAGAAAGAAAATTGAATCGGCAGAGGGATTTACAAATTCAACGACTTCCAAGACTTTGCGCCCGGTTCATGAGGTGAAGCGAAGATGAAGTCGGGGCAACTGTCGGGTGTGTTGGAGGCGGTCCCTTTACCGCTCTTGCTCGTCGGAGCCGACGAACGGATCGTGTTCGCCAATGCCCGGGCCGTATCCATTTTTGCCAAAGAACTGAATGATCGTCACTACATAGCGGTTTTGCGTCACCCCGCGCTTCTTGACGCGATCGAAGTCGCGTTGCAATCGGGTGAACCACGTCAGGCGATTTATCTCGGTTCCGAAGCCCAAAAGGAGACGACTTATCTGGTTCGCGCCGTGCCTGTTCCCGATGCCTCTGGGCTGTCGGTTTTGGTCAGTTTTGAAGATCAAACCGAAATGCAGGAGGCCGGCAACATGCGGCGGGATTTCGTGGCAAATGTCAGCCACGAACTGCGGACGCCCCTTACGGCGCTGCTGGGATTTATCGAAACGATTCGCGGAGCGGCGCGCGAAGATCCTGCGGCGCGCGACCGTTTCCTGACGATCATGCGGCAGGAAGCGGAGCGAATGAACAGGCTGGTTCATGACCTTCTGTCACTCTCTCGCGTCGAAAGTTCTGAACGCGTGCGGCCAACGGAACTGGTCGATGCGGTCGCTTTGTTGCGCTCTGCGATCACCAGCCTGCAGCAAGCGGCAGAAGACAGCGATGTCACGATTGAGGTGACGGTCGAAGGGAAACCCCATCCGGTTCCCGGCGACGCCGACCAGCTGACGCAGGTGTTTTCCAACCTTCTGGAGAACGCGATCAAGTACGGCGGCAAGCCCGGCACAGTAAGCGTCCGGGTTTCGGAGACAGATGAGGAACCCGCGCTTCGGGGGCCGGCACTGCGTGTCGATGTCCGCGACGAGGGCGAGGGGATTGAGCCGCTGCATATTCCGCGACTCACCGAGCGATTCTATCGGGTGGACAGTCACAGATCGCGCGAAATGGGAGGAACCGGGCTGGGTCTGGCGATCGTCAAGCATATCGTCAACCGCCACCGCGGCCGACTGAGGATTGCCAGCGAAAGCGGCAAAGGCAGCGTTTTCAGCGTGATTCTGCCAAGAAGCTGACAGGCGGGCGAAGTTCATGTCGCCGCAATTCCTGGTGTGTCATGAAACTGTTACGATAGTGTCACAAAACCATAGCGCGCACGGATTACGACGCAGGCACTGAGGGGGCAGATGGCCCCCGGGAAACCTACTCAGGAGCTACTTCCATGAAATTCGCGAAACTGACCGCCTCGACCCTGGCGATCGCTGCCGTTTCCGCCGCCGCCGCCACCGCACGCGATAATGTGCAGGTTGCCGGTTCCTCGACGGTTCTGCCCTATGCCTCAATCGTTGCCGAGGCCTTCGGCGAAAACTTCGATTTCCCGACGCCGGTCGTGGAATCGGGCGGCTCTTCGGCCGGTCTCAAGCGGTTCTGCGAAGGCGTAGGCGAAAACCAGATCGACATCGCCAACGCATCGCGCAAGATCCGCGACAAAGAAATCGCCGCTTGTGCCGCAAACGGTGTGACCGACATCATCGAAGTCCGCATCGGTTATGACGGCATTGTCTTCGCGTCCGACATCAACGGCCAGTCCTTTGCATTCACTCCGTCGCATTGGTTCAATGCCCTGTCGCCGGAAGTGATGGTCGACGGCGCGCTGGTCGCCAACCCCTACACCATGTGGAATGAAATCGACCCGGCTTTGCCGGCACAGGAAATTCAGGCCTTCATCCCCGGCACCAAGCACGGCACCCGAGAAGTGTTCGAAGAAAAAGTCCTGTTTAAAGGCTGTGAAGACACTGGCGCGATGGAAGCTCTGGTCGCTGCGAAGGGCGAAGATGACGGCGAAGCCGCCTGCATCAGTGTGCGCACGGACGGTCGTTCGGTCGACATCGACGGCGATTACACTGAAACCCTTGCCCGCGTTGATGCAAACAAGAACGGCATTGGCGTCTTCGGTCTCGCCTTCTACGAGAACAACACCGACAAGCTTCAGGTCGCAACGATGTCGGGCGTCGTTCCTTCAACCGAATCGATCTCAACCGGTGAATACCCGGTATCGCGTCCGCTCTACTTTTACGTGAAGAAGGCCCATATCGGTGTGATCCCCGGCCTGAAGGAATATGCCGAGTTCTTCGTGTCTGACGACATGGCCGGCCCCGACGGTCCGCTTGCAGCCTACGGTCTGGTTTCCGACCCGGAACTGGCCGCGACACAGGCCGCCGTGGCTGAAGAAGTCCCGATGAACTGATCCAAAACGGCAGGCGGCGCTTATCGTGCCGCCTGCATTCTGCTCCAGCTGCCCGGAAAGAACCCCCATGTCCGCCTCTTGGCTTCTTATCGTCCTGATCGCTATCTCGGTGGCAGGTTATTTTCTTGGGCGGTCACGTGTCATGGCCTCCGTTCAGGGCAATTCACGGCAGCTTCATTCCCTTCCAAATTATTACGGCCTGAACGTCGTGATGACGACGCTGGTTCCAGCGCTGGTGCTGCTGATCGCCTGGGTGCTGATCCAGCCGATGGTCGCACAGAACCACGCCGCCTCGATGATCCCGGATGATACCTATGCCGATCAGGGGGCGCTCAACCTCTTGATGAGCGACGTTCGCCGCATTGCCGACGGGCTCGATCTTGCGGTCAAAAGCGGCAACATGACAGTGGAACAGGCGAAGGACATTCAGACCGGAACCACTGACATCCGAAGTCGGCTGGGAGAGGTCGGCGTCGCCCTTGGGTCCGATGTCGATCCTGCGGTGCTGACGGCGGCGCAAGCCTACCGGGGGGTCACCAATACCGGGCGCTGGCTGATGACAGTCGCTGTTCTGGCGTTGGCCGCGGCGGGCTTTGCATGGTCCTACCTGCGCACCTCCAAAGACCTGCGCGCGCGCAACCTTGTCGAACACGGTGTATTGGCGCTGCTGGTCGGGGCCGCGTCGATCGCGATACTGACGACACTGGGGATTGTGCTGTCGCTGATCTTCAACACGATCGAATTCTTCAAGCTTTACCCGGCCCTGGATTTTTTCACCAGCCTGACATGGAGCCCGAGCTTCGGCGGAGGTTCGCAACTGGGCATTCTGCCGCTTCTCTGGGGCACGCTTTATATCTCGCTGATCGCCCTTCTCGTGGCTGTTCCGATCGGCCTTTTCGCGGCGATCTACTTGTCTGAATACGCCAGTTCCAAGGTCCGCAGTATCGTGAAACCGTTGCTCGAGGTTCTGGCCGGAATTCCCACTATCGTCTACGGCCTCTTCGCGCTCCTGACCGTGGGGCCGCTACTGGTCGAGATCTTCGGCGCTGGCGGGTTTCTCGGGCTTGGCTGGATGAAGGGCGGCACCGCGGTGATGACGGCAGGTATCGTCATGGGCGTCATGCTGATCCCGTTTGTATCGTCATTGAGCGACGACATCATCAACGCGGTGCCGCAATCCATGCGCGACGGGTCCTATGGTCTGGGCGCGACGCAATCGGAAACCATCCGTCAGGTGATCCTTCCCGCAGCACTGCCGGGCATTGTCGGGGCGATCCTTCTGGCCGCCTCGCGGGCGATCGGTGAAACGATGATCGTGGTTCTGGGGGCAGGGGCGGCGGCAAAGCTGTCGCTCAACCCATTTGAAGCAATGACGACCGTCACCGCCAAGATCGTCAGCCAGCTCACTGGCGATGCCGATTTTGCCTCACCCGAGGCGCTGGTGGCCTTCGCGCTTGGCATGACGCTCTTTGTCATCACGCTGGGGCTGAATGTTTTTGCCCTCTATATCGTGCGCAAATACCGGGAGCAGTACGAATGACCGACGCAACCTCGGGATCGGGCGGCGCGTCGTCGCTGTTTACGGTCGACGCCCTCACGCGCAAGCGCAACGCCGCTGAAACCCGGTTCCGGGCCTATGGAATCATCGCGATTACCGTCAGCCTACTGTTCCTGGTGATCTTGCTGGGCACGATCATCCGCAACGGCATGCCGGCTTTCCAGCAAAGCTTCATCACGCTGCCGGTCCATCTGGACGCGGCCAAGCTCGACAAGAATGGCAACCGCAACCCCGATGACCTGAAGAAAGTCACGACCTTCGGATACGGCCCGCTGATCGACCGTGCGCTTGAAGTGCATGTGGCCGAACTGGGCATCGAAACGCCGTTTACCAAGGCGAAGGAGCTCAATCCACTTCTGTCCGCCAGTGCTGCCGCCATCGTTCGGGATCAGGTTCTGGCCAGCCCCGACCTGATCGGCAAGACAGTGGAGTTCAGGATACTCGCTTCGAGCCGGGTCGACGGATACCTGAAAGGCCGCGTGACCCGGGATTCGGTTGCGCGCGACAAAAGCATCAATGCCGAACATCTCGACCTTGCCGACGCACTGCGCAAAGAGGGCGTGCTGACAAAAGGCTTCAACTGGGACTTCATCACCGGCGCAGACGCCTCTGAATCCCGGCCCGAACAGGCCGGAATCGGTGTCTCGATGCTGGGATCGTTCTTCATGATGCTTGTGGTGCTGATATTCTCGCTGCCGATCGGAGTCGCGGCGTCGATCTATCTTGAAGAATTTGCCGCCAAGAACCGCTTCAACGATCTCATTGAGGTCAACATTTCGAACCTCGCCGCCGTGCCGTCGATCGTCTTCGGTATCCTTGGCCTTGCGGTTTTCATACAGTTCGCGCACCTGCCGCAATCGGCACCACTGGTTGGCGGGCTTGTGCTGACACTGATGACGCTGCCCACCATCATCATCTCGACCCGCGCCTCGCTGAAATCGGTGCCGCCCTCGATCCGTGACGCGGCCCTCGGGGTAGGGGCCTCGAAAATGCAGTCGGTGTTTCACCATGTCTTGCCGCTTGCCATGCCCGGTATCCTGACCGGAACCATCATCGGTCTGGCACAGGCCCTCGGGGAAACCGCACCGCTGCTTTTGATCGGCATGGTGGGGTATATCGCGTCAAACTATCCAAACGGCATCGCTGAAGGCTTTCTCAATCCGAACTCGGCCATGCCCGCCCAGATCTATGAATGGGCAAAGCGGGCCGATCCGGCCTATTATGAACGTGCCTGGGGCGGCATCATCATCCTGCTGCTGTTCCTGATGACCATGAACATCATCGCGATCATTCTGCGCCGCAAATTCGAACGTCGTTGGTAGGGATCATGATGAAAGACATGCTGATAGAAGAAAGAACCGCAATGGAAGACGTGAAAATCTCGGCCAAGGATGTAAACGTCTGGTATGGCGACACCCATGCCATCAAAGACGTCAGCGTAGAGATCAAGGACAAAACGGTCACCGCCTTCATCGGTCCTTCTGGCTGTGGAAAGTCAACTTTTCTTCGTTGTATCAACAGGATGAACGACACAATTGATATCTGTCGGGTCGAAGGCCTGATCACGCTGGACGGGCAGGATATCTACGACCCCAAGGTTGACCCGGTGCAATTGCGCGCCAAGGTCGGCATGGTGTTCCAGAAGCCCAACCCGTTCCCAAAGTCCATCTATGACAATGTGGCTTACGGCCCGCGCATCCACGGCCTTGCCAGAAACAAGGCAGAACTTGATGAAATCGTTGAAAATTCCTTACGCCGCGCGGCGCTCTGGAACGAAGCCAAGGATCGACTGCAGTCGCCCGGCACCGGATTATCCGGCGGTCAGCAGCAGCGTCTTTGTATCGCGCGCGCCATCGCCACAGAGCCAGAGGTTCTCTTGATGGATGAACCCTGTTCGGCGCTTGACCCGATCGCCACTGCACAGGTCGAAGAACTGATCGACGAGCTACGCACCAGTTATTCGGTGATCATCGTGACCCATTCGATGCAGCAGGCCGCGCGCGTCAGCCAGCGCACCGCGTTTTTTCACCTCGGAAGTCTTGTCGAATATGGCGAGACCGACCGTATTTTCACCAATCCGGTCGACCCGCGAACAGAAGCCTATATCACCGGAAGGATCGGGTAGGGGACATGACAAAGTCAGAACAACACATTGCGTCCGCCTTCGACCGTGACCTTGAAGGCATCCAGGCCCTGATCATGAAAATGGGCGGCTTGGTTGAGGCCGCCATTCACCAAGCCAGCCGCGCGCTGGAGGAACGGGACCAGGAGCTCGCGGTTCTGGTGCGTGCCGCCGATGAACAGATCGACCGGCTGGAAGAGCGCGTGAACGAAGAAGTGGCGCGGGTAATTGCACTGCGCGCGCCGACAGCGTCCGACTTGCGCACCGTGCTTTCGGTCCTCAAGATCAGCGGCAACCTCGAACGCTGCGGCGACTATGCCAAGAACCTTGCAAAACGGACCACTGTTCTGGTGCAGATGCAGCCCGTAGGGGGGACTGCCAAATCGGTGCGCCGCATGGCGCGCGAGGTCGAACTGATGCTCAAGGACGTTCTCGACGCCTATATCCAGCGCGACGTGGCGCTGGCAGAACAGGTGCGGCAGCGCGATCAGGACGTCGACCAGATGTATAATGCGCTCTTCCGTGAATTCCTGACCCATATGATGGAAGACCCGCGCAATATCACGGCCGCGATGCACCTGCATTTCATCGCCAAGAATCTCGAACGGACCGGCGACCACATCACCTCGATAGCGGAACAGGTGATCTACCTGGTGACCGGCAAGATCCCGGATGAAAGCCGTGCCAAGGGCGACCGCACGTCCTTTGCGCAAGAAGATGAGGATATCAGCTGATGTCGGCCCCGAAATTGCACGTGCTGGTGGTCGAGGACGAACCCGCACAGCGCGAAGTTCTGGTCTATAACCTTGAATCCGAAGGCTTTGCGGTTGACAAGGCAGCAACCGGCGACGAAGCCTTGGCGCTTGTTGACGAAGCGACCCCGGATTTGATCTTGCTCGACTGGATGCTTCCCGGCGTCTCGGGTATCGAAATCTGTCGACAACTCAAGATGCGACCGGCAACGCGAAACGTTCCGGTCATCATGATGTCCGCGCGCACCGAAGCCGTCGACCGGGTGAGGGGCCTTGAAACCGGCGCCGACGACTATGTCGTCAAGCCCTACTCTGTCGTCGAGCTGATGGCGCGCATTCGCACCCAGTTGCGCCGGACGCGGCCAGCGGCGATCGGAGAACGGCTCGAATTCGGAGACATCACGCTCGATGCCGAGACGCATAAGGTCTACCGCGACGGCAAGGAGCTGAAGCTTGGACCAACTGAATTCCGTCTGTTGTCGACTTTCATGGAAAAACCGGGCCGCGTGTTCAGCCGTGATCAGCTTCTGGATCGCATCTGGGGCCGAGACATCTATGTTGACACCCGTACGGTCGATGTCCACATCGGACGCCTGCGCAAGGCGCTGCTGCGGTATGGCGGGGAAGACCCGTTGCGGACGGTCCGGGGCACGGGCTACGCGCTCGGCTAGATCAAGACGGTTATCCTATAATCAGTATTATGTTAAAGATGGCAATGTCACGATTGAGACATGAAATCCCCGCAACACATTGAATCCATGACGAAGTCAGGCCCGAGGATTGCGATCTGCCCAGTTCCGCCCCGCCTGCCTGCCGCCGGGTAAATACACTTCTCGACAAAGCGAACGCAGCACGTGTAAAAGTTGTGGTCGTGGGATGAATGGTACTTTTTCAATGTTGCTCGAATACCTGGAAAAATTGAACGAGTCGAACTCGATCGAAGACCTTTGGGCGATGCACGTCGCAGCCATGGCCAAATTGGGGTTTGATCGGCTGCTTTACGGCTTCACAAGGTTCCGCACCGCTCATTCTTTCGGCGACAAAGAAGACATGCTGATCCTGTCGAACCACGATCCCGCCTATCTCGATGAATATGCCAATGGGCTGTATTACCACGCTCCGATGGTGCGTTGGGCGGCAGAAAACGTCGGGGCCTGCAGCTGGGGCTGGATGCAGGACCATGCCGACGCGCTGACAGAAAGCGAACGTAAGGTCGTTGAATTCAATCGAAAAATGGGAGTGACGGCCGGCTACACGATCAGTTTCCGTGAAGTCTCGGTGCGCGCCAAAGGTGCTGTCGCGCTGACCGCGAAATCCGGTATGACGCAACGGGATGCCGATGAAATCTGGGCCGAACACGGTCGCCTGATTGTCCAGATGAACAATGTCGCACATCTCAAGATCACCAACCTGCCGTTCTCGACGTCACGCAAGACCCTGACCAAGCGACAGCGCGAGGTGCTGGAATGGGTCGGCGATGGCAAGACGACACAGGACATTGCAGCGATCATGGGGCTGACTCCCGCCACGGTAGAAAAGCATCTGCGACTCGCCAGGGAAGTTCTCGACGTTGAGACGACCGCGCAGGCCGTTCTCAAAGCCTCATTTCAAAACCAGATCTTCGTTCTCGATACGTAAACAATAGACAGTTTTCGTTGCGATTGATTTCGGTCACTACACTTCCCAGTTATAAAAGAATGGGTTGATGTATGCGATGTAAGTAACGGAAATTAAACGACTTCACCCCGCCGTAACAAACCGACATCTTTTTACCAATTGGTCAGGTACGGAATCCCATACTTTCTTTCCCCCACGTAAAGGACCATCGTGCAGTGGTTCCGTGAGTGGTGGCTTTAGTGCCTAGGAACAGCGGACCGGAAGCGCTGCGATTACGGTGTCTTCGGTCCGCACCCCGGGCAACCGGGCGCTGAGTTCAGGGTGTATAGTCCCGCCCGAAAACCGGCAACAAGACCGCGCTCGTCCTCATCCCCAATAGTCTGGGCGCGGGAATAAAGAACGGTGCAGATCGTGAGACCTGCACCGTTTTCTTTCGTCAGATTGTCTGGATCAGCCGCGCGCGGCCTTTGCGACTTCGGCCGCAAAATCCTCGACCTTCTTCTCGATCCCCTCGCCCACTTCCATGCGGACGAAGCCCACGACCTCGACGCCGGCTTCCTTGGCGGCCTCGGCGACGGTGACATCGGGATTGATCACGAATTGCTGGCCCAAGAGAGTGACCTCGGCCATGAATTTCTTCATCCGGCCTTCGATCATCTTCTCGATCACGGCTTCCGGCTTGCCGGATTCGCGCGCCTGCTCGGTCAGCACCGATTTCTCGCGCTCGACGACGGACGGATCAAGATCCTTCTCGGACAGCGACGCCGGGTTGGCGGCGGCCACGTGCATGGCGATCTGTTTGCCGATGCCGTTGTCGGACCCTTTCAGCGCGACCAGCACGCCGATCTTGCCCATGCCGTCGGTCGCGGCATTGTGGACATAAGCCACAACGCTGTCGCCTTCGACGGCGGCCATCCGGCGCAAGGCCATGTTTTCGCCGATCACGGCGATGGCGTCGGTCACGATCGTTTCGACGGCCTTGCCGTTCACCTCGGTCGCCTTCAGAGCGTCCAGATCACCGGCACCCAGAGCGGCATTGGCGATGCTGCCGACCATCTTCTGGAAATCGGCGTTCTTGCCGACAAAGTCGGTTTCAGAGTTGACCTCTACCGCAACACCGCGTCCGCCCTTGACCGCGACGGCCACAAGGCCCTCGGCGGCGGTGCGGCCGGATTTCTTGGCGGCTTTCGCCAGACCCTTGGTGCGCAGCCAGTCAACGGCGGCTTCCATGTCACCATCGGTTTCGGTCAGCGCCTTCTTGGCGTCCATCATGCCTGCGCCAGTGGTGTCACGCAGGTCTTTTACCATAGCGGCTGTGATTGCCATCTTGGAATCCTCGAATTTGAATGGGTCCGGGCACGGTCTATCCGTACCCGGAAACAGTTTTGCGATAGCCGGGGCTCAGGCCTCGGCGGAAGCTTCTTCGGCAACGGCTTCTTCGATAGGAGCCTCTTCCAGCGCACCGACGTCGATACCCGCAGCGCCCATCTGGGCAGACATACCGTCAAGCGCCGCACGGCTGATCAGATCGCAGTAAAGCGTGATTGCGCGGGCCGCATCATCGTTGCCCGGGATCACATAGTCCACACCATCGGGCGAACAGTTGGTGTCGACGATTGCCACAACCGGGATGCCCAGCTTCTTGGCTTCCAGGATCGCCAGGTCTTCCTTGTTGACATCGATCACGAAGATCAGGTCCGGACGGCCGCCCATTTCGCGGATGCCGCCAAGCGAGGCCTGCAGTTTGGCCTGGTCGCGTTCCATGCCAAGACGCTCTTTCTTGGTCAGGCCCTCGGCGCCTTCGGCAAGTTTTTCATCAATCATTTTCAAACGCTTGATCGACTGCGACACGGTCTGCCAGTTGGTCAGCGTGCCACCCAGCCAGCGGTGGTTCATGTAGAATTGCGCGCATTTTTCGGCGGCTTCGGCGATCGGGCGCTGTGCCTGACGCTTGGTGCCGACAAACAGGATGCTGCCGCCCTTGGCGACGGTCTCGCGCACGACGTTCAGAGCCGCGTCCAGCATCGGGACGGTCTGCGTCAGGTCGAGAATGTGAATGCCATTGCGGTCGCCGTAGATGAACTGGCCCATCTTGGGGTTCCAGCGAGCGGTTTGGTGACCAAAGTGAACGCCAGCTTCCAAGAGCTGACGCATAGAGAAATCAGGGAGCGCCATGTCCAATGTTCCTTTTCCGGTTTGCGCCTCGGCAGGGTCGTCAGAGCAAATGCTCAACCGGTGGACGATACGGGATTTCTCCCCGCAAGGCCCGGACCCCGCCTGTGAAGTAGCGCGGCTTTA
>JAHEAO010000065.1 GCA_024642725.1 Paracoccaceae bacterium | reverse complement strand
TTCGATCAAGGCCCGCCGCCGCCCTGCCCCGACCGCTTCAACATGGCCGCGCATGTGCTGGCCCATGCCGCCCTGCTGCCTGACAAGATCGCGCTGGCCGTGATCGGCCCGGCAGGTGCCGAACGCTGGAACTATGCGCGTCTGGAAGCCGCCGTCAGGGGCACCGCGACAGGGTTCCTTTCACTCGGGCTTGCCCCCGGCGACCGGGTGCTGATGCGGCTTGGCAATACGGTCGATTTCCCGATTGCCTATCTCGCCTCGATTGCGGCCGGACTGATCCCGGTGCCGACCTCGTCGCAGTTGACCGCACGAGAGATCACCAAGTTGGCCGCCGAGATCGACCCCGCGCTGATCACCGCCGCCGATGGCGTCGCGCTGCCCGAAAATCCTGCTTGCCCGGTGATGGGTCTTGGCGAACTCGCGGCAATGCGCGCCCTGCCGCCGTTGCCTTATGTCATGGGCGATCCGAACCGCCCGGCCTATATCATCTATACCTCCGGCACCGCCGGTCAGCCCCGCGCCGTGATCCATGCCCACCGCGCGATCTGGGCGCGCCAGATGATGCATGAGGGCTGGTATGGCCTGACCGCGTCCGACCGCCTCTTGCATGCCGGGGCCTTCAATTGGACCTACACACTGGGCACCGGGCTGATGGACCCATGGTCGGTGGGCGCGACCGCGTTGATCCCGGAGACAGGCGTTGCGCCTGATACGCTGGGGCTGCTGCTCAAACGCCACGACGCGACCATTTTCGCCGCAGCACCCGGCGTCTACCGCCAGATGCTGCGCCACCCGCTGCCGGCACTGCCGAAGCTGCGTCACGGCCTGTCTGCCGGGGAAAAACTGCCCGACAGCACCCGAAACGCCTGGGTCGAGGCGACCGGCACCGCAATCCATGAAGCCTTCGGCATGTCGGAATGCTCGACCTTCATCTCTGGATCGCCGTCGCATCCGGCGCCGCACCACAGCTTGGGCTTTGCACAGCCCGGGCGCCGCATTGCGATCTTGGGAGAGGATGCCCCGGTGCCGATTGGCCAAGCCGGCACCATCGCGGTTTCCTCCCGCGATCCCGGCCTGATGCTCGGATACCTTGGTGCGGAAGAGGAAACAAAAGCCCGTTACAGGGGCGAATGGTTCCTGACTGGCGACACAGGCGAAATGGATGATACCGGTGCGATCCGCTATCTCGGTCGAGCTGACGACATGATGAATGCCGGCGGTTTCCGGGTTTCCCCGATCGAGGTCGAAACCGCGATGCGGCTTTTCCCCGGCCTGACAGACTGCGCCGCTGTCGAGCTGCAGATCAGGCCAGATGTCACCGTCATTGCCGCATTCTATACCGCCAACGAGCCGCTGCCCGAGACCGAACTCGCCGCCCATGCCGAGGCCACGCTCGCCCGCTACAAGCAGCCCCGGATTTTCATTCACCGCGCCGAACTGCCGCGCGGGGCCAACAACAAGCTGCTGCGAAAAGCGCTGCGTCAGGACTATGTTCTGCGCGCTGACGAACAATAGCTTTCGCGTATTTGCGGGTGGTCACCGTTCTCCGGCGGCTTTAGATAGCGCAAACACCGCGATGAACCCGCACGGAGGCGGCCTTGGTCAAGCTCGACATCATTTCCGATCCGATCTGCCCTTGGTGCTATATCGGCAAGACCAATCTCGACCGCGCGCTCGAAGCGCATCCGGACCATCCCTTTACCGTCGAATGGCACCCGTTCCAGCTGAACCCCGACATGCCCGCCGAAGGCATGGACCGTCGCGACTATCTGGAAACCAAGTTTGGCGGCAAGGAAAATGCCGCCGCCGTCTATGGCCGCATCGATGAGGCCGCAAAGCAGGCCGGCCTGTCGATCAACTGGGAAGGTATCACCCGGACACCGAACACGATCAACGCACACCGCCTGATCCATTGGGCCGGGATTGAAGGCGCACAGACCTTCGTGGTCGCTTCGCTCTTCAAGGCCTATTTCGTCGAGGGACGCGACATAGGTGATCCCGAAGTGCTTGCCGACATCGCTGGCGGCTGCGGTCTTGACGCCGCCATGACGCGCCAGCTCTTGCAGGGCGACGCCGATCTGGACGACATCCGGGCGCGCGACGCCCATTCGCGCAAGATGGGCGTCACCGGCGTGCCGACCTTTGTCGTCGCCAGCCAGCATGCCGTTCCGGGCGCGCAACCGCCCGAGCTTTGGGGGCAGGTCATCGAGGATATCACCGCGCAATTGAAGGCCGCCGAGCAATGAGACCGACAAAAGCCCTTGGCTTGCCCGAATTCGTAGCGATGATGGCGGTGCTCTTCGCGACGCTCGCCTTTTCCATCGACGCGATGCTGCCCGCGCTTCCCGAAATCGCGCGCGAACTCAGCCCCGATGCGCCGAACCGCGCGCAACTCATCGTGCTGTCCTTCGTTCTGGGCATGGGGGTCGGAACCGTGGTCACCGGGCCGTTGTCGGATGCATTCGGGCGCAAGCCCGTCATCAGCTTCGGCATCGCGCTTTACATCCTTGGCGCGTTGCTGGCCTATTTCGCCCAGACGCTGGAACTGGTGCTGGCGGCGCGCGTCATTCAGGGGCTGGGCGCGGCAAGCCCGCGGATCGTGCCGATGGCGATGATGCGCGATATGTATGAAGGCCGCCGCATGGCGCAGATCACCTCTTTCGTGATGACCGTCTTCATGCTTGTGCCAGCGGTCGCGCCTTCCATCGGTGCACTCATCATCCATGCTGCGGGTTGGCGGTATATCTTCGCGGCCTTCATTGTCTTCGCGCTGATCGGCGGCCTTTGGATCAACCTGCGCCAGCCCGAAACCCTGCCGCCCGAAGATCGCCGGCCGCTCAGCTTCACCCAGTTGCGGCTGGCGCTGGCCGAAGTGACCGGCAACCGGATGGTCATGCTTTATACCGCAGTGCTGACGCTTGGCTTCACGCAGATGATGGGCCTGATTTCCTCGACCCAGCCGATCTACGACCAGACCTATGGCCAGGCCGCCAACTTTCCGCTCTGGTTTGCACTTTCGGCGCTGATTGCGGCCACAGGCACGATCCTGAACGCCCGGCTGGTGATGACAGTCGGAATGCGGCGGCTGGCGCTTCTTTCCTATGCGGTCCAGACCGTTTTTGCCGCGACGTTCCTGGTTGCATTCGAGTTTGGGCTGATTCCCCCGGCTCTCGCTTTTCCGGTCTGGTTCTTCTGGTCGGTCTCGGTCTTTTTCATGGCCGGCCTGACCTTTGGCAACCTCAATGCGCTGGCGTTGCAACCCATGGGACATATCGCGGGCATGGCCGCATCCGTCATCGCGGCAATCTCGACCGTGCTGTCGGTCATCCTCGCGATCCCGATCGGCCAGGCCTTCAACGGCACGCCTGCCCCGCTTCTGATCGGCACGATGATCTGTTCCGGCCTCTGCTGGTTGCTGATGACCCGCTCCAACGAAATAGATGACCTGTCAGGTGCACCGCACCTGCATACCTGAAACGCGCGAAAGGAAACCCCGATGCTTGTGCCTCGCAAGGAAACGCCCGACCTCTCTCTGCCACTGATCGGTGGCGACAGGTTCACATTGTCCGAAGACGCCAGTGAACGCGGCACGGTCGTATGCTTTTATCGTGGCCTCCACTGCCCGGTATGTGCGACCTACCTGCGTGAACTCGAACGCCTGACGCCGGAGTTCGCCAAGCGCGGCGTCAAGACCGTCGCGGTTTCGTCGGACGGCGTGGAGCGGGCCGAGGCCATGGCCGAAAAGATCAAGGCCGAGACCCTGCGCTTTGCCTATGACCTTCCATTGACCGAGGCGCGCGACTGGGGCCTTTTCATCTCGACATCGCGGGGCAAGACCTCGATCGGGATCGAGGAACCCGCACTCTTTTCCGAGCCGGGCCTGTTCCTCATCAACCCCGACCGGACGCTTTACTACATGTCCGTGCAGACAATGCCCTTCGTGCGCCCGCATTTCTCGGAACTTCTGGCCGCGGTCGATTTCGCGATCGAAAAGAACTACCCGGCACGCGGCGAATATACCGGCGCGGTCTGAGTGCTTACTTGCGCGAGGTGGCGGGTGCCGCCTCGCGCAGTTTCGCGGCCAGATCCTGTGCGATCGAAAACGCACCCCGGATCTTGTCCTTGTCGCGCGCCCAATCGCGTCGGATGACGATCTTGTTGTCCTTGACCTTCGCCAAGCCCTTCTGCGCCTGAATGAAATCCACCAGACCGGCGGGATTGGCGAATTTGTCGTTGTGGAACTGGATCGTTGCGCCCTTCGGGCCGGCATCCAGCTTGGCGATGCCGGCTTTCTTGCATTCCGACTTGATCCGCACGACCAGCAAGAGCGTGTTGACCTCTTTCGGCAACTTGCCGAAGCGGTCGATAAGCTCGGCCGCGAAGCCTTCCAGCTCGACCTTTTCATGCAAGGACGACAGGCGACGATACAGCCCCAGACGCACGTCGAGATCGGGCACGTAAGTTTCCGGAATCAGAACCGGAACGCCGAGATTGATCGTCGGGGCCCACTGGTCGTCGGCATCGCTGAGCCCTTCAAGCTCGCCCGCCTTGATCTTCGCAATCGCCTCTTCCAGCATCGATTGGTAGAGTTCATAGCCGACCTCACGGACATGGCCCGACTGTTCTTCTCCCACAAGGTTCCCCGCGCCGCGAATGTCCAGATCCTGCGACGCCAGCGTGAACCCCGCGCCCAGTGTGTCGAGCGATCCCAAAACCCGCAGCCGCTTTTCCGCAGCCGGTGTCAGCTTCATGCGCGGCTTGGTGGTCAGATAGGCATAGGCGCGCGTCTTCGACCGCCCCACCCGGCCCCGGATCTGGTAAAGCTGCGCCAGTCCGAACATGTCGGCGCGATGCACGATCATCGTATTGGCCGCCGGGATATCCAGCCCGGATTCGACGATCGACGTCGCCAGAAGCACATCGTACTTGCCGTCGTAAAAGGCGTTCATCTTGTCATCAAGCTCGCCCGCCGCCATCTGGCCATGCGCCACCACATAGGTGATCTCGGGAACCTGATCCTTCAGGAAATCCTCGATCTCGCGCAGGTCCGATATCCGTGGCACCACATAGAACGACTGCCCGCCCCGGTAATGCTCGCGCAGCAGGGCCTCGCGCACCGTGATCGCATCGAACTCGCTGACATAGGTGCGGATTGACAGCCGGTCCACCGGCGGCGTGCCGATGATCGACAGGTCGCGGACCCCGGTCAGCGACATCTGCAATGTGCGCGGGATCGGCGTCGCGGTCAGCGTCAGCACATGCACGTCTGACCGCAACTGCTTGAGCCGTTCCTTGTGGTTCACCCCGAAATGCTGTTCTTCATCAATGATCAGAAGGCCGAGATTGCGGAACCTTATGCCCTTGGCCAAAAGTGCATGGGTGCCAATAACGATATCGACCGTGCCGTCGGCCAGCCCTTCACGGGTTTGCGCCGCCTCCTTCGTGCCGACAAAGCGCGACAATTGCCGTACCTTGACCGGAAAGCCACGGAACCGTTCGGCAAAACCCTTGTGGTGCTGGCGGGACAGCAGCGTCGTCGGCGCGACGACAGCCACCTGAACTCCGGACATCGCCGCGACAAAGGCCGCCCGCATCGCCACCTCGGTCTTGCCAAACCCGACATCGCCGCAGATCAGCCGGTCCATCGGGCGACCCGCCGCCAGATCGTCCAGCACCTCGTCAATGGCCTTTTGCTGGTCGTCGGTCTCCTGATAGGGGAACCGCGCCGCAAAGCCTTCCCATGATGCGTGCTCCGGCTCCATGATCTTTGCCTTGCGCAACAGCCGTTCCGCAGCAATCCGGATCAGCCTGTCGGCAATCGCCCGGATGCGTTCCTTGAGCCTGGCCTTCTTCGCCTGCCATGCGCCGCCGCCCAAACGGTCCAGCAATCCTTCCTCATGGCCAAAGCGCGACAGCAGCTCGATATTCTCGACCGGCAGATACAGCTTATCGCCGCCGGCATATTCGATCAGGATGCACTCATGCGCCGCCCCCAGCGCCGTCACCACTTCCAGCCCCTGGTAGCGCCCGACGCCATGATCGACATGAACCACCAGATCGCCGGGGCTCAGCGATTGCGTCTCGGTCAGGAAATTGTCGGCGCGACGTTTCTTGGGGGCTTTCCGGATCAGCCGGTCGCCCAGAACGTCCTGTTCGGAAATGACGGTGACGCCCTTGCCCTCGAACCCGTGTTCCAGTGCCCAGACCGCCAGATAGACGCCCCCCTTGCCCTCGGGCACGTCGCGGAAATCGCGGATCGGTTTCGCCCCGACCAGCCCCTGATCCTCCATCAGCCCCTGCAAACGCTCGCGCGCACCTTCGGAATAGCTTGCGATGACCACCTGCCCGGCCTTGCGACGGGCCTCGACATGGTCTTCCAGTGCCCCGAAAAGACTGACCGATTCCAACTGGCGCTCAGGCGAGAAGTTGCGGCCGATACGACCGCCCGCATCGATCGAACCCGGACCTGTCGGACGGGCCAGAGGATGGAACTGCAATAGCCGGTGACCCGCCACCGCCGCCTCCCAAGCCGCATCGTCCAGATACAGCAAGCCCGGAGGCGCCGGCTTGTAGACCGTATCCATCCGGTTTTTCTGGCCCATGGCGATACGCCGGGTTTCGTATTGATCCTCGATACTGTCCCAGCGCGCGAGCCGTTGCGGAGTTATCTGGTCGTCTAGGCTGATCGTGGCATCCGGCAGATAGTCGAACAGTGTTTCAAGCCGCTCGTGAAAGAACGGCAGCCAGTGTTCGACGCCCTGATGCTTGCGACCCGCACTCACCGCCTCATAAAGCGGATCGTCGGTCCCGGCAGCCCCGAACTCGATCCGGTAATTCTGCCGGAACCGGGTGATTGCCGCCTCATCCATGATCACTTCGCTGACCGGGGCCAGATCGATCTGCGACAGTGTTTCCGTGGTCCTCTGCGTCACCGGATCAAACCGCCGCGCCCCATCCAGAACGTCGCCGAAAAGGTCAAGGCGCACCGGCCCCTCCTGCCCGGGCGGATAGATGTCGATGATGCCGCCGCGCACAGCGAAATCGCCCGGCTCCATGACCGTGGGGGCTTGGGTGAAACCCATCCGCACAAGGAATGACCGCAGGCCAGCCTCATCGATCCGGTTGCCGACGGTGGCGCTGAACGCGGCCTCACGCAGCACCTCGCGCGCCGGAATGCGCTGCGTGGCCGCCGATAGCGTGGTCAGCAGGATGTATTGCGACGGCATCCCGTGAACCAAACCCGCCAAGGTCGCCATCCGCGCGGCGGACACATCGGCATGCGGGGAAACACGGTCATAGGGCAGGCAATCCCAGCCGGGAAAACTGACCACCGGCACATGCGGCGCGAAAAACTCAAGCGCGGCCTGCATCGCCGCCAGCCGCTTGTCGTCGCGCGCGACATGCAGAACCGGCCGGCCCGATTTCTCAAGCTCGGCAAGCACCAGTTGCGCGTCGAAACCTTCGGGCGCGCCGCTGACAGTAATATGTTGGGATCCGGACATGACGCGTTCAGGTAAACGCAGGCTGGCCGGAGTCAACCACCAAGCGGCCCCACGGCCAGATTTTGATACATTCCCCACATCGCTGTGACGAAAACCGAAAGCATTCCGATGACCTGAGTGATGATCCGGTGCCGCGTCAGCGTCCGCTGCAGCGCATCGCCCTTGGCCCCCCCCACCTTGATCTTCGTTGCGGTCCGGAAACTCAGCAAAGCAATAAGTGACAACGGAAAGGCCAGAAGGAACAGCGCTTGGGCAAATTCGACGTCATACCAGAACCCAAGCATGACCAGCGTCGTCAGCATCGCACAGCCGAAAGCCAGCAGCCACAGCCCCGAAACATGACCGATATGCAGAATCCGGTTCGTATTGATCCGCACCATGTCTTCCAGATCCACCTCGGCCTGGCCGCTCTGGCGGCGGGCACGCAGCACCATGTCAAACGGGACACCCAGCACCCAATGGCTCGTCGTCGACCAGATCACCGCAAGCCCGATCCAGTACCAAAGGTTCGAGAAGGACCGCATGTCGATCACTTCGAAGACGAGCGCATACCAATCCAAACGACATTCCCCAATTTCCTGTTCCGGCGCGACCCTAAGGGCGTGCGCTGGCGATTCCTAGACTTGAGGTAGAGTGAAATCCATGCCAAGCGGCATATATGTGACCCAAGGATGACAGCGATGCCACATTCGGTAGCCCCGTTCCCCGCCACCCGCTTTCGCCGCCTGCGCCAAAGCCCGGCCCTGCGCGGCCTGCAGCGCGAAAACGCGGTCCGCGCCGAAGATCTGATCTGGCCGGTCTTCGTGCAGGACGGGCTGGATATTGAAACCCCGATTGCCTCGATGCCCGGCGTGTCCCGTCTGACCATCGACCTGCTTGTGCGCCGCGCCGCCGATGCCCATGCTCTTGGCGTCAACGCGATCTGCCTGTTTCCCTATGTCGACCAGAGCCTCAAGACCGAGGATTGCGCCGACGCCTGGTCGCCGGACAACCTGTCAAACCGCGCGATCCGTGCGCTCAAGGCGGAACTGCCCGACATTGCGATCATGACCGATGTCGCGCTCGACCCCTATAACATCAACGGCCATGACGGGTTCGTGGTGAATGGGGAAATCCTGAACGACGAAACCGTCGAGGCGCTTGTGAAAATGGCGCTGGCGCAGGCTGATGCCGGTGCGGATATTATCGGGCCGTCCGACATGATGGATGGGCGCATCGGTGCGATCCGGTCAGCGCTTGAAGCCGCCGGGCACCACAAGACCTGTATCATGTCCTATGCTGCGAAGTATTCATCCGCCTTCTACGGGCCGTTCCGCGATGCGGTGGGGGCTGCCGGCGCGCTCAAGGGCGACAAGAACACCTACCAGATGGATCCCGCGAATTCCGACGAGGCGCTGCGCCTGGTCGCGCGCGACCTGTCGGAAGGCGCAGACATGGTGATGGTCAAACCGGGCATGCCCTACCTGGACATCTGTCGGCGGGTCAAGGACCGCTTTGGCGCGCCGACCTTCGCCTATCAGGTCTCGGGCGAATATGCGATGCTGCGCGGGGCGGCAGACAACGGCTGGCTCGACCACGACAAGGTCATGATGGAAAGCCTTTTGGCTTTTAAAAGAGCAGGTTGTGATGGGATTCTCACCTATTTCGCGCCTGCCGCCGCAAAGCTTTTGCAAAGCCGCGGCTGATCGCGCGGCAGAACTGCGCCACCATCTGATCCAAAAGACGATCTCGGGTGACAGGCTCTGGTGAATCCCCTATAGTTTGTGGCGAACGGCCGTATAAGGCCGACATACAGAGGCAAACCGGCAAGCAAGGGCATATCCCATGACCATTATTTCACGTCGACTTTTGATCGCAGGCGCAGTCTGCGGCGCAGCGCTCACCACAGCCTGCAACAACGGGCTCGGGGGCAACGGTGCCGCCGAAATTGAAGCCCGGGTTGATGAATCGCTGAGGTATCTCTTCTCCACCTATCCGGCGACGTCGGAACTGAGGGACAAATCCGCAGGCATGCTGGTCATGCCGCTGATGTCAGAGGCGGGCTTCGGCCTGGGCGGTGCCTATGGCCGCGGCGCGCTGCGCGTCGGCGGGACGACCGTCGACTATTATTCCGCGACTGAGGCCAGCTTCGGCATCCAGATCGGCGCCCAGCAATACGCCCACGTGCTGTTCTTCATGACAGATGAGGCTCTGGCCAATTTCCGTAATTCGCCGGGTTGGGTCGCAGGCGCCGACATGCAGTACGCGGTCCTGAACGACGCCCAGAACTTCTCGACCGACAGCACGGTTTTTGGCGCGCCTGTCGTCGCGGTGGTCTTCGGACAGGCCGGCTTCATCGCGGGCGTGACGCTGGAAGGCACCAAGTACAACCGCATCATTCCCTAAGGGAACGCCGCGTCACAAAGGTTTCTCTGGCCTTTTCTGCACATGCAGTATAGGGGGCGGCAAACCCCTTAAAAGGCATCGTTATGGACCTGCGCAATATCGCGATCATCGCTCACGTCGACCACGGCAAAACCACCCTGGTCGACGAACTTCTTAAACAGTCCGGCGCATTCCGTGAAAACCAGGCGGTCGCGGAACGGGCGATGGATTCCAACGATCTGGAACGTGAACGCGGCATCACCATTCTTGCCAAGGCAACCTCGGTCGAATGGCACGGCGCGCGGATCAACATCGTCGACACCCCCGGCCACGCCGATTTCGGCGGCGAGGTCGAACGGATTCTCTCGATGGTCGATGGCGTTGTCCTGCTGGTTGATGCCGCCGAAGGCCCGATGCCGCAGACCAAATTCGTCACCTCCAAGGCGCTGGCCCTTGGCCTTCGCCCGATCGTGGTGCTGAACAAGGTCGACAAGCCCGATGCCGAACCCGACCGCGCGCTGAACGAGGTCTTCGACCTCTTCGCCAACCTCGGCGCGGATGACGACCAGCTCGATTTCCCGCATCTTTACGCCTCTGGCCGCGCTGGCTGGGCCGATACCGATCTGGACGGCCCGCGCAAGGACCTTTCGGCGCTCTTTGACCTCGTCGTCAAGCATGTCCCTGCCCCGTCGCAGATCGCGCGGCAGGACGAGCCCTTCCAGATGCTGGCCACCACGCTTGGCGCCGATCCCTTCATCGGCCGCATCCTGACCGGCCGGGTCGAGGCAGGACGGCTCAAGACCGGCGAAACCATCAAGGCGCTCAGCCGCACCGGTGAACGTCTGGAACAGTTCCGCGTCACCCGTATCATGGCCTTCCGTGGCCTTGCCCAGCAGCCGATCGACGAAGCGCTGGCGGGCGATATCGTCACCATCGCCGGCATGTCCAAAGCCAACGTGGCAGATACGCTTTGCGCGACCAGCGTTGATACCGCCCTGCCCGCCCAGCCCATCGACCCGCCGACCATTTCCGTCACCTTCGGCATCAATGACAGCCCGCTTGCGGGCCGCGACGGATCCAAGGTGCAGTCCCGCGTGATCCGCGCCCGGCTGATGAAGGAAGCCGAATCCAACGTCGCCATCCACGTCACGGACACCCCCGGCGGCGACGCCTTCGAAGTCCACGGCCGCGGCGAACTGCAAATGGGCGTTCTGATCGAAAACATGCGCCGCGAAGGGTTCGAGCTTTCGATCTCGCGCCCGCAGGTGCTGTTCCGCGAGATCGACGGCCAGCGCATGGAGCCGATCGAAGAAGTCACGATCGACGTGGATGACGAATATTCCGGCGCCGTGATCGAAAAGCTGACCGGACCGCGCAAAGGCGAACTGGTGGAAATGAAACCCGCCGGTGTCGGCAAGACCCGCCTGATCGCGCATGTCCCGTCCCGCGGTCTGATCGGCTACCACGGCGAATTTCTGACCGACACGCGCGGCAACGGCGTTCTGAACCGCGTCTTTCACGCCTGGGCGCCGCACAAGGGCGAGATTCCGGGCCGTCGTCAGGGCGTGCTGATCTCGATGGAGGCCGGGACCTCGGTGGCCTACGCGTTGTGGAACCTCGAAGAGCGCGGCAAGATGTTCATCGGCGCGCAGGAACCCGTTTACCAAGGCATGATCATCGGAGAGCATTCGCGCGACAACGATCTGGAAGTGAATCCGCTGAAGGGCAAGAAGCTGACCAACGTCCGTGCCTCCGGCACCGATGAAGCGGTCCGGCTGACCACGCCGGTGCGGATGAGCCTGGAGGAATCGATCGCCTATATCGACACGGACGAACTGGTCGAGGTGACACCGAAGTCCATCCGTCTGCGCAAGCGGCTTCTGGACCCGCATGAGCGCAAGCGCGCATCGCGCGCCGCAAGCTGAGCCGATCATGAGGTATTGCGCCGCGGGCTTCGCCCGCGTCGCGGTGCCTCCGGCGGGGATATTTCCGAACAGAAGATGAGACTCGGGATCGCTTGTCGGTGCCGGTCTTCTTGCCTGGCGCTTCGTGGGCGTCGCTGACCGGCCGGAGATTCCGCCTTAGTCGCTGGTTTCGACAACCATCAGGTCGCGTTCGCTGGCGCCCTTGGCGAAAGACAGCGCCTCTTGATAGGCAGGCGAATTGTAGCAGGCCACCGCGTCTTCCAGAGTCGGGAATTTGGCGACGACATTGCGCGGCCGGTCATTGCCTTCAAGCTGGACATAGCGCCCGCCACGGGCAACGAACTGGCCGCCGTGATCTGCAATAGCGACGCCCGCTAACTTGGCGTATTTCATATAGGATTCTTCATCCGTGACCTTCACGTGAGCGATCCAGAGCGCACCCATGACTATTCCTCCAATACCTTTTCCGCAGCCTCGATCGCCGCCTTTGCATTCGCGACATCCGTGCCGCCACCCTGTGCCATGTCGGGCCGGCCGCCGCCGCCCTTTCCGCCAAGTTCGGCCACCGCCGCACGCAGGATATTCACCGCAGAGATCTGCGACGTGAGATCATCCGTGACCCCGGCCGCAACCGCGGCCTTGCCCCCGGCGTCGGCAATCAGAAGCACCGCACCGGAGCCAATCCGGGTCTTGTGTTCGTCGATCAGGCTGGGCAGGTCCTTGCCGGAAACGCCCGAAAGAACCTGAGAAACGAACTCTATCCCATTGATCTTACGTATATCCGCGCCGGACCCTGCCTGTGCACCGCCAGCCATGGCGAGTTCGCGGCGAAGCTGCGCAACCTCGTTTTGCAGTGCCTTGCGTTCGTCCAGCAACGCCCGCACGCGGTCCGGCACATCCGCCACCTGCGCCTTGAGCGCCCCGGCCACGTCCGACAACATTCGGCTTTCATTCGACAGATAACGGATCGCCGCCTCTCCTGTCAGCGCCTCGATCCGCCGCACTCCGGCAGAGGACGCGCTGTCGCCCAGAAGGACACAAAGACCGATGTCGCCGGTCTGGCGCACATGGGTGCCGCCGCAAAGCTCGATCGACCATGTTTTGCCATTCAGGCCCTTGCCGGTTTCGGCAGAACCCATGGAAACAACGCGCACTTCGTCGCCGTATTTCTCTCCGAACAGGGCCTGGGCCCCGATCGCCCTGGCATCATCCGGGGTCATGATCCGGGTTTCGACAGGCGTGTTCTGGCGAATGAACGCGTTCACATCGGTTTCCACCTTGGCGAGCTCTGCGGGTGTCAGGGCTTTGGCATGCGAAAAATCGAAACGCAGCCGGTCCGCCGCGTTCAGGGACCCACGCTGAGCGACATGATCCCCCAGAGCGTCGCGCAACGCCTCATGCAGCAGGTGCGTCGCCGAATGATTGGCGCGAATTGCCGTCCGACGCGCATGGTCGACCACAAGTTCTGCGCCCTCACCGACGGCAATCCTGCCTTTGGTGACCTCGGCCAGATGTATGAAGACGCCGGCAACCTTCTTGGTATCCGTGATCAACGCTGTTCCACCTTCGGTCGTCAGAACGCCGCTGTCCCCGACCTGGCCGCCCGATTCTGCGTAGAAAGGTGTCTGATTGACCACCAGCTGGACAATCGCACCGGTTTCTGCCGCGTCAACGCGTGAACCGTCCCGCACCAGCGCCAGAATCTGGCCCTCTGCCTTTTCGGTGTCATAGCCAAGAAATTCGGTGACGCCCTTGGTTTCCGCGATGTCGAACCACAAGGATGCATCCGCGGTTTCGCCCGACCCGGCCCAGGCTGCGCGCGCCTTGGCCTTTTGTTCGGCCATCGCTTTGTCGAAGCCGGCCGTGTCAACGCTGCGGCCTTTTTCGCGCAGGGCATCCTGCGTCAGGTCCAGTGGAAAACCATAGGTATCGTAGAGCTTGAATGCCGATGCGCCGGGCAGGTCAGACCCCTCGGGCAGCACCGCCAGTTCCTCGTCCAGAAGCCGCAGGCCGCGATCGAGCGTCTGCTTGAAGCGGGTTTCTTCCAGCTTCAGCGTTTCCTCGATCATTGACTGCCCGTGGCGCAATTCGGGATAAGCCTGACCCATCTGCGCGACCAGCGCCGGAACCAGCCGGTGCATCACGGGATCCTTGGCTCCCAGAAGATGCGCGTGGCGCATCGCACGTCGCATGATCCGCCGCAGCACATAGCCGCGCCCCTCGTTGGACGGCATCACGCCGTCGGCGATCAGGAAGGAGGTCGAGCGCAGGTGGTCGGCAATCACCCGGTGATGCACATTGCCCGGACCGTCAGGATCCTGGCTGGTCGCATGGGCCGAAGCCTCGATCAGCGCCCGCATCGTATCGGTGTCGTAATTGTCGTGCTTGCCCTGCAACAGTGCGCCGACCCGCTCCAGCCCCATGCCGGTGTCGATCGACTGCATGTCCAGCGGCCGCATCGAGCCGTCCTCGAACTGCTCGTTCTGCATGAACACGAGGTTCCAGATCTCAATGAAGCGGTCACCATCCTCATCGGGACTTCCCGGAGGCCCGCCCCAGATGTGGTCGCCGTGATCGTAGAATATCTCGGTGCAAGGCCCGCAGGGTCCGGTCGGGCCCATCATCCAGAAATTGTCATTCGTCGCGATCCGGATGATCCGGTCATCCGGCAGTCCCGCCACCTTTTTCCAGATCGCCGCCGCTTCGTCATCGGTGTGGTACACCGTGACCAGCAGCTTGCTCTTGTCGATGCCGAAATCCTTGGTCAGCAGTTCCCAGGCGTAGGGAATGGCATTCTCTTTGAAATAGTCGCCGAAAGAGAAATTCCCCAGCATTTCAAAGAAAGTATGATGGCGCGCCGTGTAGCCGACATTATCGAGGTCATTGTGCTTGCCGCCGGCGCGGACGCATTTTTGCGCGGTCGTGGCGCGGACATAGTCACGATGCTCGACCCCGGTGAAAAGGTTCTTGAACTGAACCATGCCGGAATTGGTGAACATCAGTGTCGGATCATTCCGAGGCACAAGCGGCGAGCTGTCCACGATCCGGTGATCGTTTCGCTCGAAGAAATTCAGAAAAGTGGACCGGATATCGTTCAGGCTGGCCATGGTTCTTGCGGACTTTCGAGTGGCATTGCGGGGCGTCGATCCCGTTTATAGCCAAGGGCGAAGGCTGTCCACCGGAACTGAAAAGACCGGGGCAAGCCCCGGTCTATCTTAAGCGTTCAAGGGCGCTTAGCCTTCGAAAACCTCGTCATCCTGTTCAGACGGCGACGGACCATCAGGATCTGCCAGATCGAATTCGAGGCCATGGGCCGCGCGGATCTTGTCCTCGATCTCCAAAGCGATTGCGGCGTTTTCCTTCAGGTAGGATTTTGCATTCTCGCGCCCCTGGCCGATGCGTTCATCGCCGTAGCTGAACCATGCGCCGGATTTCTCGACGACTCCGGCTTTCACCCCAAGGTCCAGAAGCTCTCCGGTCTTGGAAATGCCTTCGCCATACATGATGTCGAATTCGACTTGTTTGAACGGCGGCGCCACTTTGTTCTTCACGACTTTGACGCGGGTCGTGTTGCCGACGACCTCGTCACGGTCCTTGATCGCGCCGATGCGGCGAATGTCGAGCCGGACCGAGGAATAGAATTTCAGCGCATTGCCACCGGTGGTCGTCTCGGGGCTGCCGAACATCACGCCGATCTTCATGCGAATCTGGTTGATGAAGATCACCGTGCATTTCGACCGGCTGATCGACCCGGTCAGTTTGCGCATCGCCTGGCTCATCAACCTTGCATGAACGCCGACGCTGCTGTCGCCCATGTCGCCTTCAAGCTCTGATTTCGGGGTCAGTGCGGCGACCGAATCCACGACGACCATCGACACGGCGCCCGAGCGCACCAATGTGTCGACGATCTCCAGCCCCTGCTCGCCGGTATCGGGCTGAGAGATCAGGAGTTCGTCAAGATTGACGCCGAGTTTGCGCGCATAAAGCGGGTCAAGCGCATGCTCGGCATCGACAAAGGCGCAGACGCCGCCCTTTTTCTGCTCTTCGGCCACGCAATGCAGCGTCAGTGTCGTCTTGCCAGAACTTTCCGGCCCGTAAATCTC
>JAHEAO010000129.1 GCA_024642725.1 Paracoccaceae bacterium | reverse complement strand
CAACCCTCGGGTGATTCCAGAATGTGTCGTCTTCGCCAAACTTTGCTGTTGTCGAACAAGACACAGACTGTTGATCAATTTACAACCGTTTCAGGCAGAGATTGCTCGGTGCCGAAGGCTCTTCAGCCAGCAAAGTCCGTGTGTCATTGCTCCGACGATGGTGCAGCTAATGGTCGGTTTGAAAACTTTCCATCGGCGTGTGGCTAAAAACGACCGGAGTCGTTAATCTGAGGCGTCGCCAAAAAGTCGCTGATGCAGGCGCGAACGAAATCTTATGCTTTCTGCACGTGTATTCGCCACGCGAGTATAGGTCTGGAAAGTCCGCGACTCGGACATAGCTTCAATTCTCGCCAGCGTCCGCTCTTGATGTAGGCAGCCGTTCACGGCCGGAGCTTCGAATATTCTGCCGTTAACGTCCGCTAAGCGCATCTAACCAGTCATCTGAGAAAAACGGTCGGATGACAGCTACGAGCCCAAACCGGCCGGATTCAAATCACGGCCTTCGCTCAAGCAGCAATCTGACGGTCTCAGCTATGCGCTGCAAAGCAGCATAAAATGCGGCCGTTGGTCCTCGCCGCAGCGAAGTCTCGAAGACCTATGACCGAGATGCGGGACGAAGCTGCCTGATGCTGATGCAGCGAGGATCCCTGTCACCGAATATTTTCTCCGGCGACAGGAATCACTTGGCGGTGTGTCAATCGTGGTCGTGGGGATTGAACCCATCATAAAGCGCATGCAGAAATTGATCGCCTGCGGCCGGACTGAATGCGAACTGGGTCCGGTTATCCAGTGCACCTTTCTGAACGCCGTCTTCCCGTTCATAAACCACTTCGTCGTCCTTGATCGTCGCGCTCACCTTGATCGTGTCAATCGTCTCGGGGTCAACGGCTGTCGGATCGTCGCTGAGGATGACGAAATCGGCGATCTTGCCAACCTCGATCGATCCTTTGTCGTCCTCCTCGAAGTGCTGATAGGCCGACCATATCGTCATCGCCTTCAACCCCGTCATCACGTCAACCCGCTGGTGCGGCCCGAGGATGTCACCCGAGCGCGTCCGGCGTGTCACGGTTGCATCGAGAACCCGCATGCTGTCGGGGAATGCGACGGGCGCATCGTGGTGTGACGTGAACATCATGTCGCGCTCGACCAGCCAACCCGTCGGCGAGATGTTCTCGGCATTGACTGGACCGACCGTGTGGTCCCGGTGCCAGTCACCCCAGTAGAAGGTGTGCATCGGGAAAACAGAGGGGAAGACGCCGAGTCGCTTGTACGAGTCGACCTGGTCCTCCCGCAGGAACTGGCCGTGGATCAAAACGGGCCGCTGGTCGCCTGCATCCGGATATTTCGCCTGCGCCGTCTCGATCGCAGCAAGCAGGATATCCGATGCGCCCTCGCCGTTGGCGTGAGTCAGGATTTGATATCCATTCCCGTAACACCAGTTCACCGACTCGGTAACCTGCTCCATTGTCACGGCTGTGTAGCCCGCATAGCCCGGGGGATAGTCGCCGACCGGATCGTAGTAGGGCCGGTCCCGCAGCGCTGTGAAGCCTTGCGGCGAGCCGTCGATCGTGAACTTGCACCCGCCGACACGGACACCATCGGTGTAGTCCTGCGACACATTTGCCGCAATGTAATCCTTGGATTCCAGAACGTCCGGATAGGTGACGACGTCGATCGGAAGATTGCCTGCAGCGGCCACCACTTTGAGCGCCTCGACGACAGGTCCTGCCGCCCGGCCATCCTGGGCCGTCGTATAACCGAAGCTTGCCCATAGCTCTGCCCCTGCCTGCGCGAATGCGACCATGGCTTCGGGGCCAAGCTGCTGCAAAACAGGGACGAACGCGGCGAAAAACGCATACTCTTCCAGAACACCGTTCGGCTCTCCATCGGGGCCACGTTGAATCACACCACCCGCCGGATTTTCGGTTGATGCGTCATACCCCACAACTTCGAGAAATTTCGAGTTTACGGCGGCCAGATGCCCCGATTGATGGATGATGATCACCGGCAACTCTTCGGACACCGCGTCGAGGTCTTCGCGGGTTGGGTGGCGTAGCTCGGCAAGCTGGGCATTGTCGTAGCCGAAACCAATGATAATGCCGGCCTTCTCCACGGCTTCGGCATTTTCCTCAGCCCATGCGCGCAGGGTGTCCTGAAGGCTCGCGATGTCCGTCACTTCGCCGTCCGGCGGTGCCAGCATGTTGGCGGAGAGTGCTTGAAGCCCACCGAATACCACGTGCCCATGGGCGTCGACGAAGCCCGGCAGCATGGTCCGGCCATCGAGGTCGAAAACCTCGGTGCCGTCACCTTGCTGCGCCATGACGTCCGCCAGAGTGCCCACGGCCGTTATCCGACCGTCCTTGACGGCCACGGCTTCCGCGGTTGGCTGATCATCGTTGATCGTCAGGATGGGGCCGCCTGTATAGATCGTGTCGGCAACCTCTTGCGCGCTTGTGGCACTCGCAATCACCGCTGCACTTAAAAATAATGATGCATAAAAACTAGTTGTTTTCATGTTACCTCCGATTTGAGCCGCTGCCATAGGCTAAGTGATTTTCACGTGTAACCTCAGGTTGACAGGTCTTCGAAGAAAAAAGAAGGAAAACATCTCGGCAGGTTTCAAAATGCGCCGAGAAACGTATGGAGGTGCCAAAAGACATGCCTACGACGGTGCACACATTTTTGTCGGCTTGTGTCGCTTGATTCCCATCTTTAATCCTCCGTTTCCTAAATATAGGGGCGGACCATTTCAAGGGGGGAGGAGCAGTCTGGTACTCGACCGACAACGGGCCCGAGCACACCTCCTAGCCGCATGGCGGCACGACACCCTTCCGCGGCGAGAAGATGACGACCTACGAAGGCGGCATCCGTGTTCCCTCTGTGATCCGCTGGCCCGGCGTACTGCCCGCGGGAGTGACCCTGAACGGCATTCAGGCGCATGAGGACATGTTCACCACGCTGGCCGTCGCCGCCGGGGTCGAGGATCCCGTCGCGAAGGTGCGCGAGGAAAAGAACCAGTATATCGACGGTGTGAACAACTGGCCTTACTGGACAGGCGATGCTGACGCCTCAGCGCGGCGGCACATCTTCCACTACTACGAGAGCCAGATGATGGCCGCACGCTTGGGACCGTGGAAGATGCACTTCTCGACCAAGGAGGACTACTACGCCCCGGTCCAGCCGCGTACGACGCCCATGTTCTACAACCTGCGGGCTGATCCCTACGAGAGTTATGATGACGTCAGTGCCCAGGCCCATCTGGTGCAGAAGGTGTCGTGGCTCTTCCAGCCGATGAACGTCCTGATGGCCGAGCACCTCCAGAGCCTCGTGGACTTTCCGCCGGTTCAGGGTGGCGCGTCCTTCGACATGACGAACATTGTCGAGGACTTCATCAACAAGGCGCAGCAGTAGGAAGCAGACGCTTGCTGTTGCGCAGGTTTGCGTAGCGAAACATAATGAAAGTAAGGGCGGTCATGTCAAAGCCGCCCTTATGTGTTTCGACAATTGCTAGGTTCTGTAGTCCGTCTGCTTCGGGCTGAGGCTGTGTGGAAACAGCAAGCGTGATTTACGAAAGGTCGGCGTTTTGGGTTTTGTGGCTGAGGTGAAGGAGCTGCGCTCGGAAACCCTGGCTCTGAAAGAATGCGTAGCTGACCTGACCCTGGAAAACCGTCTGCTCAAAATAAGCATGACCGGGGCTGGGGAGGACGAGGTATGAGATAAGATGACCAGTTTATCGTACTTATCGAAAGGTCAGAGTAGACCAGCTTGTCAGTCGAGACCTTAGCCAAATCGAACTCTTTTCGCTATCCAGCTATAGTATAGAGTTGAGCGAATTGTGCAGCGACATGTTTGAATTGGCCTGACGGAGCCCTATTTCGGCGTTAAATAAAACAGCGATAGAGCGCCATGCGATGCCATCGGATTGGAGCCGTCCAAACATCAGACTATCCGTCTTGGTTAAGCGGACCGATGATCCACATCGAGGATTCCGATTACATAAGACTGCCGCACTTCACCTGATTTGTCCAACCATTGAGCCGGACGGATGGGCCTCATGGTGAACAACATCAATCGGAATAATCTCAATTTTCAATGATATCTCCTCTCCCAACTCCTCTGAAATCAACGTTCGAAATGTCTCCGCGGACGCCCCGATACTATCATTGTTTTCGCGCAATCCGAGCATTACAATGGAAACCGCGAGAT
>JAHEAO010000128.1 GCA_024642725.1 Paracoccaceae bacterium | reverse complement strand
ACACCTCGTTTGCCAGGTCAATTCTCAAGGTCAGATCTTCGATACCAGGTACGGTCACCTTTGATTGTCACGAGGGCGGGCCGCAATAAGTCGCCCCGCCCTTGCAACCACGTGAACTCGCCATGTTTCGGCAATGAACCAAGCTTCGCAAGCCACTTGTCGTCTGAAAGCGTTTTGCCGCGACAGAGCCTATCGATAGTCCCTCAACTCCGGAAATGACGAATTCTTGACTGTTCGGCCCAACAAGAATGACGTTGCTATTTGATCCTTGCCGGCAAGCAATACGGCCCCCTTCAGCGATCGCTCTTTCTTCGCACCGAGATGATGCAATTTGCATGAGCCGGGTGCAGAGCTGGTAGATCCCTTCCCAGAACGTCAACTGCACCGACGTGACGAAGAGCGCCGTTCACCAGAACCTGACGCCCAACGAGAGTCTTTCGTTGCCCGTGCCCACTGGCCAGGCAATTCCATGGCTGACCACCATCCTCTGCGGCGAATACTGGTGCATCATGCAAGGCCTGCCTTCCAGTTGTCTGGGTGACATGTCCCGGCCCAAGAGCTGCTTTCTTCGTCACAGGTTGGTGTGTGATCTTACCACCACTGGTGCTGGTAAGCTTCGTCAGGGAAGTCGGCCGTGGTCGTGGGATCAAGACTGGAGTGGCTTGGGGTGTTCCTCCTGGAATCGCTGTCGGGACCTGGCCTGGCGTGCGTTGGCTCGAAATGGACGGAACCAGATAAGGCACCGCCTTGGGATTCTTGTATGGAATGGCCATCGGAACCCGGCCCGGTGTAATTTGTGGAACGGCAGATGTACCAGTAAATGAGCCAAGAGGATTAGGCTGAACAAGGATTTGAGAAGGTACCGGACCATAGCCTACAAATGTCGTGGGTGGGTTCGGCAAGACCGTAATCGTAGGAAGGCTGCCGCCTACAAAAGACGGAGTGGGCTGGACCTGAACATTCGAGATCGGCGAAGTCCCTGTAAAGACCGTCGGCGGATTGGGTATCAGTACAATAGTAGGAAGACTGCCGCCCGTGAAACTGGGGTTCGGCTGACCCTGAATGGTTGGGACCGGGCCTGTCCCGGTCAAGACTGTTGGTGTCGTCGGTGTGATTACTATCGGCAACTGCCCTGTGCCCGTGAAGGTTGGCCCCGGCTGACCCTGAACAGGAATTACCGGTCCCGTTCCTGTGATGACTGTTGGCGGATTTGGTTGGAGCACGACGACATTTGTCGAGACCGTTCCTGGCGTCGTCGTCACTGACCCACCAGTTCCTGGGAGCTGGTTTGAGGTCGGGACAGTCGAAGGTGTTCCACCCGTTGTCGGACCTGATCCGCCTCCGCAATTTGCGGCTTTATGCGGATTGCCGACACCATTACACCATCCCAAGTGAAGGCCGTTATCTGCTTGAGATTGTCCGCAGAAGAGAGATGCGACGATCGTGAGCGAAAAGACGATTGAAGATCGGGTCATGGGATCACCAAGTTTTTGTAATAGAAAGATAGAATGCCGGATCGCCAGAGCTCGTGCTGGGACCCGAAGTCGTCGGAACCGCGACGTAGCTGAGAGCATAGAAGCCATTCCCGAATTCCGCATCCACACCCAGCCCGACTGATGCAAGAGTCTCGTTGTCCAGTTCAGATGCCGACGGGTTATTGTTTGTTATGTAACCCGCATCAAAAAAACCGAAGGGACGAATGCGGCGCAGCATTTGATGATTAGGAAAGAAATCCCGTCCCAGTTCGACGCTCGCTGAAACGCCACTGTCCCCTTGCGCTTCGGCGAAAACAAAACCCCGCTCCGCGTCAATGCCCCCAAGATAAAACTCCTCGATCGACGGCAGACGGTCGTTGGAATACTGTCCCCACAGTTCTGCGCGGATGGTAGAGTTCTCCCCAAACCAGTTCACCGGTTTTTGGTATCCAACCCCTCCGCGAAAATGCCAGAAATCTTCGTCGCCATCGTCAAATCCGTTCGCATCTGTCGTTCTCGTTCCGGCGGACAGATTTGCAGCGTATTCTAGGGCTCCACCTCCAGACAAAGCCCTTCCGTAAATCCAGGATGCCCCTACGACGTTCACATCGCTCTCGAACGTCGTGCCTCCGACATCATCACTTGACCCCGACTGGCGGAGTTCAAGGAGCGCATATCCATAGCGCTCTACATCGCGCAAGACAGGGTGACCCAACGCCAGTATGGCCGTGTTACCTTCGATATCGGTTTCCAGGAGCGTCCCGGAAGCATCGCGGTAGGCGGCCACATTCCCTAAATAGATCTCACCGAATGTCCCCTTGCCACCAAGGGGCATGCGGTAGTTCACGGCGCCATAGAGCGTCCCATCCGAACCGTCGAAGCTCTCGGTCGCCGAAATATAGAAACGCAATAGATCGCCGGTTGTCAGGGCGCTTAGAAACTCTTGATTGAAAGTCAGTACGGCTGCGTCTCCGAATTCGCGGGACGGGTGGTCAAGTGTTATCCAACCTGAATTGCGATCCTCCGGAGTCGCCAAGACGCGGACGTTGGCCACAGTCTCTCCGGGCAGGTACTCAACCTCTGCCGTAGCCGAGACGGCCTCGATATCCTCCACGAGCATTATCGCGCGTTCAAACTCGCGCATATTAACGGCCTTTCGCCCTACAACAGGTGAGAAGTAGGCGCGGATTAGTCTGAAAGTCTGCTCATCAACGCCCTCGATTGAAACCGAACCGATTTCCCCCTCATTGACGACAATCGTCCGCCCATCCGATGCGACAGTCGCCTCTGCCAGAAAATAGCCGTCCTCACGGTACATTGCCTCTACAGTCTGAGCGATGCCCCCGGCCGTCACACTCCCAGTCCTGTCAGCGACCACATGTGCTGCAAAGCCTAAGATTTCGGATGAATCATAAACCGTTACACCATGCAGCTCATAGCCAATGCCAGTTGCGGTGCTATCTGAGCCTTGCGCATTCAGCGGCGTGGCATACTCCACAGCAGTCAGCATCGGAAGCGAAAAAATCAGCAATTTTGTTAAGATTGAAGTCACTATCAGCCCGCCCTCTAGGTCTTCGTATTATGGATCGAAACTCGTGCTTATTTTGCGAATTGGGCCAAAAGATGACAATATTGCTGGTCTTTTTTTTCAACAATTATTGCGGGCATGTCACGACTGCGGCAGCCGCAGCAGTAATGCTTCCATACAGGGAATAGATTTGGCGAAGGCGATTAGAAACTGAGTCAAGATGCGATGCCAGCCCTGCGAACTCTTCCCGGCCGCCGGTTTGTTTGTCACCAATCGATGACTGCACAGTGAGCGCGTACTGTCTTCCTGCAACGGACGGAGTAGTGCCCATCGGCACACAAGACACGGAAGCCGAATATGCTTGAAAACTCGTAGCAGGCGACTGTAGCGTCCTTCTAAACTGGGCAAATGACGATTCCCGGCCCAAGAGTTCAACTCGGAAAAGATTGATGACCAACAGATATATTCTCCTAACTGCGATCGCACTGACGGCCGGACAGGGCGCCTTGGCGCAATCACCCGAATACATGCAACAGGACTGCGCAAACTCGACGCAGATCTTTTTTCAGGATTTTGAGGCGAAGACCGAGATGACCTATGAGGGTCAGCGCAGCGATGGCACACATGCGGTGAACGGCACGATCTACCTCGAAACACGCAGCGCCGATGCCCAGTGTTCATACAATGCGGCCGGTGACACTCTTGTGGGCTTCGTGGCCGAAGGGCAGTCATGGGAATCTTGGGTTAGTGGTGGTCCAAGCCCCTATCAGTCGGGGGGCGGCGCAAGTGCAACGTCAGGTGGCACAGATTCGGCCGGGCCAGCGGCTTCAGATAATGCGCAACAGGTCCGTTTCGATCCCGGCGCATCCAGCGCTGTTCTGACCCGGACTCTTGAGGCTGGCGGCGCGTTCCAGTTCGTCTTGGGGGCTCGCGAGGGGCAGTTTCTGCGTGTTCGTGTCGTGCCCCATTCCGGAGAGATGTACTACATCATCCGAAATCCGGACGGGTCGATCCTGCTCGATGGAACCGACACGGCTACCGAGTATTACGGGCAGCTCTGGCAGTCCGGCGATCATGTGGTTGAGGTTGTGAGTCAGATGTCCGAGCCACTGACCTACGACATCTCATTCGAAATCAAGTGAGACAGTTGACGCCAAGCCGATCATTCGTCGTCGCCGCGTCCACGGATCTTTATGGCGTACCA
>JAHEAO010000127.1 GCA_024642725.1 Paracoccaceae bacterium | reverse complement strand
CCGGCGACGGCATCAGTTCAATCTCGCCGTAGGAGTTCTCGCCGCATCCGGAAAGAGCGAGAGCGGAAAGCACTGCAGCAAAACTGCCGACAAGTCGGTGTGTTTCCAACCACAGCTGTTGGCACAGGCCAGATCTGTTCATTTTGAGCGCTTTATTCGACACGGGTTTTGTAATCTCGCTGATGCTGATTTCTTTAGACCAGCCATGTAAGCCGAGTGCAACGTGCGCACACTTGAAAACGACCACTCTTGGAGTGGCCCGGAAGCAATGCTGTTTATAAAACGAAGGTCCACTTGCCACCCTTCGCCACAGATGCTGCGCATTCATAAATGGAAACTATGGGCTCAAGGCTGCCTTGCGGCGGTGCAGCGGGTCGAGTTTGAACCGCGTTCCGGAAGCAGACATTCCTCAGGCGCAGATGCTTCAAACATATCAGCGGCCTGACCCAATCCTTGGACATTCGGCTTTCCGAAGCGGTCGTCAGACGAACAGCGACGGAATGACGGCACCGAGCCGATTGTGTTGAAAAGCTCGATGCAGCAAAACTTTCTCCAAAGATTGGAACTATATTCTTACATGTCGGCCCTCTGGAAACGATGTTTGTAAACGCGCATCTTTGCGGAAAGAAGTTCTCTGAATTTGTTCGACTCGCACTGGAGACCGAGTTTTTCAACACAATCAGCCCACAGCAGATATGTCCCAATTGCCAAGCGAGCAGGTGCAGCATGAAATCGTCTGAAGCCATCAGCTGCACCGTAGCGAGAAAGGCGGCCGTTCGTTATTGGCACAGCATGATCTGGAGGGCCCACGACCGAGTTGTGGACTTTTCTGCCTATCGCTGCTGCAGCAATATTTGCCTTTGCCCGGTCATCAAATTTCCGAGGCAGTCGCGGCACTGCAGAATGGTTTTCCCAAACCGGCCATTCAACTCGGCTAAATTGCCCCATTTCCAAACCGGCCACTCACTGCGCGGGTGTCGGGTGTCTCACTTGCGGGACTAAACGGCCATTAGCGCAGCTAACCAATTATGCTTTGTTTAGGCCTTGCACCTCACCGGAGTGGGGCGCGCGGCGCAACCGCTTTACCACCGCTGTTATCAAGCCTCGCAAGGCACCTCGGGTCATCTCAGCTTGCATCCGGCGGACGTCGCGGTGCTTGGCCTCTGTTATCACCGTGTAGCGGCTCATAATGTACGTCTCTTGGGGGGTCATTCTATTTCTCCAGCTCACTTTAGGTCGAAATCAACTTGCATTGACGTTGCCATGTTGAAGCGGTCGCCGCTTTCAGGTGATGTCCAGAAGCTGTCCAGATGTCCTTCATTCCGCTTGAGAAACGCGCCATCGCGTGCTCATGTTCTGAAATGGAGCGCGCATCTATCATTTCGTTCGAGGATTTCCAAATCGACCTCAAACGCGGCGAACTTCGCAAGGGCAGAGACGTGGTGCCGCTTGAGCCGCAAGTGCTGGACCTTATTATTCACCTAGTAACTAACGCCGGAACGATCATTTCCCGCGACGATCTGATCGAGACTGTCTGGGGCGGACGCATCGTGTCGGACAGCGCGATCTCAAGTCGTATTAACGCAGCCCGCGCGGCTTTGGATGACGACGGGCAAGCGCAAAGGCTGATCAAGACCATTCCCCGCAGAGGTTACCGTTTCGAGGCGAAGATTCACGAAGAGGCTGGCGCTCCACTGAAGATCTTGCCGGAGAAACCCTCCGTCGCGGTCCTGCCTTTCAGGAACCTATCAGGCGATACGGAGCAATCTTATTTTTCAGACGGGATTACCGACGACGTTCTGACCGACCTGTCTCGATATGCTGAACTCTTCGTTATTGCCCGGCATTCCAGTTTCGCGTTTCGCGATGTTGATATGTCTGCGGGACAGGTCGCGCGCGAACTTGGCGTACAGTACTTTGTCGAAGGTAGCGTCCGGCGTGCTGGGAACCGCATCCGAGTGACGGTGCAGCTGGTAGATGCTGAAGTTGGAAATCAACTGTGGGCCGAGCGCTACGACCGAGAGCTCAAGGATATTTTCGAAGTGCAGGACGAGATCACGAGCGTGATCGTCAATAGGCTGGTGGGAGAAATTTCGCGGCAACACTATCGGCGATCACTGGTCAAATCGTCGGACACGGTCAACGCATACGATCACGTTCTCAGAGCCTTGGACTATGTCTGGAAGTTTGATCCCGACGGCAATCGCAAGGCGATCACAGAAGCCGAACGGGCACTGGAGCTAGACCCAAGCGCCGCGCGTGCACACGCAGTAATCTCGTGGGCTTATCTGCACTTCTACAATAACGGTTTCACTGACGATCTTGCCGTCACATCACGTAAATGCGCCGACGCCGCCCGGGCTGCTGTTGCAGCCGATGAACGGGAACCCTGGGCGCATACCGTCATGGGATGGACGCATCAGTGGATTGACAGGTCGACAGACCGGGCACTTGCCGAACTTGATCAGGCGGTGTCTCTCAATCCGGCGAGTGTCTATTTTCGAAGCCTCCGGGCGTTTTCCTTTACATACGCCGGACGGTCCGAGGCGGCTTTGTTAGAGCTGGAAGCAGCGATGAATTTGAATCCGCATTTTCCGTTATCTTATCATATTTTCTGTGGCCGCGCGCTTTTCAATCTGGAGCGATATGCAGAGGCCGTTCCCCATCTGGAGCGTGTCCGCGCCGCCCAGCCAAACCATCCCAATGCGCTGGCGCTTGCTGCAGCCACCTACGCTGCAAACGGGCAATTGGAAGAAGCCTACGCCACGTCTTGCGAGGTTAAAAAGGCAAACGCAAAATTTACAGTCGGGTTCGCACGATATGTCCTGCCCTATGAAGAGGACGAAGAAAGAGATCGATTCTTGTCTATGCTGGAGATTGCAGGCTTGGCCCAGTGATTGCCGGCCAGTTGTAATCTGACTTTCGTGCCGTTCACTTGGTGCAAATGGAATATCTGTAAGTGAAATGGTGACTGGAAGCGTACGCCAGTGCTGTTTGCAAAGCTTCACTTTGGGCTCGGTGCCGTCGGTCAGCGCCTGGTAGTCTGTTGGCCGCTTCCAACCGCCCAGCGTTCGGTCTCCGCGCCATCTGGTTGAAAAGAAAGAAGCTTCTGAGTCTTAGGAACGGCTGTTTTTGGGACGCGGTTCAAACATGATCCCCTGCTCCGCCGCAAGACCGCTTCGAGCCTGGGGAAGCAATTCCGATTGTTATGTAATACGGGGTTTCTGTTCAGCTTTGAGACTTTTCTCGGCGGCCGATGCAGGACTGGAAGCTGGGCCGGACCGGGCAGTATTTGTGGTCGGTTACTCTAACACACTGAAAGCAAACATCCGTGAGACCATCGCGCCACCATGAAAAAGTGTCTCGTAGCGATTGTCTTCCAGAGCACTCACCGTGAAACAATTGACGCGGTCTCCGACCGATTCACCCCACGTAGTCATTTCGTAACAAAGTACGTTGTCGGTAATTTCCCAGGTCCCCGTATCAAAGCAATCGCCCTCTGCGCTGCCTAGTCTCAAGCAAACTGATCCGCTGTCATCCCAATTCCAGAAGCCATATTCAGCGTGTTCAGCCTGCCATATCCCTCCAAGCGCCAGTTTCGTGAGCGCTTCATCGTCAAGTTCCTGTGCGAATGCAGGACGCACGACTCCTGATGCAACCGTTAGGAACAGCACAAGAACCAAAGATAGATAGATCTTCCCAAACGCTCGGAACCCCATTCTCATTTCCTTTCTATTCGCTATGCATTTCAGTACGTTCGTAGCCGCTAGCTTTAGACTGAATATCCTTCGGATATTCGTATGCTGGGACATCCCAATACTCGTTTCCCCAGCTTCCACAGACAATGACTTCGGGCAGACCTTTGTGTCGGCAGTGGCATATCGCACAGTGCAAGGCCGTCATCGAATTTATGAATTTGGAATATACTACATTTGGAAGCCAAAGTCTGCTTGGTCACGCAACTGAGACATCGGTGCCGTAAAAGTCGCTGCAGTCGACACGAACGGCGGCTCTTCATTCTGCAACGCGGCTTGCAGATTGGCTGATCAGAATGCTGTGCCTGCGAGCATCAGTGCTAGGGCACTTCTGTTATGGGCTCGGAGCTGCCTTGCGGCGGTGCAGCGGGTCGAGTTTGAACCGCGTTCCGGAAGCAGACATTGCTCGTGCGCAGATGCTTCAAACATTTCAGCGGCCTGACCCAATCCTTGGACAT
>JAHEAO010000012.1 GCA_024642725.1 Paracoccaceae bacterium | reverse complement strand
ATGCCGGTCGTTCCCCACATGTAGTTGATCGAGTATTCGTTGCCGGGGTCGTATTGCGCGGTCCGTTCTTCGATAACGTCCCACATATTTGAAATGTTGGGCAGCTTCGACCGGTCAAGCTTCTGGAATGCGCCCGCAGAGATCTGGCGCTGCAGGAACGTGCCCGACGGGACAACAACGTCGTAGCCGGAGCTGCCGGCGAGCATCTTGGTTTCCAGCAGTTCGTTTGAGTCGAACACGTCGTAGATCAAGTTCAGACCGGTCTCTTCTTCAAATTTGGTCAGAAGCTCTTCGTCGATATAGTCCGACCAGTTGTAGACGCGGACATCTTCCGCAATGGCTGCAGTTGCGCTAACGGCAAGCAAAGCCAAGAGTGAAATTCCGGTTCTTTTCATTGTAGTCCTCCTGAGTGGGTAGCATCGGCCCCAACTCCCCGGGACCGATTGTCGAAATGAATTCGTGGAATTTGATCAAATTTATTGATTCATTTCAATAGTTCATTTTACAAAAGGTGTAAGCGCTTGGTTTACGGCGCCAAACAGCAATTGCCATTTTCGGATTACAGTGCCCCATCAACTCTATACCCAAGACCTCTCCCGCAAAGTGCCTTCGCACGAAGTTGTCCATGCGAAGCTTCGGGATATGATCCTGTTTGGTCAACTCGGACCGGGTCAATCGGTAACAATCCAGGGATTGGCCGAAATGCTCGGTGTCGGAATGACACCTGTTCGAGAGGCGATTCGCAAGCTTACGGCCGAAGGCGCGCTGGATTTTCAGGGAAATCGCAGGGTCTGCGTTCCGCAGCTGAATCACAGGCAACTGGACGAATTGGCCTTTGCACGCCTGACGATTGAGCCAAAACTGACAGAACTTGCGGCTTCCAGACTGGCCGATCAGCAGATTTCGGAGCTTGTGACGATCGACAAACAGATCGACGAGGCCATTCGTACGGGTGACGTTACGAATTACATGCGCCACAATCACGACTTTCACTTCTCGCTCTACAAACAAGCAGATGCGCCTATTCTGTTGTCGATTGCGCATTCGCTCTGGCTGCGATTCGGCCCATCGCTCCGCGTTGTCTGCGGCCGATTCGGGACATCGAGCCTGCCGGACCGCCACGAACAGGCGATCGCGGCGATGCGTGGAGGCGACTACAATGCCTTGGCTGAAGCGATGCGGCAGGACATCGAACAAGGTGTCGACCTGGTCCGGCAAAGTATCGACTGACCATGAATTTGATCAAATTCAATTGACAGCAACTTTTTTGCCCATATCCTGCGACGGAACAGGACAGGCAGAGTCTTGATACCCCATGACCTGCGCGACCCGGATTCCGGAAATGTCTGCCATCGCCAAATTCTACAGGAGCACCCCGATGAAACACATCACCAATCATTTGCCGACGGCTGAGCTTCAGGCGCTGGACGCAGCACACCATATGCACCCTTTCACAGCCGATGCTGAACTGGCGAAAAAAGGGGCGCGCGTGATCACCAGCGCTTCGGGCGTGACCCTGACGGATTCCGAAGGCAACCAGATTCTTGACGGCATGGCCGGCCTCTGGTGCGTCAACGTCGGATACGGACGCGAAGAACTGGCCCGCGTTGCGGCTCGCCAGATGAAAGAGCTCGCCTTCTACAACACCTTCTTCCAGACGACCCATGTTCCGGCGATCGCACTTGCGGCACGGCTTGCCGAACTTGCCCCCGGCGACCTCAACCATGTGTTCTACGCCGGGTCCGGGTCTGAAGCGAATGACACCAATATCCGCCTTGTCCGCCGCTACTGGGAGGTCAAAGGCCACCCGAAAAAGGACATCATCATTTCGCGCCACAACGCCTACCACGGTTCGACCATGGGCGGCGGCAGCCTTGGCGGTATGGCCGGGATTCATGCGCAGGGCGGCCTGCCGATCCCGAACATCGTGCATATCGGCCAGCCTCACTGGTACTCTGAAGGCGGCGACATGACGCCGGATGAATTTGGCCTGATGCGGGCCCGTGAACTGGAAGCCAAGATCGAAGAACTGGGCGTCGATCGCGTTGCCGCATTCATCGGCGAGCCGATCCAAGGCGCAGGCGGCGTAATCGTTCCGCCGGCAACCTACTGGCCGGAGATTGAGCGTATCTGCAGAAAATACGGTATTCTGCTGATCGCGGACGAGGTCATCACCGGCTTTGGACGGACCGGAAACTGGTTCGGCAGCCAGACGCTTGGTTTCCAACCCGATATCATGACTGTCGCCAAGGGCCTGTCCTCTGGCTATATCCCGATTGGTGGATCGATTGTCAGCGACGAGATCGCGAACACCGTTGGCGGTGCCGGCGATTTTAACCATGGCTACACATATTGCGGGCATCCGGTCGCTGCCGCGGTCGCGCTGGAAAACCTGCGCATCATCGAGGAAGACGGGTTGATCGATCACGTCCGCGATGTCGCTGGCCCCTATCTGGAGAAGAAGCTGGAAAAACTGGCCGAGCATCCTCTGGTCGGCGAGACCAAGCTGGTCGGATTGATGGGATCAATTGCGCTGACGCCCCATAAGGAAAGCCGCGCGAAGTTCGCTTCGGAGGAAGGCACAGTCGGCTATCGGTGCCGTGAACGCTGCTTTGCGAACAATCTGGTGATGCGGCACGTTGGTGACCGGATGGTCTTCTCTCCCCCGCTCATCATTCAGCCTTCCGACATCGACGTCATGATCGAGCGGGCACTGAAGTCACTCGACGAAACCTATTCCGAAATCAAGGCCGATGGCCTGCTCAAAGCCGCCTGAAGGTAAGCAAGATGACTATTCTGGACAAAAGAAAATTCTACATTGACGGCGCTTGGGTCGATCCTGTCACGCCGAATGACTTCGCTGTGGTGAATCCGGCGACGGAAGAGCAGATCGCCACCATCTCGATGGGTTCGGCGGCAGATATCGAAAAAGCAGTTGCCGCGGCCAACGCCGCTTTCCCTGCCTATTCCAAGCTGTCCGTGGACGACCGCATCGCGCTTCTGGAGAGCATCCTTGCGGTCTATGAACGGCGGATCGACGAATTTGCCGCCGCCATTTCGATGGAGATGGGCGCGCCGGCGAAGCTAGCAACGAACGCGCAGGCGCCTTGCGGAACCGGCCACCTGAAGGGCTTTCTGGCGGCGCTGAAGGGCTTCGAGTTCGAGTCGCGCAATTCCAACAACGATTTGATCCGCCGCGAGCCCGTCGGGGTTTGCGGGCTGATCACGCCGTGGAACTGGCCGATCAACCAGATCGCGTTGAAGGTCCTGCCAGCGCTGGCGACCGGGTGCACGATGGTGCTGAAGCCGTCCGAACTCACCCCGCTGGATGCCATGTTATATGCCGAAGTGCTTGATGAAGCCGGTGTTCCGAAAGGGGTCTTCAACCTCGTCAACGGAGAGGGCCCGGTCGTCGGTTCAGCGATGTCCGCGCATCCGAAGATCGACATGATGTCCTTCACCGGGTCGACCCGCGGCGGCACGGCCGTGGCGCGCGATGCGGCGGCAACTGTCAAGCGCGTCACGCTGGAGCTTGGCGGGAAGTCCCCGAACCTCGTGTTCGCAGATGCGGATATCGAGAAGGCCGTGACCCGTGGCGTTCGGCACTGCTTCCAGAATACCGGCCAGTCCTGCAACGCACCGACCCGGATGCTGGTCGAGAAATCAATCTGGGATCAGGCGGTCAGCGTCGCCAAGACCGTTGGTGAAACGCAGACCGTCGGCGACCCGGCAGAGGTCGGCAACCATATCGGTCCGCTCGTCAGCCAGATGCAGTACGACAAGGTTCAGGAACTGATCCAGGCCGGCATCGACGAAGGCGCAACGCTGCTGGTTGGCGGCACAGGCAAGCCGGATGGGATGAACCGGGGTTACTTCGTGAAACCGACGATCTTCGCGGATGTGTCAAACGACATGCGTATCGCGCAAGAAGAGGTTTTTGGCCCGGTTCTGGCGATGATCCCCTTCGAGAGCGAAGAGGAGGCGATCACAATCGCCAATGACACCCCATATGGCCTTGCTGCCTATGTGCAGACTGGCGATGCGGCCCGTGCAAAGCGGGTTGCGGACCAGCTGCGCGCCGGGATGGTTCATGTGAACGGTGTCGACATGGGGTATGGCAGTCCGTTTGGCGGCTACAAGATGTCAGGAAATGGCCGCGAGGGCGGGCATTTCGGGCTTGAGGACTTTCTCGAAGTCAAAGCGATTTCGGGCGTCTGATCCAAACCCTGTCCGCAAGAACGATACAGGGGCCGCGTGGCCCCTGTTTTCGTTCAATCGACAAGTTTTTCGTAGCGCGCCAGATCGACCGGGTCTTCTGCGTCAAACTTGCAGCATTTCCGGTAGACTTCGAGCAGATCTGACGAGATTTCACCGCGCTTGTAAAAATACATTGCGGCTGCATAGCGTTGGTAACCCGACTTGGTCAGTCCGAGCGGTGTCGACAGCATCTTCAACTGCGCCTCGTCCTCGGTGCCTTTCCTGACTCGGATTCCGAACATCAGAAATCTCCGGGCGGAGTCAGGGTGCGTCTGGGCAGCTTGATAAAAGGACGCTCGACGATGCGGGCGCGCTTCATCAGCTTGTGGTAGCGCAGTTCGCGCAAGGCATAGATTTCCACCCAAAGATTGTCCCCCGTCTCGTATCGCGCATCGACACAGGCAAGCGCGATGTTCCGCTTGGCGGTCGGAGACCAGATGCCCGCCGTGACCACCCCGACTTCGCGGCGCTTCGCATGGTAGACGATGGCATGTTGGGCTGGCTCGTTGCCCTCAATCTCGAGCCCGACCAGAACTTCGCGGCGGCTCTTGCTTTGGCGACTGCGTTCAATGGCTCTCTTGCCATTGAAATGCGGCTTGGTCAGATCGACCATCCAGTCCAGCCCGATTTCATCTGGAAGTCTGGGCCGGTTGGATCGGAGCGCCGTTTCGCTGGTCACGAAATCCGCATTGGCGACAATGAACCCCGCCTCGATCCGGGCGATATTCAGGGCATGATAACCGATAGCGCGCAGGCCCCTAAGTGTTCCGTGCTGCCACAGGTGATCCCAGAGCGCCCCGGCTGACTTGCGGTCCACGAACAGCTCATAGCCAAGATCCCCGGTGAAGCCGGTGCGCGAGATATGCCCCCGCCCCAGTGATTTGGGCAGCACGGCGATCTGGAAGGGTTTCAGACCGGAGACATCGATCCCGGCGTCCCGCAGCAAGGCTGCAGATGTCGGTCCCTGCAGGGCAAGCCCTGCGATTTCGTCGGTTTCCTCCCGAACGGTGACGTCGTAGTCAAAGGCCGTGTCCATGAGCCACGGCAGATGGCGTTCCTGGCAGCAGAGCCGGAATGTGGAGTCATCAAAGCGGAACAGTGTGCCGTCATCCAGGACCTGGCCGTCGTCATCACACCACGCCGTGTATTGGACACGCCCGGCCTTGAGCTTGGATACATCGCGCAATGTCAGGTGGTTCAGGAACTGTTCCGCATCCGGTCCAGAGATGCTGTATTTGACCATGGGAGAAATATCGAAAAGTGCCGCTGTCGAGCGGATCGCAAAATATTCCAGTTCGGCATCATCGATGATTTCCGGCGCGGCGTAACCCGCCCAGTCATACCAATGCCTTTCCGTCATCAGCGCCTCTATCCGGTCATGGAATGGGCTTTTCCATTGCGGGTTGCGCCAAAATTCGGATGCAGCCCCAGCGGCTTTCATGCTCATCTTACAGCCCCCAGGATTTCTCGCGCCGCATTCAGCCCCGACAGGCCGTTGACCCCACCGCCGGGGTGGGTTCCCGCGCCACAGATAAACAGGCCTTCAATCGGTGCCCGATAATTGGCCGCCCCAAAAACCGGGCGATTGAAGAAAAGCCGGTCGACCTGCCATTCGCCGTGGTGCCAGTGCCCGCCGGGTACATGGTATCTTTCTTCGATATCGGGCGGTGCGAGGGTCTCGGCAGCGACAACGGCCTTTGCTATCCCGGGGCTGAATTGTTCCAACCTTGTCATGACCGATTTCATTAGAGCGACCCGACCCTTCTTCCACCCGGACCTCAGGTCATAGGGCGTATTCTGCACGGACACCGAAAGGTATGCGGCCCCAGCCGGGACCGACTGATCGCCTGCAGCCGACAAGATTGCCTCAAAGCAGGGCGCCTCTGGCAGCTCGCCATATTTTGATGGGTTGAAGGCACGTTCGACGTCATCGACGGACGGGGCGAAGACCAGCCGGGTTGCGCCATTGCCCGCACCCTTGAAAGTGGGACGCAGGCCGAGTGCGAGGTTCAGTTTGGTGACGTTGCCTTTGGTGCGAATGCTACGAACGTCGCGGACGATTCCGGTGTCCATGACTCTCGATCCGACCAGAGAGCCGAAGGTCGCAACGGGGCTGATCGCCGAAAGGACCGTTGCCGCGCCGATCTCTTCGCCGCCTTCAGTGACCACGCCAGTAACCTTGCCGCCATCGACGACGATCCGCCGGACCGGCGTGCCGAAGCGGAAAACCGCTCCGGCGGCAACGCCAGCCTGATGAAACGCATTCATGGCCGCTGCCATGCCGCCGACGGGCACGCGCGGTTGTCCGGTTTGGGTCGCGAGCCGGTAGTAGAGACCAAGAATCGAGGTTGGCGACCGGGGACCAACCGCGATCCCCAGTGTCGCATCGAATGACAACAGCCCCGCCAGACGACGATCGATCTCTGCTTCCTGAACGACGTCCGCCGCCGGCATCAACACCATTCGCAGGAATTCGCGAAGCTCGCTTTTGCCCGCGCGCTTCATCTTCAATGCCGCCTTCAGACCCTCGGCCTTCAGTTGGAAAGAGCGCTCTCGGGGCTGCGGCGGAGTCGAGGCAATGAACTGTTTCAGTATGGCGGCCTGAAATGACAAGCTGCCGAGCAAGTCCTGCCAGTTTTTCTGATCCCCGCCCGCCATGCCGGGGATAGGTGCGGCATAGCCATTGGGCAAGACAAGCGGATCCGCCGCCGGCAAAAGGCAGACCGTCGGCAGTGGGTCGGGCTCGAACCGCAGGCCGGCGCCTGCAAGGCCGAGTGCCGCAATCGTCTTGTCGTCCAGACCATTCAAGCTGTGAGCAATCGAGGGGATCGAATAGCCCGGAGCCAGTTCGCTGCTGGTAGCCATGCCGCCGGGCACTTGCGACGCCTCGAGAACAAGCACCTTCTGGCCGCGGCGGGCCAGCAAGTTGGCGGCGGTCATTCCGTTGTGACCGGCACCGATGACGATGGTATCAAAGGATTTCATGGGCCGGACTCGCATGTGACGCATTCCGTTTAAGGTCGCGCATGATTTCAATTGCCGCATTCCGGCCCGGGGCCCCCATCACACCGCCGCCGGGATGCGTGGACGATCCGCAGATATACAGTCCGGCGATCGGACTGCGGTATTGGGCGTAGCCCGGAATCGGTCGGTTGAAGAGCAGCTGGTCGAAGGTCAGTTCGCCTTGGAAGATATTGCCTTCGGTCAGGCCGACCTCCGCTTCCAATTCGCGCGGGGTGCGGACCTCCATATGGATGATCCGGTCCTTGAAGCCTGGCGAGTAGTCGGCAATCTGGTTGATGACCGTTTGCCCGAACGCGTCCCGGTCCGCATCGGTCCAGTCGGCGTTTCGAATCTTCGGTGGGCAATACTGAACGAAGCAGCTCATGAAATGCTGGCCGGGCGGGGCCATGGTCGGATCGATGGTCGTGGGGATCATCATGTCAAGGAACGGGTCCGCGGACCAAGTTCCGGCCTTCCAGTCATCATAGCCTCTTTCCATCCGTTCCACGGTGTCGGTGAAATGCATATCCCCGCGGATGCAGGGGCTGCCTTTCGGCAGGGCCGGAAACTCTGGCAGACTGTCCAGCGCGATGTTCACCTTGCCTGACGAACCGCGCATCTTGAAGTTCCTCACCTGACGGACGAAGTCCCCGGGAAGTTCCGGTTCTTCGACGAGCTTGAGGAAAGTCCGTTTTACGTCGGCATTTGAAACGACTGTCGTGGCCAGATGTTCGTCGCCGTTTTCAAGAACGACACCCGTTGTTCGCCCATTCCGGACGAGAACTTTGGATACTTGCGCATCGGTCAGGATAGTCCCACCGGAGGCGAGGAAGGATGATGACAGCGCTCTGGTGATTGCGCCCATGCCGCCGCGCGCATATCCCCATGCGCCGACATTGCCGTCCACCTCTCCCATGTAGTGATGCAGCAGCACATAGGCTGTGCCGGGCGACATCGGCCCCAACGCCGTGCCGATGATACCGGAAATCGCAAGGTATGCCTTGATGACCTCGGCTTCGAAATACTCGTCCAGAAAGTCAGAGATCGACATGGTCCAGAACCTGATGGTGTCTGCCATTTCCCGCGCGGTAAGTTCGTTGAACTTCTTCAAAAGGAAAAGCATCTCGCCCAGATCGCGGGGCTTCAGGCTGGCGGGGTCCGGCGCGGTGCGCATCAGGAGCGGCTGGATGAACCGGCACTGCCGGGTCACGTCGCGGGCGTAGCGTTCATAGGCTTCGCCGTCCCGGGGCGCATGGCGCGCGAATTCGCGCCGGTGCGCGTGGTGATTCCGGTAGGAGGCCAGAAAATCGCCGTCCTGCTTGAAGACTGCGCCGCCCTCATAGGCGATGATCTGAAGCCCGTGCTTGGCCAGTTCCAAGTCGCGCATGATCTCGGGGCGAAACAGGCTGCAGACATAGGAACAGTTCGAGTAGAGGATGCCGGGAGTGAGTTCACGGCTGACCGCAGCGCCACCGATCCAGTCGTTCTTTTCGACGACCAGCACATTCAACCCCGAGCGCTGGAGGTAGCAGGCATTGACCAACCCGTTATGACCAGCGCCGACAACGATCACGTCATAGGGTTTGTTCATGCGCTCTTTCTCCGGTTTTCACTGGATAATACCGCCGCTTCTGGACGGCTGTCCATAGCTATTGAATGAACGTTCAGCAAAAAGCACTTGCTTTCATGACTAACCGGTTGCAGGATTCCGGGGTAGCCGGACCAGGATCATGTCTGAATGAGCCAAAACGAACCCGAATATGATGACCTGTCAATTCGCTTTCTCGAGGCGCTTTGGGGCGACGGCTTCTTGAGCCCCGGAGGTCCTGACGAAGTGCGGCGTGTCATCGCGGACGTCGACTTTTCTGATAAGATGGTGCTGGATATCGGATGTGGGTCTGGTGGCATAACGCTGTTCCTGGCCCGGGAAACGCCTCTGAAACATATCACGGGATTCGATATCGAGGAGCCGGTGATCGCGGCTGCGCGCAACCGCTCTGCGCGCGAAGGTGCGCAAGAACGGGTTGCCTTTGTCAAAGGGCAGCCGGGACCGCTTCCATTTACCGATGCCAGTTTCGACATTGTCTTTTCGAAGGATGCGCTGATCCATGTCGCAGATAAGGAAGCCCTGTTCGGCGAAATCAGTCGCGTCCTGACGCCCGGGGGGATCTTTGTCGCGAGCGATTGGCTCACCTCGCACGATGGCCCACCATCCGACGCGATGACCGCCTATCTCGCGGCAGAGGGCCTGAGTTTTGGCATGGCATCGCCAAGCCGATACGAGGCAGCATTGCGCAAGTCCGGCTTCGTGGACGTACGAAGCCGCAACAGAAACCACTGGTATCGGGACCAGGCGCGTGTCGAACTCGAACGGCTCAAGGGGCCACTCTATGAAAAAGTGGCGGCGGAGGTCGGAGAGGAACTCGTCCGGAAGAACATCAAGACCTGGACCGCGATGATCAAGGTTCTTGACAGCGGTGAGCATTGCCCGACGCATCTCTATGCAAGGTTGTCAGATGTTTCGGACACGAAGGGAACCCAGGCATGAATTCATCCGATGCAGCGACCAGGGAAGCGGGGCAACCTGAGACGGCTGCACAGGATCAAAAGGTCCGGCGACGGGCGTCGAAAGAATTCAGACGTGAACAGCTGATCAGCGCGACGATCGATTCCATTGCCACGAAAGGGTATTCGGCCACGACCCTTGCGGACGTGGCGGACGGTGCCGGTCTGTCACGCGGCATTGTGAATTTCCACTTCGACAGCAAGGAAAAGCTGTTCATCGAAACGCTTACCAGCATGTCGGACGAGTATGGCGCACATTGGCGAAAGGCGCTTGACGAGGCCGGAGCGTCATCAGCGTCCAAGTTGCGGGCGCTGATCGTCGCCGATCTTGACGCCGACATCTGCAACCCGCGGATGATCTCGGCGTGGTTCGCGTTCTGGGCAGAGGCGGCAACCCGACCTGCCTACCAGGATCTCTGCTGGTCGCATGACGATGACTACCTGAAAGCGATCAACGCCCTTTGTCATGCCTTGAAGGAGGAAATGGGCTATGCCTTCGATGCAGATCGAACGGCCACGGCCGTCCATGCCCTGCAAGAGGGGCTTTGGATGCGACTGATGTTCGGCGCCAAGGATTTCTCACCAACAGATGCCCTGGCCTCTGCGCTGGAGGCGATTGGAAATCTCTTTCCAATGCATTTCGAACATGACGGAACCATCATTCACCATGACTGAAACTTGAAAAGAAACGGGGAGATAACATGAAGAACAGTATCAAGAGATTCCGTGGCGCCGGTACGAGCCTGCTGGCGCTCGTCATCGCAGCAGGAGCGGCTGCGGCCGAAGACGCAGAACTGACGGTCTTTGACTGGTCCGGGTATGAAGATCCCAGCTTTCACGGCGCATATGTCGAGAAACACGGGGATTCGCCGAGATTCACGTTCTTTGGCGATGAAGAGGAGGCGTTTCAGAAACTTCGTTCGGGTTTCAAGGCCGATGTTTCACACCCATGCTCACAAAGCGTCGTAAAGTGGCGGGAGGCTGGGCTACTCAAGCCACTCGACACGTCGAAGATTCCGGACTGGGACAACATCTTGCCTGGATTCAAATCCATGGCGAATCTGATGACCTCAGAAGATGGCCAAGCATGGATGGTGCCCTTTGATTGGGGCAATACCGCAATGACCTATAGGACGGACAAGGTCGACGAAGCGGACGTTCAGTCTCTGGCCGTGTTTGCCGATCCCAAGTTTGAGGGCCGGGTGTCAATCGGCGACAACGTCGACGACGCATATGCGCTCGCCAGCCTCGCGATTGGGCTGACGGACTGGTCAAAGATGACCGATGCACAGTTCGAGGAGGCTTCGGAGTTTCTTCGGAAGGTCCATGCAAATGTCAGGCTATATTGGACTGACAATACCGAACTGAGCCAAGCCATGGCCGGTGAAGAAGTCGATATTGCATGGGCTTGGAACGAGACGGCAACAACGCTGCAAGCCGATGGTGTGCCGGTCAAGATCAAGCAGGACACAAACGAGGGTCTTTCGACTTGGGTCTGCGGCTATGTCTTGCTTGAAGGTGGGGAAGGCAACGAAGAGAAGGCCTATGATTTCATAAACGCCTCGATTGCCGCGCCAGTTTCAGAGTACCTCGTCACGGAATGGGGTTATGGCCATTCCAACGCGAACGGGATGGGTGCCATTGATGCTGAGGCGCTGGAGGGAGCAGGCTACGGAAGCGTAAGTGCATTTGTCGACAAAACGCTGTTCCAGTCGCCGGTTCCCGAAGAACTGAAGCAGAAAATGATTGCCGAGTTCGAAAAGATCAAAGCCGGCTATTAGAACGAACACACCAAGCGGAATGGGGCGTCGGAGCGATCCGGCGCCCCTATTCTTTCATAAGGACAAAGGCGTCCTCGTCATAGGCGATCCGAACCAAGGACCCCACCGGGATGCCATCCGCGCCGAAATCATTGGTCTCGACCACCGACAAGGGCCGCGGCTGACCTTCGACCTGCACCACCAGATTGGTGACTTCGCCGAAATAATGACGGCTCAGGACCTTGCCAGAAATTTCGTTCTTGGCCTTTTCGTCTTCCCACTGAATCCGCAGGCGCTCTGGTCGGATACCAAGTGTTGCTTTCGCGGGGTCGATCATTTCATCGCCCCGCCGCTTATTTGCGATCGTCCCGAAACCAGCCACGTCCGCGACTACGTTTTCACCCAAAAGCCGCATATTGGCGGTTTCCAGAAAATTCATGCCCCCAAGGAAATCTGCAACGCGCCGGCTTGTCGGATTCTGGTAGATCTCTTGAGGTTTCGCGATTTGGGCAATCTTGCCGTCAAACATGACGGCGATCCTGTCGGACATTGCGAGCGCCTCGTACTGATCGTGAGTTACCAGAACGAAGGTGATGCCAATGTCCTGTTGAAGCTGACGCAATTCCACCTGCATCTCTTCTCTGAGCTTCTTGTCCAACGCTGAAAGAGGTTCATCCAGCAGCAGTACTTTTGGTTTCATCACGAGGGCCCGCGCCAGCGCCACTCTCTGTCGCTGGCCCCCTGACAATTGACTGCCCATCCGGGACCCAAGACCAACCAGCCGAACACGTGAAAGCGCTTCATCGACCCGCGCCTGCTTTTCGGCTTTCGTCAGGTTCAGGATGTTTAAACCAAACGCCACATTCTCTGCGACGTTGAGATGGGGAAAGATCGCATAAGACTGAAAGACCATGTTCGTGGGGCGATGGTTTGCCGGCACGCCCGACATCGGTGCCCCGTCGATGCTGATGGACCCAGAACTGGGTACGTCGAAGCCGCCGATAAGTCGAAGCAGCGTTGTCTTGCCGCATCCTGACGGCCCCAGCAAAGAAAAGAACTCGCCCGCCTTGATTTGCAAGTCGATGTCTTCCAAGGCAACGAAAGTCCCGTAGCGCCGGCCCACGTTGGATATGTTGATCATAGTTTCACTGCTCATGCCGTCCCTACCTGCCTGCCAATCGCCTTTCGGCGCGCCGCCGCATGATTTCTGCTGTTGTCAGCAATATGAGAGATGCCGCGATCAGAAGTGAGCCGAGTGCCAGCACATTCGGAAGCTTCGCGGCGAAGCGAAGTTGCCCCCAAATGTAGACTGGCAGTGTCGGTTCCGACCCGCTTAGGAAGAAAGCGAGGATGAATTCGTCAAGTGATATCGTGAATGCAACCAGCAGGCTGGAAAGAATTGCCGGCGCAAGAATGGGGAGCGTTACCAGCCGCAGAACCCGGAGTGGCTTTGCCCCCAGGTCCTGTGCCGCCTCTTCAAGGCTTGGATCGAAGCCTTCAAAGCCAGATACCAGGACCGTTACTGAGTAGGGCAAACATATGAGGAGATGGCCTAACATCACCGTTGTCAGTGATAGGTTGGCACCAATTCCCAAGAGCACAACCAACAACGAAATGGCAATGATGATCTCTGGCAGAAAGAGCGGTGCCATGATCAGGCCACTTGCCGCAGATTTTCCACGAAAGCGGTATCTGGTGATCGCCCGCGCCGCGCAAATACCGAGGATCGTACTGCCGACCGACGCGACTGACCCCACTATCAGGCTGTTGCGGGCCGCCTTCAGCATGGTTTCGTTGCCTATCAGCCCTTCGTACCATTTGAAGGTGAAACCTTTCAGCGGGAACGTCGGCGTGGCGGAGTCATTGAAGGAAAAGATCGGAAGCAACACGACAGGAAAGTACAGGATCACAATGTACAGAACGACGTAGGCCCAAAGAATCTTACGTGCTGGTGAGGTGCTCATTTCATCAACCGCCGGAAGAGTTGAAGCGCGAGAACCATGAGGGCAGCAGACATTGAAACAATTATCATGGTTGTGACGGCCAAGGCCGCCCCGAGCGGCCAGTTCGACGCCTTGCCGAATTGCACTTGAATTGCATTGGCAATCATCACCCCATCCTTGCCGCCAACCAGCTTGGGCGTGACGTAGTCGCCGACGGTGGGAATCATCACAATGAGCAAGGCCGCGATCACTCCGGGCAACGTCAATGGAAGGGTCACTCGCAGAAACTGCCGAATGGGCCCCTGCCCCAGATCGGCCGCCGCTTCAAGAAGTGTCCGGTCAAGTTTTTCCAGCGATACATAGATGGGAAGAATCGCAAATGCCGCCCAGCTGTGGGCTAGGGTGATGATGACCGCGTTCAGGCTGTAGAGCAGTGTCTCGAGCGGTTCAGAAATGACTCCCAAACCCAGCAGGGCGCTGTTCAAGACCCCCTTGTAGCCGAGGATGACTTTCCACGACAGAATGCGCAGCAAGTATCCTGTCCAGAACGGGACCGTGATGATGAAGATCCAGAGGCCCTTCGCGCGCCCGCCGTGGAACGAGATGAAATAGGCAACGGGATAGGCTAGAATGACCGTTACGACGCTCACGATAGCGGACACTTTTAGCGACCGAAAAAGCAGGTCCCTGTAGATCGGCTCTCCAAGCGCCGCGCGGTAATTGTCCAACGTGAAAGTGCGGTCGATCGTCAGGTAGTCCTGTGTCCAGAAGCTATTCGCGAGAATGACGATGATTGGGCCGATGAGCAGCAGGAGCGCGTACAGCAGCGGCGCCGAAATGACCAACCATCCGCGCGTAGCCTCACTACGCATAGAGCTTTCCTGAAATCGCTTCGGTCAAAATTGCCCGATCTCCCCACTGTAAGGAACCCGTTTCTGTTTAGAGAATTGTGATCATTAGCAGATTGAAAGCAACTCCTTTTCCTGTCATTACTGATTGAACGGACATTCAATAAAGTGCCTTTGCAATCGCGGCTGCCGTGTTTTTGTGGGGGCCTCATTGATTTGTCGTCTTATTCTTCCGGAGGGATCCATGGCTAGAACTGACCAAGTTTCGAATGTGAGTGACCGGCGCAATGAAATGGAACATTTGGTTCAACCTTGGCCCTTGGCGGCGTCGATCGGGACTGAGGCCAAGGAAGTTATCGGCGCTGGCGATGGTATTTACGTCTGGGATGAGGGCGGGCGCAGATTGATCGACGGTCCGGCCGGAATGTGGTGCACGAATGTCGGCCACAGGAACGAGGAGATCGCCAAGGTCATGTACGATCAGGCGATGGAGTTGTCCTACAACTCACCTTGGTACACGACCAATGACCCAGCAACCGAATTGGCACGGCTGATTGCCGAACGCGCGCCTGGGGATCTGCAACATGTCTTCTTCACCACCGGCGGCTCCACTGCGGTAGAAAGCGCTTTGCGTTTTGTCTTTTTCTACAACAACGCCCTGGGGCGGCCAGAAAAGAAGATGCTTATCACCAGAGATGGGGCCTATCACGGCAGCACCTATCTTTCCGCATCACTCAACGGCAACAAGAGCGCCCGGAAGTACATGGACTATGCCGATGATCTCGTCATCCGGCTGTCGTCCCCCAATCCTCTGCGTCGCGGCAAAGACCAGACAGTGGAGGCATTCACCGATGATCTCATCAATGAATTTCAAACCACAATCGACGGAGTCGGAGCTGACAAGATCGCGGCCTTCGTCGGCGAACCGATCATGGCGTCGGGTGGGGTGATTGTGGCGCCAGAGGGCTACTACCGGCGCATATCGGAAATCTGCCGTGAAAATGATATTCTTTTCATTGCGGATGAGGTGGTGACTGCCTTCGGCCGGTTGGGCCATCTGTTTGCATCGTATGACGGATTCGGCGCGATGCCGGATATCCTCACCTTCGCGAAAGGCGTTACATCGGGATACTTCCCGTTGGGCGGCGTTGTCATCTCTGCCAAGTTGATGCAGGACCTCCGCGCCTCGAAGAATCCGGACGCGATGTTCGCCCATGGTTTGACCTATTCCAGTCATCCGATTGGCTGTGCCGTAGCGATCAAGAACCTTGAGTTGCTTGAAGGGGGCATTCTGAAGCATTCACAAGACGTGTCGGGATATTTCCAGGATGCACTTCACTCACTGGAGGACCTGCCACTCGTTCGCGAGGTTCGCGGCATGGGCCTGATGGCCTGCATTGAATGCGTCACGGATGGTCCTGATGCCGACGCAGAACGGCTGGCCAGCGAAGTTGGTCCAAGAATTGATAAGCACTGTCAAAAGCTTGGGCTGCTTGTGCGGCCGATCAACCATATGTGTGTCATGTCCCCACCGCTTACCATTACGGTCGAACAGATCGACGACATGGTTCGCATCCTGCGCGAAGGCATTACCCGAACGATGGCGGACCTGAAGTCCGAAGGAATCTGGTCAGACTGACGCGGAAGGCCCTAGCGGGCAGCGCCAGTCTCGTTGACTTTGGCCACTTGGTCTTCCCCCGGATACTCCTCGAGGGAATACACGGGCAACAAGTCACGAAGGTGGTCGTGATGGGTCCGCACCGTGTATTCCAGATCGGAAAGATAGAAGCCTTCGAAGGCCTTCGATTGCATCGATTCATTCGACCATATCGTGAGTTGCACATCTTCTTCGAGAGTTTCACGGTCAATGCGTGACCCGAGATAGCGTGCCGCTTTCTGCCGACGGGTTTCGTCCTTGTAGTGGTAAACGCCAGAGCGGAGCATGGTTGTTTCCGTCGTCAGCGGAATTTCCTGGTAGAACTGAAATGTCTCAGGTGTTGCCCAGATAACGGCATTCGGGAAAAGGCCGTAGTAGACCCAAGCCCTCTTGAGGTGGTCGGGCGCCCATTCCTTCGGTTCCGATAGGTGAGTGTAGTTGCGAACGCTCCAGCGCCGGCCGCTATCGGGCTCGAACCAAGCGGTTGATCGGCTTACACCATCGACAAAGGGTTCATCTGAATAGGTTCGGCCATAAAGGTCCTGCAGCGCCGGGTGGGCGAGCGCGACGTGATACCCTTCGTTGTCGACATCGCGCACCGACTTCCAGTTCACATCGCTCACCTGGGTCCAATAGCCGCCTTGGTCTAGCACCATCGATTCCGGTCTGTAACTTTCGATTTCATCAGCGAAGGGCCTCAGCAGTGTGGCAACAGATGGTTGCGGGCCCTCAAAAAAGCGAATGAAGACCAGCCCGTTCCACACCTCCAGATCGATTGGCTTGAGCCCGAACTCGACCTTGTCCAGATCCGGGAAAGTCTGCGGCTGCGCCGCGCCGCGCAAAGTTCCATCGAGATTGTAGACCCATCCGTGGAATGGGCAGACCAGAGCGCCCTTACAGGTCCCCTTTTCATCAGCGACAACGCGTGATCCGCGGTGCCTGCAGATATTATGGAACCCGCGGACCTCGCCGTCTTGCCCGCGCACGATCAGGGCGCGTTCGCCGCACAGATCGAAAGTAAAATAATCGCCAGAATTCGGGATGTCCGACACATGGCAAGCAATCTGCCAGTGGTTCCGGAAGACTTTGTCGCGTTCAAGCTCCAGCAACGCCTCGCTGTGATAGCACCAGCCAGGAAGCCCCCGGCGATCCCAATTCTCGGGGATGCTTGTGTCACGGTTCGTGAATTGCTTGTTCATGACTTCACCTGGATTTCAGCTACTTGTTGAATGTTCATTCAATAGTACAGGAACTCGGCTCCGTTGGGAATACTTTTCCTCAGGGTCATCCTGGCAATACAAGGCCCACGCTGCGGTCCCAACTGAGCCAGACGTTCGAGCCCAAAGGCCGAACCACCGCGCGCTCTGTGTTGTTCACGAATACGGTCATCGGCTTTTCCAGCCCGGTCAGTCGCACCTGATAGTGAATGCGGTCGCCCAGATACGCGGCTTCCGCCACTTCGCCAGCGACAGAATACCTCGCCGGGTCTGAAGGCTCGGTCGCGCTCAGTGAAATCTGCTCTGGCCGGACCGCCAGATATGCGCGGGCGCCCTTGTCCAGTATTACTTCAATGGGTCGTCCGCCCAAAGTCCCGACCAGTCCCGCATCCAGCATGGTTTCGGATTGATCCGATTGAGAGACGGCTCCCGGCAGAAGGTTCATTGTTCCGATGAATTCAGCGACTTCGCGGCTTCGCGGTCTTTCGTAAAGTCCTTGAGGTGTGTCCAATTGCAGAACACGGCCGTTGGCCATTACAGCTATTCGATCGGAAAGTGTCAGCGCCTCCTCTTGGTCATGGGTGACGAAAACGAATGTAATTCCTACTGTCCGTTGCAGCGCCCGCAGTTCCAACTGCATTTCTTCTCGAAGCTTCTTGTCCAGAGCGGACAAAGGTTCATCCAGCAACAGAACCTTGGGGCGGCAGACAAGGGCACGCGCCAAGGCGACCCGTTGCCTCTGCCCACCTGAAAGCTGGTGGGCGTTGCGCGTGCCCAGGCCGTTGAGCTTCACAAGCTCCAGAGCTTCCTGAACCCGCTGGCGCGCCTCATCCTTCGCTATCCGGACATTCCGGAGTCCATAGCCGATATTCTCTTCGACGTTCAGGTGCGGAAAGATCGCATAGCTCTGAAAGACCATGTTGGTCGGGCGCTTGTTCGCAGGAACACCTGCCATTGACTGGCCATCGATAAGCAGAGTCCCCGCACTGGGTTGTTCGATTCCGGACAGGATGCGAAGCAATGTCGTCTTGCCACAACCCGACGCGCCAAGCAGTGAAAAGAACTCTCCCTTGCCAATGTCGAAGGTAATGTCCTTCAGCACCGTCAATGAGCCGAAGCGCTTCTCGATTGCCGACAAGCTGATAAATGCGGATCCGTCGCTCATGCCTCAGATATCCCCCGGATTGCCGGATTGAACGCCACGTTTGCGGATCACCTCTGCGATGATCACGAGAATAGCAGAGCCGCACAGGATCAGCGTCCCCAATGCCAAGGTTCCCGGCAGTTTATTCGGGAACCTGAGCTGGCTGTACAGGTAAACCGGCAGGGTATTTTCGGTGCCTGTCAGAAAAAAAGCGATGACGAATTCGTCAAAGGAAATGATGAACCCCAGCAGAAGACTCGAAATGACCCCAGGCATCGCCAGCGGAAATGTGACACGCCAGAACGTCGTCCAGCCACTGCAGCCGAGGTCGCGTGACGCCTCTTCAAGGCTGGGGTCAAACCCTTCAAGCCGGGCCATCAGGACAGTCATCGAAAACGGTATGCAGATGAGGATATGGCCAGCGGCCACTGTCCAGAGCGACAATTGAATTCCGAGGAATTTCAGGATGATGACAAGCAACGCAACCGCGATCACGATCGAAGGTATCACCAGCGGCAGCATCATGAAGCCAACGATGGGACCGCCGCCCGGAAGCTTGTACCGCGTCAAGGCCAGAGAGGCGGGAACTGCCAGCGCCGTCGAGAGGAGAGAGACGATAACCGCGATCTTCAGGCTATTGAGCACCGCAGCCATCATTGACTGGTTCTGAAACATTTCGCCGTAATGCCTTAGTGTGAAGCCAGCTAGCGGAAAGGTGGCGAAGGTACTGTCATTGAGTGAAAACAGCGGCATCAAGAGCACGGGGCCGTAGATGAATGCGATGAAAGCCACCGCGTAGATCCATAATCCATCGAGCCGTTTCCACATCTTCAACTCCTCCTGGCCCGCATCTTGCGATAGCCGATTGCCCAGAGCAGCAGCGCAACGAGAACCGCGATAACCAGCATCATGGCGATCGATACGGCAGAGCCAAGCGGTGCATTGTCCTGCCTCAGGAACAACAACTGCACGAGGCTACCAATCATTGTACCTCCGGGCCCGCCAACCAAGGTCGGCGTGACGTAGTCCCCTACTGTCGGGATGAAGACCAGAAGAGATGCGGCGATGGTCCCCGGCGCCGACAAGGGCAGCGTGATTCGCCAGAACCTCTGCCAGCGGCTGTCACCAAGATCGGCAGCCGCTTCCAGCAGGGACCGGTCGATCTTTTCAAGGGAGACATAGATCGGCAGAACCGCGAAAGCGACCCAGGAATGCGCCAGGGTGATGATGACCGCCGTGGGATTGTACAGAAGAAATTCGAGCGGAGCATCAATCAGCCCCAGATACATAAGGCCCGAATTTATCGCCCCATTGAAACCCAATACGATCTTCCAAGAGAAGACGCGCAAGAGGTAGCTGGTCCAGAACGGAATCGTCAGAAGGATGATCCAGAAGGCCTTGTTGCCCCGAACTCGGAAGGCGACGAAATACGCCATCGGATAAGCCAGCCCGATAACCGCGATTGTAGCCACCAGTGACATTACCAGCGACTTTATCATCAGGATCACTGGAATCGGGTATTTCAGATAAAAGGGAATCCCGAACCAGACGGTCGGTTCATCAGAGGGCTCGATCAGCTTCCAGTAATTTTCCAGAGTGAAACTGCGATCAATATCGAAACCCGACTGGCTCCAGAAGCTCAGCATGACCAGCGCCATCACAGGCAGCAGGAGCATCAAGACCATGATCGTTAGTGCAGGCGCCAGCAGGCCGAAACCCACGACCCGTTTGCGAAGAATTGCGGGATCCCTTCGGGACCCCGCAGAACGTTTCAGTGCCAAGGTCAACGGTCTGTCAGAGTTTGAGCGCCTTCAGGTCTCCCCAAACCCTGTTGTGCTCGGTCTGCACTTCATCCGACGGATTTCTGAACACTATGGTATCGGCCATCATGCCTTGCGGGTCGGTGATTCCCATTGCTTCGACTTGCGCAGGATCCGATATTTCGAAGGACTTCATGTTGGCGTGCCCGTAACCTGACTCTTCTATCAGAACCTTGCCGGTTTCCGGAGAAAGCCACGCATCGATGAAATCATAGGCCAAAGCCGGGTCGGCCTTGCCCGAGTTCAGGAGGGTCAGGCCACAGAACCATGTAAACATGCCTTCCTTTGGCACCGCGTATTCAACAGGTATGCCATCCGAGCGCAGGTTCTTGATAAGGTCATTCCAGGCATAGGCCGCGACGATCTCACCGGACGCCATCGCTTGTTGCAACTCCGATGCGTCGGTCCAAAGGAACCTGCTGTTGTCGATGGCCTTGGTGCCCCACTCCTTCGCAGCCGCCGCCAGAGCGTCGCCGGACATATCAAAGACGTCATCATAAGATTTGCCGGCAACCATCGCTCCGATGATGATGGCAAGTTCGTTGTCGAGCATCGACACCTTGCCTTTGTACTTGTCATCATAAAAAATCGACCAGGATGGGTTTGCCTTGAAATCATCGTCAACGAGGTCCGGACGATAGGCGATAGAGGAATTGCCCCAGTCGGCGGGGGCCATGACGACATCCCCATTTTCCACAACGCCTTCGGCGGCCTGCAGGATCGGGAATATGTCCTTCCAGTTCGACAAACGAGACGTATCCAGCGGAACGGCAAGGCCTGCGCTCACAAACCGCCCTACGGAATAGTTGCAGGGATGCATAACATCAGCGGCGAACCCGGCACGCACCTTGGCCAGCGCCTCTTCCTCGCCTGAGAAGATGGAAAAATTCGGCTGGGCGCCATGCTTGTCTACGTAGGACTGGAAATAGTCTGCAGCATCGTACCCGCCCCATTCCAGACAGGTCAGCACCTCTGCAGCATTGGCCAGGTGAGGAAGAACGAGCGTCCCTACACCAAAAGCCCCAGCCGATTGCATCATATGACGGCGCGACATCTTACCCTGCGCCATTCTATCAATGAACTTGATACGCTGCATTTACAGACTCCCAAATGGACTTGTGATGAAAAACCCTAGCACCATTCGGGTAACTGGGAAGTGGCAAATTGCACGAACCGCTGAGAAAGATGTGACCTTCGAAAAAATGCTTGCCAGTCAATGAGTTCGGATGAATTGTCTGCCAGTCCTGTACAACGGAGCAAAGCGATGTCCTTCCCAGATACCATCCTGATTCACGGCGACATCCGAACGATGGACCCGCATTTCCCTCGAGTTGAGGCACTGGCCATCCGAGGCGGAAAGATCGTCGCACTTGGCAGCACTCTGGAGGTCAGCGGCCTAGCTGGACCATCCACCGAAATCATCGATGCAAAAGGCCGGCTTGTGCTGCCGGGTTTTCATGACACGCATCTGCATGTTCAGGATGGTGGCCAGCACTTTGTCGTCAGTGCGGACCTGTCGACCGCGATCAACCCAGACGAGGTCGCTTCGATCATGCGTGACTTTGCCGCGACTCATGCGCAGCCATGGGTCTATGGCGGCTTTTATTATTCAGGCGTCTTGGGAGAGCATAACTTGGACCGTCATGTCCTGGATGCGGCGGTTCCGGACAGGCCATGTTTCATCATGGCCTCCGATGGGCACAATGGCTGCATAAATTCGAAAGCTATCGAGGCCGTCGGCCTAACGCGCGAAACGCCGGACCCCGAAAACGGCCATTTCGTTCGCGATGCTTCCGGCGAACCGACCGGCCTGCTTTACGAGCGTGCGACCAGCTGGGTCGACGATCGGATGCCGCCATTTGCCGAAGAAACCTGGGTCGACGGCGTCAAGTTTGCTCAGGCTCACGCCAATCGACACGGCATTACGAGTCTGCTCGATGCCTCGGTCGAGGAACGCCATGCCCGCGTCTACCAGAAGCTGGTCCGCGAGGACGCCTTGACTGCGCGGATCCTTGCCACTGCGCGCGTGGATCCATCTGAATCGGTCGAGGACGCGCTGGCCCGCGTTTCCCGGCTTCGGTCCGAAAACCAGTTCCCGATGTTCCGCATCCATTCGGCGAAGTTCTTTCTGGATGGGGTGATGGAAAACCGTACGGCGGCAATGATCGCCCCCTATTCCGATCCTCAGGGCGGAAACGCTCCGCTCATGTTCGCTCCGGATCAGATCACGGAGCTGTTCAAGGCTTTTGACGCCGCAAGGTTCCAGATTCACGTGCATGCAATCGGGGACCTGGCGACCCGGGCGGCACTGGACGGGATGGAAGCCGCTCGAGAAGCGAATGCGCCCTGGCCCAGTCATCACCACATCGCACATATCCAATGCATTGACCCGGAGGACATACCTAGGTTCGCGAAACTTGGCGTTGTTGCGAATGTCCAGCCGCTATGGGCGCGCTATGAACCCTCTGTTACCGACTCCGCCCTGCCGTTGGTTGGCCTGGAAAGGGGCAAGTGGATGTATGCGTTCCGTTCGCTTCGAGATGCGGGTGCGCTCATGACTCTTTCCAGTGACTGGACGGTCTCAACGCTCAACCCTTTCGAAATCATCGAAACCGCTATGACTCGTCAGCCGCCCAAGCGCGAAGGCAACCACCCGGTCTTCCTGCCGGAGCAAAGACTGACCTTGGAGGAATGCATCGAAGGCTACACAATTAATGCGGCAGTCGCAGGATGGCGCGCGGACGAAACGGGATCGCTTTCGAAGGGGAAGTTCGCAGACCTGATCATGCTCGATCGCGATATCTACAGTTGCGATGTCTACGAAATCGGTGACACTCGTGTCCTGATGACGATGCTTGGCGGCAAGATCGTGCATGAACTCAGTGCTGGAGCCTAGGTCGGGAGACTGACGATCAGCGTCGGGCGACGTGGGTCACTGCTACGCTTGGTTCTAGTCGAGCCGCACGTTCTCACTTGAATACTGTTCCTTCGAAGAAAACCCAGCATACTCCAGCCCGATAGAGGAAACGATTGCAATCAAGACCATTGAGGCAAATGCCAGCATCATTATTCGCATGTTTATTCTCCTGCCGCTGTTTTCAGTCTCAGAAATTCCACCAGATCAGCGCGATCTTCGGCGGATGTGATACGCTGCATCGGCATCTTGCTTCCCGGTGTGAAGTGGTCAGGTCCGAGTTCGAAGAGTTTGTCTATCGTATCCTCGGACCAGACAATGTCCAATTCTCTCAATGCGTCTGAATAGGAATAGCCATCCAGACTGCCGGAGCGCCTGCCGAAGAGCCCGGCCAATGCAGGCCCGGCCCGGCGCTCACCCGCGGCCCCCAAAGTATGGCACACGGAACATTTGCGCAGAAACTGCCGCTCTCCGTTGGAGACTGTCGATGGGTCGACGTGAAAGGATCTTTCTGTTTCAGCCGTAAGCGGATCAAGGTCACCGCTTTCCATTGGCCACAAGCTGACCGCATCCGAAATGCCGGCGGCAAAGATACCATCACCGCTCGCAGTGAAGTCCAACGCCCATATCGGGCCATTCACCGCTGCATGAAAATCGCGAAGGATTGACCAGTCCTCGGTGGAAACGACCATCACATAGCCTTCGCCGTCTCCGACAGCCAAGAGCGAACCGTCCGCGCTTTTTGCAATCGCAAGAATTGGCCTGCGATCGAGCGTCAGGTCGGCGAGTTCGGCACCGTCAGCGAGGTTCAGCACGCGCGTTCCGCCGTCGACCGCGCCATAAGCCAACCACCCTTCGCTTTCGTCCGCTTCAAGCCGGTTTATTCCAAAACCATGCCTCGCCAATACCCTCATCGGACGTTGGCTCTGAACATCCCATTCGATCAGCGTGCCACCGACGCTGGCGGTCGCGACAGAATGTCCACTGTCCAACCAGAGCACATCATTGAAACCTCCATCCGGACTTTGCAGGACCGCGATCTGATTGCCCGAGGTCAGGTCCCATAAGTGAATTGTCCCGTCCCAGCTCGCCGAGGCGATCATGTCTCCACCCGGTGACGGACGGACGGCGGTGACCTTGCCCTTGTGCCCTTCCAACCTGCGCGTCACGGAACCGTCTTTCAGGTCCCAAATTATCAACGAGAAGTCATCACTTCCGGACACGGCCGAACTATCGGACAGGAAGTTCACAGTGTTGACCGCCGCCCGATGCCCTTCAAGCCACAGGGGTTCGGAGGCATCGGAAAGCCGCCAATATCCAATGCTGTAGTCAAAACTGGCGGTTAAGAGACTTTGTCCGTCTTCCGAAACGACCACCCCCACAACCGGACCGCCATGACCTACAAAGGTCCGAAAATCCGCCGCGAGACCGAGTCCCGGCAGGCAGAGGCAAAGCAACATGGCCGCGCGCCACATTGACTACTCCGCCGGAGTCGTCTGGCTACGCTCGCCGGTGGCTGTCTTGTTCTGCATCTCCTCAACCCAGAGACTGTGGTGCTCTTTTGCCCAATTCAGATCAACCTCACCCGATCCCATTGCATCGTATGCGCCCTCCATGCCGACGGTGCCGATATAGATATGAGCGATGATGATGGCGATCAGGACGAAGCTAACCATAGCATGCCAAAGCTGGGCAAACTGCATTTCCTCTTGTGGGGACAAACGGGTTGGGAAAGCCTCCATGCCAATCCACCCCGGAATGCCGATATCGTTCATGACCGCGAAGGTCTTGGCGAATAGTGGCAACTGGAATGGGAAAAGCAACGAGAGCCCCGAGACCGAAATCGAGGCCCCCAGAAGTATGACCGACCAGAATATGATCTTCTGGCCGCCGTTGAACTTCTTTGCCGGAGGATGGCCGTGGCCGATGAGTCCGCCACCCTTCGCAAACCAAACAAGGTCCGTTCTATTCGGCAGGTTGTGAGCAACCCACATGACGAAGACCATCACCAAGCCGATCATGAAGGCCCAGCTTATATTGTTGTGGACCCATTTTGACCCGACGGCCAACATCGCATAGGTTTCCTTGCCGACCAGGGGAATGAGACCCATGCGGCCGAACAATGAGATGAGCCCGGTCAACGCCAGAAGGATAAACGACCCCGCCAGCAACCAGTGGCCAAATCTCTCAATCGACGCGAATCGCACGATCGTCCTACCGGAAAACCCTGTGCTCAACCTGATCTTGCCGCGGACAAGGTAGAACAGCACCAGTAGCCCGACCATGCCGATCAGTAGCCACCCGCCGTACGTGGCAAGCGGACCCCTGCGAAATTCCAGCCACCACATTCCGCCATCTTGAATGACCACACCCGCCTGCGGTCCTCCGGCGGAAACGGTCAGGTCCGAGGTGCCGAAGCGCAGGGTTTCCCAGACGACTGAATCGGAATCTGCCCCTCTTGTGCCCAATGCCGTGCCAATCCCTGCCGCCGCGTCAGCTGCCGATCCGGTTTCTCTCGGTTCACGGGCATCTTTGAGGCCTGACTGGCGCGCCAGAATATCCTCAAGGGTTTGCCCACCTTGGGACAAGGGAATGGCCTCGGCTGCGGGCGGGACTACATCCTGCGCTGCAATTGGTAAGGAGAAGGCCAAAAATACAGGCAATAGAAGCGCGGCAATTTTTCTCATCATTCTCTTAGACCCCGTCCCAGACAAGTCGGGGCGAGCACTTGGCCCGCCCCTTCGATTCTCGATGGCGGCAAATTCGCCAGACCTCGAAGTCCGCTAGCCGCCCTTTTGATCGTAGGCCGTTCCCCAGCCCCAGGCGCCGGACCCAAATCCGCGTGCGACGACGCGTTCGCGATAGATCGCAGAAACATCGTCTCCATCCCCTGCCAGCAGAGCCTTGGTGGAACACATCTCCGCACAGATGGGCAACTTGCCTTCCGCAATCCGGTTGCGGCCATACTTCTGGAACTCGGCTTCCGACATGTCTTCCTCGGGCCCGCCGTTACAGAAGGTGCACTTGTCCATCTTGCCCCGGCTTCCGAAGTTCCCGGCCTGCGGATATTGCGGCGCGCCGAACGGGCATGCGTAGAAGCAATAGCCGCAGCCTATGCACAGGTCCTTGGAATGAAGCACCACTCCGTCGTCGGTCTGATAGAAGCAATCGACCGGGCAGACGGCCATACAAGGAGCATCCGAGCAGTGCATGCAAGCGACCGAAATCGTCCGCTCACCCGGCTTGCCGTCCTGAATGGTTACAACCCGTCTGCGGTTGATACCCCATGGGATCTCGTGCTCATTCTTACAAGCGGTTACGCAGGCGTTGCATTCGATGCAGCGTTCCGCATCACAGAGGAATTTTGCTCTAGCCATTTCTCATCCCTCCCTTAAGCCGCTGAAATCTTGCAGAGCGTGGCCTTAGTCTCTTGCATCTGAGTGACAGAGTCATAGCCGTAGGTCTGCGCTGTGTTTGATGCTTCACCCAACACGATGGGGTCCGCTCCTTCCGGGTATTTGTGTCGTCGGTCCTCGCCTTGGAAATGCCCGCCAAAGTGGAAGGGCATGAATGCAACCCCGGGGGCAACCCGTTCCGTCAGCATCGCCATCACCTTGACTTTGCCACCTTCCGGCCCTTCGACCCAGACCTGCGCACCGTCACGAATGCCGATATTGTTGGCATCGCGCGGGTTCACCTCGACGAACATGTCTTGCTGCAACTCTGCCAGCCAAGGATTTGAACGCGTCTCGTCCCCGCCGCCTTCGTATTCGACAAGACGACCAGAGGTCAGAATCATCGGATAGTCCTTGCTGAAGTCGTTCTGCTGAATCGAGGCATACATGGTTGGCACGCGCCAGAACTTCTTGTCGTCATATGTCGGGTAGTCGGCAACAAGATCCCGACGGTTCGAATACAGCGGCTCGCGATGCAGCGGAACCGGATCGGGGAACGTCCAGACGACGGCGCGTGCCTTGGCGTTACCGTAGGGCGCGCATCCATGCTTGATCGCGACGCGCTGAATTCCGCCGGACAAGTCCGTTTTCCAATTGACGCCACCAACTTTGTCGGGCGCTCCGGCAACTTTTTCGATTGCCGCCCGCTCATCTGCCGTCAGATCGCCATCCCAGCCTAAATCCAAAAGCATTTGCATGGTGAATTCAGGATAACCGTCCTGAATTTCTGATCCCACCGGATAGACGCCTTCGGCGAGTAGGTTTTGCCCGTCACGCTCTACACCAAACCGCGCGCGGAACCCCATGCCACCTTCGGCAACTGGTACCGAGATGTCATACAGATTGGGCGATCCGGGGTGGTTCATCTCGGGCGTACCCCAGCTTGGCCACGGCAAACCGTAGTAGTCCCCGTCGGCCGGACCGCCATTAGCCCGAAGCGTCGTCCTATCGAAAGTATGCTGGTTATCCATATGCTTGCGAAGCCGTTCCGGGGACTGGCCTGTATAACCGATTGTCCACATACCGCGGTTGAACTCGCGAGTGATGTCTTCGATCAAGGGCTCTTCGCCATTCACCTCGATGTTTCGGAACATACGGTCCGCAAAACCAAACTTCGTCGCAAATTTAGCCATGATCGTGTGATCTGGCAGGCACTCAAACAACGGTTCGACGACCTTTTCGCGCCATTGAATGGAACGGTTGGACGCGGTCACTGAGCCATAGGTTTCGAACTGTGTCGCGGCCGGCAGTAAATAGACGCCATCGGTCCGGTCCTGCATGACTGCGGTCATTGTCGGATATGGGTCAACCACGACTAGCAGGTCCAACTTTTCCATCGCTGTCTTCATTTCCGGAAGACGGGTCTGAGAGTTTGGCGCATGGCCCCAGAAGACCATAGCCCGAGTATTGTCCGGTTGATCGATATTCGCCTTGTCTTCAAGAACGCCATCGATCCAGCGCGAAACGGGAATACCGGTTTCATTCATCATCATCCGGTCTTTGCCGTCGGCACCTGCCCCCGGCATGACCGAGAATCTTGCCGACAGCCAATCAATGTCTTCCTCCCAGACGCGCGCCCAATGAGCCCAGCTACCCGGAGCCAGACCATAATATCCTGGAAGCGTATCCGCCAAAACGCCAAGGTCTGTTGCGCCCTGCACGTTGTCGTGGCCCCGGAAGATATTGGTCCCACCTCCGGCGCGGCCCATGTTCCCCAGCGCCAGCTGAAGCACACAATATGCGCGGGTATTGTTGTTGCCGTTGGAATGCTGTGTGCCGCCCATGCACCAGATCACGGTGCCGGGGCGATTATTGGCGAGTTGCTGTGCGACACGGCGCAACTGCGATCCCGGTACACCCGTGACGCGCTCTGTCTCTTCGGGTGTCCACTTGTTCACTTCGGCCTTGATTTCATCCATTCCCCAGACTCGTGTCCGGATGAATTCCTTGTCTTCCCAGCCATTCTCAAAAATGTGCCAGAGGATACCCCAGACCAGGGCAACGTCGCTTCCGGGGCGGAAGCGTACATACTCGTCGGCGTGAGCGGCCGTGCGAGTAAACCGTGGATCGCAGACGATCAGCGGCGCATTGTTTTCCTCTTTCGATTTCAGGATATGCAGCAGTGAAACCGGATGAGCCTCTGCCGGATTTCCACCGATCACAAAAATCGCTTTGGAATTGTGGATGTCGTTATAGCTGTTGGTCATGGCGCCATAGCCCCATGTATTCGCAACGCCTGCGACTGTCGTCGAGTGGCAGATCCGCGCCTGGTGATCCACGTTGTTGGTGCCCCAATAGGCTGCAAATTTGCGGAACAGGTAAGCCTGTTCGTTGTTGTGTTTGGCAGAGCCCAACCAATAGACGCTATCGGGTCCGCTTTCTTCGCGGATTTGCAGCATCTTGTCGCCGATCTCGTTGATCGCCTCTTCCCAGCTGACCCGGACCCATTCCCCATTGACCAGTTTGGTGGGGTATTTCAGGCGGCGTTCGCCATGTGCGTGTTCACGCACCGCGGCCCCCTTGGCGCAGTGCGCCCCAAGATTGAAAGGGCTGTCCCAACCGGGCTCTTGACCGATCCAGACACCATCCGAAACCTCAGCGACTACCGTGCACCCAACAGAGCAATGGGTGCAGACGGATTTGATGTTTTGCACCGCGCGCGCAACTGCGGTTTGGGCGCTCGCACGTGTGACCGTGCCGGCCGTCGCCCCAAGGGCCGCGAGACCACCAATGGCAAGACCAGATGTTTTCAAGAACGATCGACGATCGACGGACTTTGTCGCAACGCGTGAAAGGACATTTTCAGACCTATGCCGGCGCTGAGCTTCATTTGTCTTTTTCCTGAGCATCTTGGCTCCTCCCCTATCGACCAGTTCGGTCGTATCGTTTCTTGTTCCTTGCGCGCATGTACCTAGAAGCGGGCGCTCTCGAGATATGCTTTCACATGGGCTGTCTTGCGAAGCCCCGCGCCCTCCGGCTCGGCCTCCTCGGCAGCGACTTCCTGTCCGGCAACCGCCGTCAGAGCAGCGACCGGCGCACCGGTAGCGGCCAGCTTCAAGAACCCGCGCCGGCTCTCGTCTATCGGTTTTTCAGTCGTTCCCATCTTTCATCTCCCTTTGCGTGCCGATCGCGCGTCCGCGATCCCTAAATCTTCCTCTGGTCAACCCGCCAGCCTGAAGGCTTCCTTCTCAATTTCCATGAACACACGTCCAATCGCACCGACCGGAGCATAGAAAAGTGAAGTCTTGGCCCCCTCAAGATCAGCGAAAAAGTGCCTCGCCCACGGCCCTAGATGTTTGTCATAGAATTGTTTTTGCCGGTCCAAAGATGCCGGCGCGCCGAATTTGCCAACGATCAAGCCAGCCATCATTTCACATAGGCTGGCTATGTTGTCTTCCGGTTCGAATACATTTGGCGCGCGCTCAATACCCAAGGTTTGCATATCGTTGCGCAGCAAGGCCAGCGGCTTCTCATTCAAGAAGCCCGTCATGTAATAGCTGGCATAAGGCAGCAATTCGCCCCGACCGACACCAATGAACAACTTGTTGAATTCCCGCTCCGTGGACGCGGGCGTTGCCGCCGAAGCCACTCGGGAAAGCGCCCGAATCGCGGAGCCGAGGTCGGTGCTATCTCCTTCCAGCGCTTTTGCGCGTCCAATCACGATCATGTCGGCTGGTCTGGCCAAGAGAAGTGCAAGAAAGTCATACAGGCCCGCCCGAAGCAGGTCTTCTTCCGAAACTTCCGAGATCTCGGCCAATTCGCTCAAATGTCTCTCCAGACTGACATGGCGCCTTGTCTGCTCCTCTTCTACTGGGAAGGTTAGACAAACATCATTAATTGGCAAGCCTTTTTGACCACGCCAAATCAAGAGCTTTCGTCAAATCGGAACTTCATTCTGCGTTTTTGGTCCGGTTTCGTCACTTCGACGGACGCTTCTGCCGTCGTGGATTCCGTGCGATCCGGATCCAATTCTTCCACCGATTCAGCGACAATCTCCGGCACTCGGGTGGCCTCCACCTGCTGCTGTTCCAAACCTTCAGCCGTCGCAAAATCCGGTGGTTCCTGGGATTCTGCCGGGTCCTGCAAAAAACCCCTGCCTACCCTGTAAGCCGTCTTGAGGCCCCCGGATGGGACGGTTCCGCCGGTGAAGTCCCCGTCATAGTCATTGAGGCCATCTAAATTCGCCAGGACCGGGTTGGAACTCCAGAGCCGACGCAATGCGCGCTGCTTGAGATGGTTGGGAATTGCCGCCTTGAGGAAGGCCGAGAATTCATTTCCTGGCAGCAAGTCGTCCGGATCCTTCAGGCCCAATTGATCGAGAAGCTGCCTGTCACTTTCTGGGTCTGGCTCGGTCGTTCCCGCCAAATCTTTCCGCGCAAAGTCTGTGGGGGCAGCAGAATGTTCTTCGTCACCCTCATCGGTGGCGTATCTCTTTCGTCGCGACCAGCGGGACAGGAAGTCATCTGATCTATCGGTCATTCATCCTGAACCCGTCTTGATTGCGGAGCCCTGAAGACATCGGCCGTTTGGCGGACCCTGGCATCGCCGATGCCGTCCTGCCTGCCTTCAATAGTATCGCCGCGACGCTTTCGTTTGACGAAAGCTTCGTCGATGTGATGCGCATGCGCAAAGTCGCTAATCCAGCCGAACAAGCCGTCCGTCATGGGAAAGCGTTCGACGATATCCTCCCCGTTGTCTGCATAGTCCTGAGCTTCGTAGGCCGACGCCGTAACAGTCAGGACCTCCGGCCGCGCTTCTGAATCGCCGCCAGTCTTGCGAAGGATCACGAATACCGACGGCGGTTTCCCGTTGAGCGCAGTCAAATATGCTTCGGTGTCCGTCCGGTAGAGCGTCAGAGGGACGGTTGCCGCATGAAATTCGGTCGCGTCCTCTTCCTCCCGTAGCACGCGCCATTCACCGGCCCCGGCGCCGGGAAGCAACCCCGTCACATTCCAGGTCCATTTTTCCCATCTGGTCACACCCGGAGCTCTGCGTACGAGGACCCCGATTGGAATGGAAACGGACTTTGGCAGTTGATCGGCCAGCGTCATCTTTACCTTCATTGATCTCGCGTCTAGGCTTTTGCCACCCAACCATAGTCCGGTCCGGGTCAGATCGTCCATACATTCGGGCGTTAGGGAGAATTCATGGATACCAAGGTCATGCTGTGCGACTGCGCAGGATCGCAAAAGCTAGACCGCGATGGAATTGCCAGAGCGACCGGCCTGAATTGCTCAAAGATTCATACTGACCTCTGCGCAAGCCAGCTGGAAATCGTCTCGAACGCCTTGCTGGCAAACCCTGATGGTCTCATCATCTGTTGTCAGCAGCAATTCGAGACGTTTGCGGCTCTGGCGGATGATTTGGAGGTTCCGGTTCCTCTGACCGTGGACATCCGCGACAGGGCCGGCTGGTCCAGCGAAGGTGCCGACGCGACTCCCAAGATCGCCGCCTTGTTGGCAGCCGCGCAGATGGTGCGGAAACCCGAGAAGACGATCGACGTGGTTTCGGAGGGGCTCTGCCTGATCATGGGGCACCCGGATGTCGCACTGCCTGCAGCTGAACAGTTGTCGGGTCTGATGCAGGTGACCTGCTTGCTGGACCTCCCGCCCGAGACTCAGCCCAACGCGACGAGCCGGTACGACATCGCGACAGGTCAGATTCGAAATTGTAACGGCGCGTTGGGCAATTTTAAGATCGTCGTGGATGACTATCGTTCGGCACTGCAATCCGGTCGCGGGCATACGCGATTTGACACTCCGCGCGATGGTGGCGCATCGGAGTGCGATGTCATCTTGGACCTGACAGGCAACCCGCCGCTCTTTCAGGCGCATCACAAGCGCGACGGATATCTTCGGGCCGACCCCGGCGATCCCTTGGCGGTGCAGCGCGCAATCTTTGACGCGTCTCACCTTGTCGGCACCTTTGAAAAGACCCTGCATGTCTCGCTGGATGAGAGTCTTTGCGCCCATTCCCGTGCCGGGCAAACGGGCTGCACACGCTGTCTCGATGCCTGTCCGACCGGCGCAATTTTGCCGGCAGGCGATGTCGTATCGGTGAATGCCAGCATTTGCGCCGGCTGCGGCTCTTGTTCCGCGGTGTGCCCCTCTGCGGCGATCAGTTACGACGCACCGCCGGTCCAAGAGATATTCGGAGAGACACGCCTTTTGGCAAGCACCTATCGTGCGGCAGGCGGCTTAGCCCCCCGGCTTCTCATCCACGATCGTGACTACGGCAGAGAGTTGATCAGCCTCGCGGCGCGTTTCGGACGCGGGCTGCCCGCCAATGTCATTCCACTTGAGATTCCTTCATTGTCGGCTTTCGGCCACGCCGAGATGATGGTTGCACTGGCAAGTGGCTTTGTGGATTTCTACATTCTCCTCTCGTCAAAGACAGAGCGCACTACTCTGGAAAGCGAGTTGGAACTTTGTCGGGCGCTCATTCAGGGATTGGGGCATTCCGAGGTACGCGGGCGTCTGCTGGACATTGCCGACCCGGAGCAGCTGTCCGATGCTCTCTATGATCCAGGACCCTCAGCATTTGATTTCGAACCAATACTGGCGCTTGGCCGGCGCCGAGATGCAACAAGGCTGGCGGCCAGATCGCTGGCGACCCAAGGCCTAAAGACAGCCATACCGCTGCCAAAGGGCGCGCCCTATGGCGCAGTCCTTGTTGACCCGGATGCCTGTACGCTTTGCCTTTCCTGTGCCAGCCTTTGTCCCTCCGGGGCCCTGACGGACAACCCGGACAGCCCGCAACTGCTGTTCCAGGAGGATGCCTGTCTTCAGTGCGGGCTTTGCGCAAACATCTGCCCGGAAGATGCTATCGCCTTGGAGCCGAGACTGGATATTTCCGATGCTGCCTTTTCGCAGCGCGTTCTGAAAGAGGAAGCGCCCTATCCTTGCATCGAATGTGGCAAACTCTTCGGTGTCAGGAGCACGATAGAGCGAATTGTTGAAAAGCTGGAAGGCCATCATTCGATGTTCACAAACTCTGACAACGTGCGGCTGATCCGGATGTGCGACGACTGCCGAGTGAAGGCCCAGTATCATGATGATGCCGCGCCATTCCGTGGCGGGGACCGGCCCCGTGTCCGAACAACTGACGACTATCTGGATGATTCCAGCGAGAGCTAGAGTTCAGCGCGACTCGATCGAAGCCCCAAGATCCTTGGGCGAAATCTTCGCCGCATAGGCGAGAATGGCATTCATTTCTTCTTCGGTGATCACGAGTGGCGCGATATGCGGCGGGCGGTCGGGATCAAAGGGTTCAGTCAGCCCCGCTATCTGCGTGAAAGAGGGGTGCGGATTGACGGACCAGAATGCAAGAAATTTGTCCTCCCAGCCGGGAATAGACCGAAGCGCTGCGAAGGACGGCGTTGATCCGATGCCCCCCATTCTGTTCTTTTCGTTGACGACATGGCAGCGGCCGCAATGCAGCAATGCCAACGCTTCGCCGGCATCCGCATCGCCCTCCGGTATCGCCGAACTCTGTTGCGTGACTGCTGCCAGGCCAGGTCTGAATAGAGATTGGCCATCGACCTGGTAGGCCGACACCGTACGCTGCCCGATTTCCGACATCAGCCATTGAACAAAGACCGATGCCTGCGGGTTCGCTTCGCCGCTACTCAGGACAATGGCATAGGTCTTGCCTGCAGCTTGATCGTCTGCAGCCGCATGGAATACGATTTGAGCTAGCGTTGTCGCAGCATTGCCCCCGTTCCCGGACGCCTGACCCACAATGGCAGCATCCCAAAGCGCCGCAGTTTCACCGGTGTCCCAACCCGTTTCGGGGACGCTCGTCAGGTCAACCTTTATCCCGGTCTTGAGAGAGAACCTTGGCAGCAGGTATTTCAAAAGCCCCGACTCATGCAGTTCCGGCTCTGCTGCCAAACGAAATTCACGATCCTCGGCATGTCCCACGGAGACGAGGCTCAACAATCCCATTGCCAAGACGAAACTTAGACACCGTCTGAACATGGTTGCGTTCTCCCTGATATCGGCAGTGCGCCCTTGTCTCTCTTGATGGTTTGTCACAGATAAGACGAACTGCCAGAAAATCACAATACTGGCGGGAACAAAGGAGACGGCTATGAGCGATGACGATTTCAATATGTCGATGCGGAAGTTTCTCAAGCAAGTTGGCGTGACGTCACAGCAAGAGATCGAAAAAGCACTTCGTGATGCCAAAGCATCTGGCAAGCTCGCTGGCGGATCGGTGCGCGCCCGTATGGTGCTGACAATCGAAGATATCGGAATGACCCATACAGTTGAGGGTGATATCAAGACAGGTGGTGCCGCGTGAGCTTGACCCGCGACGATGTTCTGAAGGTCCTCAAACGTATCGTGAACCCCGCGACCGGGACCGATCTCGTCAGCTCGGACGTCATTCGTGCCCTGACCGTCGAGAACGGCAAAGTACGTTTCGTTCTTGAGGTCGATCCAAGCCACGGCAAGGCTATGGAACCCGTCCGCCAGGCTGCAGTCGAGGCCTTGGAGCAGATTGCCGGACCCGGAAATGTCAGTGCCCTGATTACGGCTCACAGCAACGCGAAGCCGCCAGATCTGAAAATTGGGGGCCATCCGAAACCGCAAGCGGGTCCTCAAAAAGTACCGGGAGTCGCGCGCATCATCGCTGTTGCATCGGGCAAGGGCGGAGTCGGGAAATCGACCGTGGCCGCAAACCTTGCCGTAGCGCTGGTCGCCGAAGGCAAGAAAGTTGGCATGCTTGACGCAGACGTATACGGGCCATCGCAACCACGCATGCTGGGTATTTCGGGCCGCCCGGCATCTCCAGACGGCAAGACGATACTGCCCTTGCGCAACCACGGCGTCACCCTGATGTCGATTGGCCTGATGACGAAGGAAGACGAAGCCGTCGTATGGCGCGGACCCATGCTCATGGGCGCGCTGCAGCAGATGCTGGGACAGGTACAATGGGGGAATCTGGATGTCCTGATCGTCGATCTGCCACCGGGAACCGGCGACGTACAGATGACTTTGACACAGAAGGCGGAGGTATCCGGCGCCATCGTGGTTTCCACGCCGCAGGACATCGCGCTTCTGGACGCCAGAAAAGCGCTTAACATGTTCGACAAGATGGGCACCAAGGTGATCGGCATGATTGAAAATATGTCGACCTACATCTGCCCAAACTGCGGACACGAAGCGCATATTTTTGGCCATGGGGGCGCCAAGGCGGATGCCGACCGCCTTAAGCTGCCGTTCCTCGGCGAGATCCCGTTGGATCTCGACATACGGACTGCGGCCGACGGCGGGGCGCCGATTGTCGCGTCAAAACCTGACAGTCCGCAGGCAAAGGCATTCCGCGCGATTGCTCGGCGGCTCATCGACGATGGCATTGTCTGAGCTGGACGACAGGGAACCGGATTTCCCGCCCGTCTTTCATGGCATGGCGGCAGAGTCCGGGCGCGACCCCTTTCGGCTTGCTATCGAGCTTGCCCGTGAGGGCGTAGACCCCGGTCTTATCGTATACCGGGTCCGGACCGACCACCTCTCCGCCGCCTTGGTGCTTGCCCCTGAGACGAGTTTGGCTGATGCGATGCCTATGGCGCTGGTCGCGGCGATCGGCTTTGCCGACAGTTTTGGCGCTCTCGCTCCTTCCGAGGTCGCAGCACAAATCGACTGGCCCGGCGGATTTCGCATTAACGGCGGACGTTGCGGTGGCTTGCGAGCCGCAGCGTCGGTTGCCGATCCGAGTGCAGAGCCCGACTGGCTGGTGATCGGGATTGATGTGCCCTTCTTCGCCCAGACCGTTGCCGAACCCGGAGCCAGCCCTGACCGAACGACGCTGTGGGATGAAGGCTGTAGCGAGATCGATCCGTGCCGGTTGCTCGAAAGCTGGTCTCGTCATACGCTCGTTTGGATGAACGACTGGATGACAGACGGCATCGGACGAATTCACGCAGACTGGACGGGGCGTGCGTTCAGTATTGGCAAGGAAGTCGAGATCATCGCCGCCGGAAACCGCTATTTCGGAGTGTTTCTGGGGTTGGACGAAAGGGGCGGAATGTTGCTGAAGACTGCGGACGGAACGATCATGCTGCCACTTACAGAGATGCTGGAAAAGCCCTGATGCTCAAGCTTGCGCGCACAATTCATTTCGATGTCTCGGATCAGAACATCTTCTCTCGGCCAGCCGACAGTGGCGAATGGGCGATTTCCGGGGGGTTCGAGTTTTCGAACTGGACCGACGAGGAACTTACCGGAAAGGCCCGCCAAGCCTTTTCGAACGGGTGGCTGTCGCTCGACAGTTTTGGTCGGGCGACTTTTGTTGCCGTCGCGAAAGTCGAAGAAGCCGAAGTTTCTGAGCTCATTGATGGACTGACACAGCATTTTGTCGAGATTTACGGGGCACCGAGCGACGCGGTCGCGCGAAAGATTGCTGTGGAGGAAATCACTTTCATGCACGACCTTTGCGCCGACCATGAGCCCAATACATTGCTTGTCGTCCAGCGTGAGCTGACGAATGCGGGCGTAAAGGAGAGCTTTCGTGCAATTCAGCCCGCCGATGCCGAGATTGACCAGATCGCCGTCCATGGCTCGGTTGACTAACCATGGGGGACGGATCAGGCGATCAGTACTTCACGACGAAAGAACTTGCTGAACTTCTCCGTATCAAAGAGCGCAAGATCTATGACCTGGCAGCAAGCGGCGATGTTCCTTGCGTACGCGTGGTCGGAAAGCTCTTGTTTCCCAAATCGGAAATCGAAGCCTGGATGGCCGAAGCCAGGTCGGGGCCCGGAGGGATCTCGTCGCCGCCAAATGTCATTGCGGGCAGCCACGACCCGCTTCTTGATTGGGCGGTTCGCGAAAGCGGCTGTGGCATAGCCGCCATCTTCGACGGCAGTTTCGATGGACTCGCGCGCCTCTCTGAGCGGCAGGCGATGGCCTGTGGCATTCACATTCACGAATCCGGTGGCTGGAACATCGAAACAGCAACACGGGCAGTCGGGCGCCAGCCCGTGGTGATGCTTGGTCTGTGGCGGCGCCAGCGCGGCCTGATCGTTGCCCGCGACAATCCCAAGGGCATCGCAGGAATCCGGGATCTGGCTGAATTGCGCTTCGCAAGACGGCAGGAAAGCTCCGCAAGCCAACGGCTTTTTGAAAGCCTTGCCCAAGCCGAAGACATGACGAGTTCTGACCTTGATGGCCCCAAGACCGCCGCTCGAACCGAGGACGAAGTGGCGCTCTTGGTGCACGAAGGCGAGGCTGACGCCGCTCTTGGTCTGATGTCCGTTGCTTCAAGATTTGGGCTGGGTTTCGTGCCGCTGCTTGAAGAACATTTCGACGTGCTCGTTTGGCGCCAGGCTTTCTTTGAAGCGCAGTTTCAGCGCCTCTGGTCATTCTTCCATTCTGCGAGCTTTGAAGCCAAGGCAAAGGGTGCGCCGGGCTATGATATCTCTGAACTCGGCCGCGTAAAGTTGAACGGAGCGGCTCGTTAGCCGCCCCGCGCGAAGACCTCTCCGGCCCTTTCAACCTGCGTTCGGAAAGAACAGTTGCTTCCCGTCGATCTTGTAGGCTGCGATCGCTGCCTGACCATCGGAGCCGATCAACCAGTCTATGAAAGCTTGACCGTCGGCGGCTTTCACGGATGGGTGTTTCTCCGGATTGACCAAGATGACGCCGTATTGGTTGAAGAGTCTTGGATCACCCTCAACGGAAATCTCGTAGTCCCCCTTGTTGCCAAAGGATATCCATGTCGCCCGGTCAGTAAGAATATAGGCGCCCATGCCGATACCGGTATTCAATGTCGCGCCCATGCCGGACCCGGTTTCGCGGTACCAAGAGCCGGACGCCGCAGCAACGTCGACACCCGCTTCGGACCAAAGCTTGAGTTCGGCTTTGTGAGTTCCGCTGTCATCCCCTCGCGAGGCAAACGGCGATGCGGTCTCAGAGATCTTCGCGAAGGATGCAACGACATCGTGGCTGCCGCCAATGCCGGCCGGATCGGCCGCCGGTCCTACCAGAACAAAGTCGTTATACATTACGTCGTATCGTTTGACGCCCCAGCCTTCAGCGACGAATTTCTCTTCAGCGGGTTTTGCATGGACAAGAAGAACGTCTCCGTCACCGTTCTCTGCATTCTTGATGGCCTGCCCCGTGCCGACGGCAACCACCCGAACCTCGATACCGGTCTTTGATGTGAATTCGGGCAGGATCACGTCAAGCAACCCGGAGTTCTGCGTGGATGTCGTAGACTGAACCACTATGAACCGCTCTTGGGCCCGGGCAGGCAGTGTCATGGTGAGCGCGCCCAGTGCGATTGCAGCCAGGAAGTTGAAGATATTTGGTCTTGTCATGAACTAGAGTCCCTTGATGTTTCGATTAGATAAGCAGCTCGCCTGACAGATACGCTGCGGCTTCCTGTGACTTCGGTGAAACGGTGAACGCCTGAAGCGGCGTTTGTTCGGTTATGCGTCCTTGATGCAGAAACAAGACATCTTCACCTAGCCGCCCCGCCTGCCCGATATCATGCGTCACCAGCACGATCTTGGTCCCCTCGGCAGAGGCGTTCATGATCAGGTTTTCGATTGCCATGACCGAAGCGGGGTCGAGATTTGAAGTCGGTTCATCAAGGAACAGAACTTCCGGCCTTGTTGCCAGCGCCCGAACGACGGTCAACTTCTGCCGTTCCCCACCTGACAGGGAAGGTGCTGATTGACGGGCCTTGTCCTGCAAGCCCGCGACGGTCAGCAATCGAATGGCCTCACTTCGCCTTCTGGCTCTGGGAACGCCATGCGCGGCCAGAGCGAATTCCACATTTGCGCGAACCGAACGGCGCAGGATCACCGGAGATTGAAAAACCATCGCCTGACGGCGTCGACGCTTCGCATCCAACGGATCTCCCTGCATGAAAATGGAGCCTCGGGACGGCAAGACCAGACCGTGCAACAGGCGCAACAACAGGCTTTTGCCTGCTCCGTTCGGTCCCATGACTATGGTCGGTCCCCCTGCGTCAATTCGAATCGACGGGATGTCCAGCAAGGTTTTTCCATCGAGCGTCACCGTGAGATCCGATGCAGAGAGCAGGCCATGGGAAGCCCGGATGCTATGCTCGGGATGAAGAGTGGACATGGTGCGATCAAACATATGAAACCTGCCGGGACACAGCGTCCAGCAGAGTGACTGCGGCGTTCACGGCCAGAGCGATCAGAATAAGGATCGCACCCAGAGCGAGAGCCAGCGCCAGATTGCCTTTGGAAGTCTCCAACGCGATTGTCGTCGTCATGACCCGTGTCACATGATTGATATTGCCACCGACGATCATCACGGCACCAACCTCTGCAATGGCGCGCCCAAAACCGGCCAACACAGCCGTCGCCAACGAAAACCGACCGTCCCAAAGCAAAGTGGGAACCGACCGCAGGTGCGTGACACCAAGCGACCGCAACTGGTCAGCGTATTCTTCGTTCAGCGATTCCACCGTTTGACGCGTCAAGGCCGCGATGATTGGTGCCACCAAAATAAGTTGAGCAATTATCATGGCCGACGGGGTGTAGAGCAGCTGCAGGACACCCAGCGGCCCAGAGTTCGACAACATCAGATAGACCAGAAGTCCGACCACGACCGGCGGCAGCCCCATTAGCGCATTCACGGTGACGACCAGCGGCCTACGACCGGGGAATCGCGTGACAGCGAGCATCGCCCCAAATGGCATGCCGATTAAGCAGGCAAGTATGACAGCCGTAAGCGAGACCTGAAGTGAGAGCAGGACAATTGCCCAAAGCTCGGCATCCCCAAGAAAGACCAGCCGCAAGGACACAGAAAATGACTCGGCAAAATTGTTCATTTAACTGCGTTATTTCCCTAGATGGCAAAATCTGGTAAATAATGCATGGCACGGCAGGGCCTGTCCAGCCCTCCCAGACGATTGACCAAAGAGGCTCTTTGACCTTCGCGATACTGCTCAGACTGTGTCTGCAGGACGATTGGAGGTGCCGCAGGCCCGTGCTTGGTTCTCAGGCAGCGGATGATCGCCGGGGGAGCTTCCAATCGGGGCGTATGAAGTGGCAGGTGTAGCCATTGGGCAAGCGTTCCAAGTAGTCCTGATGTTCTGGCTCGGCCTCCCAGAATGGCCCAGCCCCGGCTACTTCCGTTACCACCTTGCCGGGCCAGAGACCCGAGGCGTCGACGTCCGCAATCGTATCTAGCGCGGTTTTGCGCTGCTCATCGGTCGTGTAGTAAATCGCGGAACGATAGCTCAACCCCAGATCATTTCCCTGCCTGTTCTTCGTCGTTGGGTCATGTATCTGAAAGAAGAACTCCAGCAACGTCCGATAGGTGGTCTGGCTGGGATCATAGATGATCTCGATCGCTTCCGCATGGGTTCCGTGGTTGCGATAGGTTGCATTGGGAACGTCGCCGCCGGTGTAGCCGACTCGCGTCGACACCACGCCGGTGAATCGTCTGATAAGGTCCTGCATCCCCCAGAAGCATCCTCCGGCAAGGACTGCGCGTTCGGTTTCATTCGGCATTTCGAATCCTTTCTGACTCCGGGCAAATGTCGGCTGGGCGCACAGCAACTCGATAGGGAAGATAGAGCGTCAGCCTCGTCAATGCGAGAGGAGAGCCGCGGTGCAGACAAATTTGTGAACGGAAATCACCCTTGTCCCGCCTTCCCTGCCGCGACGTTGGCAATGTGCCCGGCAAAATCCGGCCCCGCCATGAGAGCCTTGCAGCGGGCGAACCGGCCATCGGCATATGCGCGGAAATCTTCCGCCGGATTGTCATTGGCCAACTGAATCAGCCCCCAAAGGGTCCATAACAGGTCGCACATGGCTTTGTAGATCACCATTCGGCCATGGTCGAACACCGACGCCTCTGCCCCGAAATAGGCGGCAAGCATTTCGCTATCCTGTTGCGGCGTCAACCCGGCCTCTACCGAGAGATCACCGAGGTCCCACATCGGATCGTTCATGCCGGCATACTCCCAATCGACGATCCACATCCTCTTGCCGGTATCGAGGAAATTCTCGCAAAGGGGATCGCAATGGCAGGGTGCCAGCGGAACCGGATGTGCGGAAAGCGCGGTCCGGACTGCTTCTGCTTCGTCTACGACCTGATGGTAGCCCTCCGGCAATGTCACATCCTTGGTCGACAGGATTGCCAGATATTCGTCGATCATCGCGAAGAGTTCAAAGCGAAACGGGAACACTGCGCCAGAGCCATGCAACCTTGACAGCGCTTCTCCGGCGCGGACTGGAGCACCGGCCCGCGCTGCGAAGGCTTCTGGCGTCATCGTGACCGCACCGTCGACAAATCGGGTGACCATGATTCCCGTCGCCGGCTCAACGTGCAGCACTTCGGGGCTGACGCCAGCCGCAGCGGCCTCTGCTGCTGCGACTGCTTCATTCTTGCGGTCGATGTATTCCTCTGTTCCGTCACCGGGGACGCGCAGACAATAGTCCCCTAGCCGATAAACCATGTTGGTCAGGCCGCCCAAGCGTGTGGGTGTACCTGCATCTTTCAGAAAATCGATCCGCTTGATGATCGCGGCGAGCTCCCCGGACTGATCCGTCATCGTTTCAGCCTTTCCATCTTTGCGTCGTAAAGACATCGTGGCGCGCGTCTGGCCGGGTAGGACTTACCAAACGCCTCAATCCGAAAATCCTGCATAGCCGCAAGATCCGCAGGGAGATAGCCAAAGCCGATCGTGCACCCGAGATGGTGCCCATAGCCTGCGCTGGTCAGCGAGCCCACGACCTTGTTTCCGGACAGGATCGTTTCGCCACCATGAAACGGCGCAAAGCCGTCGACAGTGAATGTCGTCAGGCGACGTTTCGGCTTGGCAGACTTGGCTGCACGCAGGGCGTCGCGCCCGGTAAATTCCTCTTTGCCGAGATCGACGGCAAACCCGAGGCCGGCCTCGAATGGTGTTGTTTCAGGCGTGACCTCCGCAGACCAGTAGACATAGCCCTTTTCCAGACGACAGCTCTCAACCGCCAGATAACCCACGGGTCGGATGCCCTCGTCCTCCCCGGCTCGCAGAAGCGTTTCGTAGACATGCGCGGCATATTCGTTTGGGACGTATAGTTCCCAGCCGAGTTCGCCGACATAGCCCACGCGCACGGCCAGCGATTTTGCCAGTCCGATCTCAATTCCACGCGCGGTCAGGAACGGGAATACGGTGTTCGAGATGTCATCGGCACAGGTTTTCTGCAGCACCTCGCGCGCCTTCGGACCACAAAGATTGATGACAGCGAACACATTTGTCACGTCGCGCAGGGTTACATCAGGTGGCAGTTGTCGGCGCACCCATGCTGCGTCGCGCACCCCAAAGCCCGAACCGGTGACAAGAAGAAACCGGCCTTCCTCAACGTGAATGAGAGTCACGTCGGCCTCTATCCCACCTTTGGCATTGCAGAGTTGCGTGTAAACGGCCTGCCCCGGCGCGCCGCCAAGATCGGCGGCGGCAATCCGGTTCAGCGCGGCTTGCGCGCCGGAGCCGGTGATTTCGAATTTCGAGAATGAAGTCTGATCGATCAACGCGACCCCGGTCCGGATCGCGTTGGCCTCGACCGCGACGGCGCCGAACCAACCTGGCTTGCCTTCGAAACTAGGAATTTCGCTCGCCGTCGGATCAGAGGTCCGAAACCAGAGCGGACGCTCCCAGCCGAATTTCGCGCCAAGGACAGCCTGTGCCTCTAACAGCGCCGGATAAAGCGGTGAGCGGCGCAGCCCCCTGCCCGCCTGCGTTTGATCTCCGGGCCAGTGAACCTTGTAATAGGCACCGTAAGCCTCGATCGCGCGCTCTTCCAGATAGCTGGCCTGTGCATGAGGCGGGCCGAACCGACGCACATCGAATGGCCAAAGATCCAGCCCCGGGTCGCCGTGCAAAATCCAGTTTGCCATCGCCTCACCCGCACCGCCGGAAGCCGCGATGCCGGCTGTGAAGCCGCAGGCAACAAAGAAATTTTCCAGTTCCGGGGCGAGCCCCATGATCGGTTCGCCATCGGCAGAGACCGGGATCGGGCCATTGATGATCGTGCGAATACCGATGTCGTTGAGCACCGGCAGGCGGTCGGCGGCAAGAGTTGCGAAGCGTTCGAGCCGTTCCAGATTTTCCGGGAAAAGCTGACGCGCAAAATCGAACGGTGCCGACTGATGCCAACAGGGTTTGGTTCCATCCTCCCAACCGCCGATGGCATAGGCGCCGCCAACATCCGGCTTGAGGTAGAAATTGTTGTCGGGGTCGCGGAGCGTGGTCAGGTTCGCGGGTAGGTCCAGCCCCTTTTCGGTGACGAAATACTGGTGCTCGACGACACCGGCGGCGAGCGCCACGCCCGCCATTTGGCCAATGCGCCGCGCCCAGTAACCCGCGCAGTTCACCACGATATCTGCGCTGATCGTCCCGTGATCCGTCACCACCCCGGTGGCGCGGCGGTCCTTCACAGGAATGTCGTTGACCGTGACGCCTTCTTCGAATTTCACGCCGCCTTTGCGGGCCGCATGGGCATAGGCCTGCGTCAACGCGTATGGGTCGACATATCCATCGGTCGGAATGTAGGCCGCGCCCACAACGCCCTTTGGGTCGATATGCGGAAACATCGCCTGCGCTTCCTTTGGCGACATTTCATGCGTCTCGAAACCAAAGGACTTTGCAAGCTGCATGGAGCGTCTTATCTCGCTCCACCGCGCGTCACTGGCAGCAAGGCGCAAACTGCCAACCTTTTTCCAGTCGATGACCATGCCTGTTTCCGAGCCGAGGCTGTCGAAGACAGCAACAGAGTTCTGCATGAGCCGGGTCAGCGCCCGTTTGCCGCGGAGCTGACCGACTAAACCAGCGGCGTGCCATGTGGAACCGTGTGTGATCTGCGCCTTTTCGAGAACCAGAACGTCATTTTCGCCTGCCCGGGCCAGATGATATGCCAGCGAACAACCGATCGCACCGCCGCCGATGATCACAATCCTTGCGTGACGATCAGCGGTCATGATTTCACACGGACGTTTGTCGGATCGTAGAAAGGCTCCAGCCCGATCCGCGCGGGCAGGGTTTCGCCCGCGACGACAAGGTCGTAACGACCCGCGTTCATGAAATCGTCGCTAACACCAGATTGGTCACGAACATAGCCGTAGCCGATGCTCTTGCCGATGGTGTAGCCGTAGCCGCCCGAAGTCAGATATCCGACCGGCTTGCCGTCGCGCAGGATCGTTTCCCGTCCCAGCAGCACTGCGTCGGGATTGTCCAGCGTGAAGCCAACGAACCGTTTGCCGAGCGGCTTCCCCGCTGCGACTTCCAGCGCATCGCGTCCCATGAACGGGGTGTTCTTGCGCAGCTTCACCGCCCAGCCAAGACCAGCCTCGAACGGAGTGTCGTTTGGCGTAATATCAGAGGACCAGGCACGATAGCCCTTCTCCAGCCGCAGCGATTCCAGCGCGCGATAGCCAATGGGGCGGATCGCCTCGTTGACGCCCGCAGCCATCAGCGCATCGAATACATCGCCGATCGCGGCAATGGGAATGTGCAATTCCCAGCCGAGTTCCCCGACATAGGTCACGCGCAACGCGCGGACCGCCGTCCCCGCGACACTCAGCTCGCGGAGATGGCCAAATGGGAAGGCGGCATTCGATACATCGGCATCGGTAACTCTTGCCAGCACTTCGCGGGACCTCGGACCCATCAACGAAAGAGTGCCCCAATCCTCCGTGATGTCTGACAATCGCGCATCTCCATTGGGCAGGTGGTCTACGATCCAAGCAGCGTCATGGGTGCGGAACCCGGTACCGGTAACTATGTAGAACCGGTCCTCGGAAAGCCGGGCGACGGTCAGATCGGCCTCGATCCCACCGCGTGTATTCAAGAGCTGAGTATAGGTCAGCCTTCCAATGGGTCTGGAAACGTCATTGGCGCAAATCCAGTCCAGCGCGGCCGCCGCATCCTTTCCGGAAAGCTCGTACTTCGCAAAGGACGACTGATCGAAGATTCCGACGGCTTCGCGCACATGTCTGTGTTCCGCCCCCACGGGATGAAACCAGTTCTGTCGGCCCATCGAGTATTCGTCGCGTGCTTCCGTTCCCTCGGGGGCGAACCAGTTGGGCCTTTCCCAGCCCAGCTTAGAGCCGAAGACCGCACGGTGCTTTTTGAGCCGATCATAAAGCGGCGAAACGATCCGGGGGCGACCGCTGGTATATTCCTCGTGCGGGAAACCGATCGTGTAGTGCTTTCCGTAGGCCTCAAGCGTTCGGTCGCAGACCCACTGCCGGTCGCGGTGCAGGTCGGAAAAACGCCGGATATCGACAACCCAAAGGTCGAGCGGCGCCTCTCCGGTCATCGCCCATTCTGCCAGCACCCAACCCGCTCCGCCGCCCGAGGCAATGCCGAAAGCGTTGAAACCGGCCCCTACGAACATGTTGGAACATTCGGGTGCCGCACCAAGTATGAAGTTGCCGTCCGGCGTGAAGCTTTCCGAACCGTTGATCATTTGCTTGACCCCGGCCTGTTCCAGCGCGGGGATGCGGGCTATGGCCTGTTCCATGTGCTGCTCGAAATGGTCGAAGTCATCATCGAACAGACGAAACTCCCAGTCATTCGGAACATCGCCGGTCGTCCACGGCTGCGGATTTGGCTCGTAGCCGCCCATCACCAAGCCCCCGACCTCCTCCTTGAAATAGGTCCGGCGGTCCGGATCGCGCAACGTTGCCGCATCAGCAGCCAGGCCCGGTATCTTCTCAGTGACTATGTATTGGTGTTTTACGGGTTGCAGCGGAACGTTGATGCCAACCATCGCGCCCACCTGTCGCGCCCATTGACCGGCGCAGTTCACCACGGTTTCGCATTCGATCTCACCCTTGTCAGTCCGCACGCTGGCAATCCGGTCACCCTTCATCCCGAAGCCTATGACGCGCACGCCTTCATGAATCTTCGCGCCGTGCATTCGCGCGCCCTTGGCGAGCGACTGCGTTATATCGGAAGGGCTGGCCTGACCGTCCGTCGGCAACCAACTGGCGCCGACAAGATCCGAGACATCCATCAGCGGCCACATCCGCTTGACCTCCTCTGGCGATATCAGGTGCATCTCCATCCCAAAGCTGCGGGCGGTGGTCGCCAACCGACGGTATTCCGTCCATCGGTCCTGGTTCGTTGCCAGCCTCAGACAGCCCGTCATCTTCCAGCCGGTTTCAAGGCCGGTTTCCTTGTCGAGCCGTTTGTAGAGATCGACCGAGTATTTCAGGACGCGCGTAATCGACGCCGAAGACCGCAATTGGCCCACCAGTCCCGCCGCATGCCAAGTCGATCCGGATGTCAGCTTGCCCTGTTCCAACAGGATCACATCCGCTTTGTGGTCGCGCGCAAGATGGTACGCGGTGGAGCATCCGATGATCCCCCCGCCTATTACAACGATCTGGGCCTTGGGTGGCAGGGTCATCTTGCGAGCTTCCCGTATTTCTGTTGGTACTGTTCGATAGCGGACTGCAGGCGCGTCAGGTTCTCCTGCGCGTAGGCCGCATAGTCCACGCCAGGGGCATTCAAGTGAAATTCTGACACCATCGCCCACATCGCCTCGCGCAAGAGTGAAGCGCAACGCATCGCATCGAAGGCGCGCAATGTGGCATCGTCCGGGGCCTTGTTGAAATAGCCCGCCAGAAGTGCAAGGGCCTGCTCTTCCGACATTCCCGAATTTGAAGCGGCGCCGGCCAGATCGAACATCGCGGTGCCGAAACCGGCATATTCGAAATCGATCAGCCAGAGCCGCTCACCGTCATCAAGAAAATTCGCGGGGAGCAAGTCATGATGACCGAAGACGATCGGCAGGGGCACTTGCACATCTTCGAGTTGTTCAGCAAGGCTCAGGAAGCCCGGAAGTCTTGCGGCAAGTCGGCTGTTCCCTTCCTGCAGGGTACGGGCATAGTCGCGGATTACATGGAAGACCCAGAAAGCAAAGCCGGGACCGGTAACATATCGCGGCATCTGCGTGTGAAAGTCACGAAGCATCTTTGCGACGCGGTCAGGCGACTGGGCAAGGTCGGACTCTGCCCATGTGCGGGCGTCCAGAAAAGTGGACACCATGACCCCTTCGTCGGAATATTCGACCTCTGGCGCAAAGCCCGCCGCATGGGCGGCGCGAGCGACCACCACTTCCCGGCGGCGGTCCACGTGATGAAACGGATAGTCGGTTCCGAACCGCACGACATGTGCGCCCGCCTCATCGGTGACTTTCCAGCTTTCGTTGGAGAGCCCGCCATTCAGCGGCTCCGCTGTGATCTCGCCCTGCCAGCACGGGAGTTTCCTGATCAGTGCAAGGCTCATGTGCGAACCTGCGAAATGCCTAGGCGCAGTCGGGCGTTCTGCGCGCCTGCCTGGATCAAGCGGTCGGCTATGATAGCGATGAAAGCAACCGCAAGGCCGGCGACAAGTCCCCGGCCGGAATCAGCCTTGGTCAGCGCAATGTAGACCTCTTGCCCCAGATCACGCGTCCCCACGAGGGCAGTGATCACCAGCATCGAAAGCGCGAACATGATAGTCTGGTTCAGCCCCAGCAAAATCTCCGGAAGTGCGAGACGCAACTTGATCCGGGTCAGGATCTGACGTGGGGTACAACCCATTGCCTTTCCTGCCTCGACCAGCGCCGGGTCGACACCGCGCAAGCCAAGCGCGGTGTAGCGAATTGCCGGGGCAACAGCAAAGGCAACGACGGCAATCATCGCAGTGAAATCGCCAACCCGGAACAACATCACGGCCGGCATCAGGTAGACGAAACTCGGCAAGGTCTGAAGCGTGTCAATGATGACCTGCACCCAGCGCCAAAGACGCGGCCGTTCGGCTGAGGCAATGCCAATGGGCACACCGATCACCATGGCAATGATGGTCGAGATACCGCATAGGTAGACCGTAATCATGGCCTTTTCCCACTGACCGGTGGCGGCAATCAAGAAGCCTAGGCAACCGACCAGCAGAGCCAGTCTGGGCCCTTTCACGCGCCACCCGGCAAGCACCAGGAACGCGACCACGCCCAGCCAGGGCAAACCGATAAGGAACCGCTTGAAGGGAATGAGCAGGTTGAGCAGGAAGAAGTTCTTGATTGCTTCAAGCGCATCGAAATAGTTGACGTTGATCCATTTGACGACATCGGACCAGAACTCACCGGTCGAGAGCTGCCAGCCAACTGGATAGGTCTGGATCGCCGGAACGATTGACCCAGCAAGACCTGCAACAAGGATCGTCGCGAGCGCAGACAGCAAATACGGGTGCCGGCTTGGCCAAGATCCCTGCGGCGTTTCCCTGACCGGGCGGCGAACGAAGGCCTGGCTCAGCCGGTCAAGTGCGATGGCGAGGGCGACAATGGCAAGGCCCGCCTCCAGCCCCGCGCCGAAGTCAAGCCGCCGAAGCGCGGCCAACACGTCGAAGCCAAGACCACCCGCGCCGATCATCGAGGCAATGATGACCATGTTGAGCGAGAGCATGATCACCTGATTGACGCCGACCATCAGCGCATCCTGCGCGGTGGGCACCATGACCCGCCAAGTCAACTGCGCCCTCGTACACCCGATCATCCGGCCAAGATCACGAATTTCAGATGGCACCCGCTGAAGCGCCATCAACGTGACCCGGGTCATGGGCGGCATGGCATAGATCACGGTTGCGACGACGGCTGCAGTTGGGCCGAAGCCGAACATGAACAGGATCGGAACAAGATATGCGAAAACCGGAATCGTTTGCATCAAATCCAAGATGGGCTGCAGCAGCCGTTCGACCCATGCGCTTCGATAGGCCGCGATGCCCAGAAGAAGCCCCAACGCCACACCGATTGGTACTGCGACGAGTATGGACGCCAATGTCACCATCGCGCTGCTCCACTGGCCGAAGACCGCCACGAACACCATGCACCCCGTTACGATCAGCGCCAGTCGGCGGCCTTCGGCAAGGTAGCCAAGGAGTGCAAATATCGCGACAACCGCGATCCACGCGACGGGGGGCAATATCTGTTCTGCCGACGAACCCTGCCCGGAGAGAAACCCGGTGGAGAGCAGACTGAGAACGATCCTGTAGGGGAAGTCGATGACTGCGGCGATGAAGCGGGTCAGCTCTGCAAAGGTGAAAAGCCCGAAATGGGCTTCATTCAGCAGCCACTTCATGAATTGCCCGATCCATTGGGCCGCCGGGATCGTCCAGCCTTTGGGGTATTCAAATGCCCAGGGGAGCCAGCGGCTACCGAGTTGCCAAAACGCCAGGAAGAGCACCGACCCTACGCCCCATATCAAACTGCCGGCAGGCCCTTTGGCAGATATTGGGGATTTGCTATTTGCGGCAACCATCACTCATGACTCGAGTAAAAGGTGGATGACATCGTCGCGGTGCAGCGTGCCGACTGGCTTGCCGCCCTCGTCAACAACTCTCAGGCTGTTGGCGCCTTCCAGGAAGAGCGGCGCTGCCTCTGCGACAGTCGCGCGGGATGGCACGCTGAGCCCGTCGAGCCCAACGTCCTTCGACATCACCGAGCTGACCCGGACAACCTTGGCCTTGGGCACCGCCTGCGTGAATTCACGAACATAGTCTGTCGCGGGGTTTAGCACGATTTCTTCGGCTGTGCCGGACTGAACGATTGCTCCGTCCTTCATTATCGCGATGCGATCGGCAAGGCGGATGGCTTCGTCGAAATCATGGGTAATGAAGACGATGGTCTTGCGCAGGACAGATTGAAGGCGAACGAACTCGTCCTGCATCTCGCGCCGGATCAGCGGATCGAGCGCGGAAAACGGTTCGTCGAGAAACCAAAGCTCCGGTTCGACCGCCAGGCTTCGCGCAATGCCGACGCGCTGCTGCTGACCACCTGACAATTGGCGCGGATATGCGTCTTCACGTCCGGAAAGGCCGACAAGGCTCACCATTTCCTGGGCTCTTGCTAACCTGTCAAGTCGCGCCATGCCCTGCACTTCTAGCGGAAAAGCGACGTTTTCAAGGACTGTCATGTGCGGCAGCAGCGCGAAGTGCTGAAACACCATTCCCATCTTGTGGCGGCGGATTTCGATCATTTCCTGATCGCTGGCGGCAAGCAGGTTGCGCCCGTTGAAAAGTATCTCTCCGGCGGTTGGCTCGACAAGCCGCGACAGGCAGCGGACGAGCGTTGACTTCCCCGAGCCAGAAAGTCCCATGATAACAAAAATCTCGCCTTCGCGCACGTCGAGGTTCACGTCGCGGACGGCGCTGACAAGACCTGCCCGGCTAATCTCGGAAAGCTCCGGACGACCGCCCATCGCCGACAACTTATCGGCGGCACCGGAGCCGAACAGTTTCCAGACATTTCGGCAAACAAGCTTGGCGGTCGGCTCGGGCATCGAGGGCTCGACTTGTGAAAGGTGGCGCTGAACTCGGCCACCGGCAAAAGACCGATGGCCGATGACTAAGGGATTACTGACCGATCCAGCTCTTCCAACGTCCTTCGTTGGCTGCCATCCACTCTTCAGTGACCGCTTCGACTGTCTTGCCGTTCAGATCGACCTCGGTGATCATCGCGCCCATCTCGGCATTCTCGATGTTGAAGGCCAAGATCGCCTGGTAAGCGCCCGGCCACTTGTCTTTGACGCCAGCCCAACCGACTTTCCAGATCTCGCCAAACGGCTTGCCGCAGTCATAGGCCATGTCCGGGTTGATGCCCCAAGCGGGGTCATTGTAGCACTCCGCGGTGTATTCCGGAAATTCCACCCATTCGCCTTCATATTTGGCCGGGGCCCAGTGCGGTGCGTAGATCCATAGCAAGATCGGAGCCTTTCGCTGGTAGGCGCTTTCAAGCTCGGCAAATAGTGCTGCGTCCGTGCCTGCGTGGATGACCTCGAAAGGTAGGTCGAGTGCTTCGACGCGCTCGTCATCGAAGCCGCCCCAAGTCACCGGCCCGCCAAGATAGCGACCCTTGGGTGCGGTTTCAGCGGTAGAAAACGCCTCGGCGCAAGCCGGGTCTTTCAAGGCTTCCCAATTGGGCAGACCGGGGCAAAGCTCTTTCATATAGCTCGGATACCACCATTCCTCTTTCGCCTTCATGCCCGTGGGTCCAAAGTTCTCGACCTTGCCGGTGGCTGTCGCCGCATCCATCGCATCGCGACCTGTGGTTTCCCACATTTCCATCGCGACAGCGAGATCGCCTGTCTCCAATCCGGCGAATTGCGCAAGGTAGTCTGCCTGAACGTATTCGACGTTGTAGCCGGCTTTTTGCAGCACCTCCCCCATGATTTGCGTCGTGATCAACTGACCGGTCCAGTCATGCAACGTCAGCTTGATCGGATCGTCGGATTCCTGAGCGAGCGACGGCAAGGCCGTGGCCGACAGCATCAGCGCCGACACCGTGGCACATCCCGCAAGCAATTTGTGGATGGTTCTTGTATTGGTCATTTCAAACTCCCTGCGCATCGATTTTTGCCGACCGCAGGCAGCGCCCACCCCTGACCCCGAGCGAATTTCACATCCGTCGCGGTGCGGTCTAATCCCGAAAGTTACGCGCAAGGCGACCTCACCTGTCAACAAAAATGTGGCTTTTTGTGTTGCTTTAGACCGAATCATCGGTTTGATGGTTCTATTCACAGGTGAATGCCTAATAAATTCTCGGAAACCCCGCGCGATGCTGTCAAAACGCCATGCTGAGATTCTCGACCTTTTGGAAATGGAGGGAACGGTATCCATAGCCAATATGGCCCGGCATTTCGGTGTCTCTCTGGAAACTGTGCGAAGGGACCTGAAGGCGCTCAGCGAAACCGGCGCTGTGGTGCGGATTCACGGGGCCGTCGGTCTGGCCGGGCAGATGGGAGAGGCGCCATTCCAGCGCAGAATGCGCGAGAACGCGAGTGCAAAACAGGCCATTGCCAGAGCGGTTGCGGCGTCGATCAGCGACGGCGAATCCGTGATGTTGGATACCGGAACAACAACCAGTTTTGTTGCCCGCGAGTTGATGGGTCATCGGCGGCTGACTGTGGTGACCAATTCTTCTGATATTGCGCGGACGCTGGCGACGGTTAATGGCAACCGCGTCTATATGGCCGGGGGCGAATTGCGCAGTGACTCCGGAGCGGCCTTTGGTCAGTCGGCGCTGGAATTCGTGCGTCGTTTCACGGTCGATCATTCGGTGATTTCCGCAGGGGCCGTGGATGTTGACGGCGTCATGGATTTCGATTTGGGAGAGGCGGAACTTGCACGGATCATGCTAAGCCGGGGAAGCCGCACTGTCGTGGCGACGGATCACACAAAATACGGCAGACGTGGTCTCGTGTCGGTTGCCGATTTTGCGGAAATCCATGAAGTCGTAACCGACCAAGAACCGCCGACCAAGATCACCGAACGGCTGGCAGCTGCCGGGACGTCTCTGGTGGTTGCGACAGGCAAGACCTGAGCGGATGCTTCCCGATCAACTCTCCGGGTAGAAACATGCGGCCGGATGCTCACTGCTATCAAGAAGCGGGCGCTCCTTGCGGCACTTGTCCTTCGCCTTCCAACAGCGCGGAGCGAAGGCGCAGCCAAGGGGCACGTTGCTTGGGGACGGAAGTTCACCCTCGAGCTTGATGCGTTCCTTGCGGGCACGCGGATCGGCCGTTGGCGTCGCCGACAAAAGCGCCTTTGTATACGGGTGGCGCGGGGCTGCAAATATGGCGGCCTTTGAACCCGTTTCAACCGGGCGCCCTAGATACATGACAATCACGTCATCGGCCATATGTTTGACCACCGACAAGTCGTGGCTGATGAAGAGATATGCCAGCCCCAGCTTCTCCTGCAAATCGACCAGAAGGTTCAGGATCTGACTCTGGATCGACAGGTCTAGGGCGGACACGGGTTCGTCCAGCACCAGCACCTTGGGTTCCAGCATCAGGGCGCGGGCCACTGCGATGCGTTGGCGCTGGCCACCAGAGAACATATGAGGGTAGCGATCGTAATGCTCTGCCCGCAAGCCGACAAGCTCAAGCATTTCACGAGCTTTCTTGGTCCGCTCTGTAGCGTCGATGTCTGGCCGGTTGATCTTGAGCGGCTCTTCGAGGATTGCCCCGACCCGCTGGCGCGGATTGAGTGACCCGTAAGGGTCTTGAAAGACGATCTGAACATCAGTGCGAAGGTCCGCCCATCTGTCAGGCGTGGCAAGTTGACCGTCCAGCGTGAATTCACCGGCGGTTGGCGGTTCGATCATCGTGATAAGCCGCGCCAGCGTCGACTTTCCGCAACCGCTTTCTCCGACAACGGCAAGCGTCTTTCCGGGGGACAGGGAAAAGCTGGCATCCGACAAGGCACGAACGACATGCGGTTTGCTGAACGGGCCGGATCGGACCTCGTAATGTCGGCTGAGGTTCGTGGCGACAACGACAGGCGCGGTCATGCCGAAGCCTCCTGCTTTGTGGCAAGCGGATAGTAGCAACGCGCATGCCCGACGTCCGAGGATTTCGGTTGCGGTGGCTGCGTGCGACATTTTTCGTCGGCGTATTTGCAGCGGGGCGAGAACAGGCACCCGGCGGGACGGTCGAACTGGCCCGGAACGACGCCCGGAATTGTCGGCAGGTGTTTGGTCGTTGCGCGTTCGGGCAATGCTGCCAGCAAGGCGGCCGTGTAAGGGTGGTGCGGCCTCGAGAAGAGATCGTCAACCGGCTGTTCTTCGACCTTCTGGCCGGCATATTGGACGCTAACCCGTTCTGCGGTTTCTGCGACCACACCCATGTCATGCGTGATCAGGATCAGCGCCATGCCGGTGTCTTTCTGAAGGCCGGTCAGAAGGTCAAGTATCTGCGCCTGAATGGTCACGTCCAACGCCGTCGTTGGTTCGTCCGCGATCAGCAGCTTTGGGCTGCAGGCGATCGCCATCGCGATCATCACTCGCTGGTTCATGCCGCCCGACATCTGGTGCGGAAATGTGGCAAGCCGCTGTTCGGGGGCCGGAATGCCAACCATCTCGAACAGTTCGATCGCACGATTGTGGCGTGCGGCGCGATCCATCCCGAGATGCAGGCGCAGCGCTTCCTTGATCTGGAATCCCACGGTGAAACAGGGGTTGAGAGATGACATCGGCTCCTGGAAGATCATTGCCATGTCCTTGCCGATGATCTGCCGCCGCTCTTTCGCGCCAAGCTTGCGCAGGTCCTTCCCGCCAAAGCTCAGCGCATCGGCGGTAATCGTGGCCGTCCATGGCAAGAGACCCATCAGCGCCAGCATCGAGACCGATTTTCCAGAACCACTTTCCCCGACGATCGCAAGGATCTCTCCGGTATCCACGGAAAGATCAACTCCATCCACGGCACGGAACTGACCCGAGGTCGTCGCGAAGTCGACCGAGAGATTGCGTATTTCCAGAAGCGACATGGCCTAACTCCGCCTCAGCTTCGGGTCGAATGCATCGCGCAATCCATCGCCCATCAAGTTGATCGCGAGCACGGTAAGCAGGATCGCAAGGCCCGGAAAGGTCACGACCCACCACGCACGCAGGATAAACTCGCGCGCTTCGGCCAGCATGGTGCCCCATTCCGGTGTCGGCGGTTGCGCACCCATCCCGAGAAATCCAAGCGCTGCCGCGTCAAGGATGGCCGTCGAGAACGAAAGCGCCGCCTGAACGATGATTGGCGAGAGGCAGTTCGGCAGGACAGTGACGAACATCAGCCGCGGCAATTTCGCGCCGGTGACCTTTGCAGCGGTCACATAGTCCTTGGATCTTTCTGCCATCACCGAAGCGCGTGTCAGCCGCACATAGTGAGGCTGCAAAACGATAGCGATGGCGATCATCGCATTGGTCAGCGACGGGCCGAGGATCGCCACGAGTACGAGAGCCAGCAAGAGTGATGGGAAGGCCAAGATGATGTCCATGAGCCGCATGATCACCGTGTCGAGCCATTTCGGCGCGAACCCCGCCAGAAGTCCGATGATGATGCCGCCGGACGCGGCAAACGCGACGACGACGATGCCTACGTAGAAGGAATAGCGTGCCCCGTGCAGAAGGCGCGACAGCATGTCCCGACCGAGCGCATCGGTGCCCAAAGGATAGGTGAGGCTGCCGCCATCCGCCCAGAACGGTGGCTGCAAAAGGTGTTCACGGTACTGTTGGGTCGGATCGTGGGGTGCGATCAGAGGCGCAAAGAGGGCGACGATGACGAAGGCCGCAAAAACCCAAAGCCCGATCACGGCGCCCCGATTTTCGCGGAAGTAGTACCAGAATTCGTGCAGACGACCGGGGCGGTTCCGTAAGGTCGGGGTTGATACGGGCGTCAGGGCCATCAGCGTTTCCTGATCTTGGGATTGATGAGGCCGTAGAGCACGTCCACGGTCAGGTTCACGATCATCACCATGACGGCGATCAGAAGCAATCCACCCTGCACGACCGGGTAGTCGCGCCGGAAGATGCTGTCGACCATCCACTTGCCGATACCGGGCCAGCTAAAGATCGTCTCGGTCAGGATCGCGCCAGCAAGCAACGTTCCAACCGACAAGCCAATTACTGTGATAACCGGGATCAGAGCATTGCGCAGCGCATGTACGCCGTTGACCCGGTAGGGGGACAAGCCCTTCGCGCGGGCCGTGCGAATATAGTCTTCGCTCAAAACCTCCAGCATGGCCGACCGGGTCTGGCGCGCAATAACCGCCAAGGGGATCGTTCCAAGGACGATGGTTGGCAGGATAAGGTGGTGAACCGCCGAGCCAAACGCCCCTTTTTGCCCAGACATAAGGCTGTCGATCAGCATGAAGCCGGTGGCATTGTCAAAGTAGTAAAGCAGGCTGATCCGTCCCGAAACCGGGGTCAGCCCCATCATGCCGGAGACGACGATGATCAGCAGCAATGCCCACCAGAAGATGGGCATGGAATAACCCACGAGCGCAGTTGACATTAATGCCCGGTCGAAGAACTTGCCCCGGTTGACTGCAGCGATGACCCCGGCGGGCAGACCGAGCGCCACGGCGAAAATCATCGCGCAGATCGAAAGTTCCAGCGTCGCAGGGAATAGGGCGAAGAATTCGTCCCAAACCGGTTTCTTCGTCACGAAGGACTGGCCAAGATCGCCATGCAGGACACCCCAGAGGTAATCGAGATACTGCTTCATCAGCGGTTGGTCGAAGCCGAACTGTTCACGCAATTGCTGGTAACGTTCATCGGAGATGCCGCGTTCGCCAGCCATGACCACGATCGGGTCGCCGGGCAGAAGCCGGATGAACGAGAAAGCTATAAGCGTCACGCCGAAGAAGGTTGGCAGGAACGTCAGTAACCGGGAAAGGACATAGCGCAGCATTATCCGACCACAGTCAGCGTTTTGGGGAATGAGGTCAATGAACGGCACCCATCTTCGGTTACCAGGACATCATCCTCGATCCGGACGCCGAAGCTGCCGATCTTGTAAAGCCCCGGCTCGTTGGTGAAAACCGTGCCCGCCTCGAGCACCTCGTGGTTGCCGCGCATGATATAGGGCGCTTCATGAACGTCGCGACCAAGGCCGTGGCCAGTCTTTGTGCGGATGCGATCCGCAAAACGCGAGGCTTCGAGCACGCCAGTCACGGCATCATCAATCTGATGCGCCGTGATGCCAGCCTTCGTCACCTCATGTCCCTTTAGATTTGCCCGCAGGACTGTGTCGTAGACTTCCTGCGCCTCGTCCGAAGCATGTCCGACAAAGACGGTTCGCGTGATATCGGCGCAGAAGCCTGATTTTCGCGCCCCGAAATCCAGAAGCAGGGCGTCGCCCGCCTTGATTGCATAGTCGGCACGGGCATGGGCGTGCGGGCGCGCCGAGTTGTCGCCGGCAGCCACGATGGGACCGAATGCATGTTCATCCGCACCGTTCGCAAAAAGCGCCTGGGTCAACAGCGACTCGACTTCGGTTTCAGTCATGCCGACGCGGACCTGTTCAAGCACCTTGGCCAGCGCCGCTTCGGAAATCCGGATGGCCGCTTCGAGGGCCTCGATCTCATCCGGTGACTTGCGGATACGCAAACCGGCAATCTGCCGCTCTGCATCGACGACCCTCAGGCCGGGATAAGCTTTGGTCAGCGCATGATGTACGAAAACGCGCATGACCTGTCCCTCGACAGCGATGGACGAAAGCGGCAAGTGGTCTGCAAGTCGCTGAAAGGCATCGGCATAGCCTGCCTGATCGCGCCAGTCGAAGACCTCTCCTTCGAACTTTAGCAAGTCGAATGACCGAAGTTCGAGATTTGGCACGATCGCAGATGGCTGGCCCGAGACCGGGATTACGACGACCAAGGGTCGTTCGTGGCTATGGAATGACTGGTTGAAGAGCCTGGTAAAGTTCGATCCTGGCACAAGCGCGACGGCGTCTAGACCAAGGTCGCGCGCGATCTTGCGAAATTCGCTGTAACGATCAGTCATGGGGGGTTCCGGCAAATGGCAGGCGGGGCCGAAGCGGCCCCGCCCGTTTCTTGTTATTCAGCGAGATCTACGCCGTAGAAGATATGCCCACCCAACGGGTGCACCTTGTAGCCCTTGACCTCTGGGCGTACCGGCATGAACACGACGGAATGCGCGATCGTGGCCCATGGCGCCTGATCTTTGAAGATGACCTGAGCCTCTTCATAAAGCTTCGTACGTTCACCGATGTCAGAGACAACTTTTGCTTTCTGGATGATATCGTCGAACGGCTGGTAGCACCACTGTGCGCGGTTCGAGCGTTCCACCCCGTCGCAGCCCAAGAGGACGGCAAGGAAGTTGTCCGGATCACCATTGTCGCCGGTCCAACCCAGAAGAACCGCACCGTCGCGATCTTTGGCCTTCGAGCGCTCAAGATACTCGCCCCATTCGTAGGAAACGATCTCTACCGTCACGCCGATCTTCGCAAAGTCTTCCTGCATCAGCTCGGCCATACGGCGCGCGTTCGGGTTATAAGGACGCTGCACCGGCATTGCCCAGATCTTCATCGAAAGATCCTTGACGCCTTCGGCTTCCAGCATCGCTTTTGCTGCTTCCGGATCATAGGGGTCATCTACGATTGCGTCGTTGTAGGACCAAATGGTTGGTGGAATCGGGTTCTTGGCAATCTGGCCGGATCCCTGAAAGACCACGTCAATGATCGCCTGCTTGTCGATCGCCATGTTCAGGGCCTTGCGGACCTTGGCATTGTCGAATGGCGCCACTTGCGTGTTGTAGGCGAGATAGCCGACGTTGAGGCCTTCCTGCTCCAGCATCACGACGTCCGGGTCGGACTTCATCGCTTCGATATCGGCTGGGTTCGGATAGGGCATCACGTGGCATTCGCTGGCCTTCAGCTTCTGATAGCGGACCGAAGCGTCGGGCGTGATTGCAAAGACAAGATTGTCGATAGACGAAGCGCCACGCCAGTAATCGGGGTTCGCCGCATAACGAATCACGGCGTCTTTCTGATAGGCGACGAAGCTGAAAGCTCCGGTGCCGATCGGCGCTTGGTTCAGCATCTCAGGCGTGCCGGCGGCCAACATTGCATCAGCATATTCCGCAGACAGGATCGAAGCGAAGCCCATGGCCAAGTTTGAAATCATCGGCGCTTCGGGGCGATTCAACACGAATTTGACCGTGTAGTCATCGACCTTTACGACCTCTTTGATCAAGTCCGGCATCGACATGCCGCCGAAGTATTCCCAGGTCCCACCCGAAACGGTGTGATAGGGATGGTCCGCTAGGCGCTGGCGTTCAAATGAGAAGATCACATCATCAGCATTGAAATCGCGGCTGGGCGTGAATTGCTCATTCGAATGGAATTTAACGCCCTGACGCAGCTTGAAAGTATATTCCAAACCGTCCGCCGAAGCTTCCCAGCTTTCAGCCAAACCGGGGATGACATTGGTCGTTCCGGTTTCGAACAAGACCAGCTTGTCGTAGATCGTATGCTCTGAGGCATCGAAAGTTGTGCCGGCGGTGTAAAGCGCCGGGTCAAAGCCCTCTGGCGAGCCTTCGGAGCAATAGACAAGAGTATTGGCCTGCGCCGCCACTGCGCCCAGCGCAGTGAAAAGCAGACCCGCAGCAAGATTCCGTCTTAGCGACATTATTAAGTCCTCCCAGTTTTTTAAGAAAACCTGCGTGGTTTCATATCGTTGTGACAGCAGATCGCCGTCCATGTGCCAGAGTGGGCATTCCGCTGGCCATGAGTCAAGGGGCTG
>JAHEAO010000126.1 GCA_024642725.1 Paracoccaceae bacterium | reverse complement strand
GCAGAATTTGCGCCACTCCCGCGAATGAAATCAGGCCGATGGCCGCCAGCGCCTCTCCGCCACCGGAAAACCGGTAGTAGAGATACCCCAGCGCAAGCACGCCGCCGATGCTGACGCGCCGAGACACGAGGACAATGTGGCGCACGTCGCCCGACATCGAGGCCCCGCCGCGACGCGCCGACAGCCAGATCGGCATGACGATGTGGTTCGACACCATTGTCGACAGCGCGATGGCCGCGACGATGACCATCGACGTGGCCGAAGAGAAGCCCCCGAGGAAGGACAGCATCGCCAATCCCTGGCGATCGAATTGCAGGGGCACGGTCAGCACGAAGAGATCGGGGTTATTGCCTGCCGGCAGTTCCGACAGCCCGACCACCGCGATCGGAACCACGAACAAGCTCATGAGCATGAGGTAGAGCGGAAAGGCCCAGCTTGCGGTTGCGACATGCCGCTCGTCGGAGTTCTCGACCACCAGGACTTGGAACATTCTTGGCAGACACAGAAAGGCCGCGCCGGACAGAAAGATCAGAGTTGCCCATCGGCCACCGTCAAGCCGCCAGTCCGCAATCGGGGACGACTCGATCCGTGTCAGGATATCGGAAGGTCCGTCCGCGACCCCCCAGACCACGAAGATGCCGACAGCAAGCAAGGCAACGAGCTTGACGACCGCCTCCAGCGCGATGGCCGTCACTACCCCGTGGTGCCGTTCGTTCGCGTCAAGGTTCCTCGTGCCGAACAGAATTGTGAAAAGTGCCAGACCCGCCGCCACCCAGAGAGCGGTTGAATTGAGGTCCGGCTGAACCCATCCTTCGGGCCGGTCGCTTGCAAAAACCGCGAAAGACAGCGTCACGGATTGCAGCTGCAGCGCGATATACGGGGTCGAGGCGACCACCGCCATCAGGGTCATGATCACACCCAACAGGTTCGACTTGCCGTAGCGCGAAGATATCAGGTCCGCGATTGACGTAATTCTTTGCGAACGTCCGATCCGCACCAGCTTGCGGACAACCCACCACCAGCCGACCATAACCAAAGTCGGGCCAAGGTAGATCGTCACGAACTCCAGCCCGGACCGCGCGGCATAGCCGACCGCGCCATAAAACGTCCAGGCCGTGCAATAGATCGACAACGACAATGTGTAGACGAGGGGTGAGCGCAGCCAGCCCAATCGCCCCTGCTCCGCGCGCTTTTCAGCGGCAAAGGCAACCAGAAACAGCAGGATGACGTAAAAGATGCAGACGACAACCAGCAGGTTAAAGCTGACCATCAGCGGCTCTCCTCATCCTGCGGCGGATCCGGATTGGCAATGTCATGACGCAAATACAACGAGAGAAAGAAACTGAACAGGATCAGCCCGACCCAGATCAGGAAGAGATAGACGACACCCGCGCGGGTCGCGGCATCACCGCCGTCGGCCCCCGACCACAAGAGCGGAACGAAGAACAGGAATGCACCAATCAGCGGCAACACCCGGGCCGCATCCATGATGCGCCGCCGCCGGTAGCCTTGGCGCGCCAGAAAAAGGGGGCGCAACGGTTTCATTCGTCGAGCAACTCGGCCACCGAGTTGATCATCTCGGCATTCGAGAACGGCTTGGTCATGTAGCGGCTAGCACCGTAGCGCTCCGCCATCTCACGATCCTTCTTCTGGCCACGTGCGGTCAGCATCAGCACCGGAAGTCCGGCCATGCCTTCTTCTGCGCGCAGTTCCCGCAAAATATCGTAACCCGACTTGTTCGGCAGCATGACATCCAAGATCACCATATCCGGCGCCTTGCTTCTGATAGCGCCCAACGCGGTTGAACCATCGGAATGGGTATCCACAACATATCCTGCCCGCGACAGAACAAATCTGATCGCTTCAATGATATTCGGTTCATCCTCGATCAGCAGGACACGTTTGCCCATCCGCCGATCCTCCTCCCAAGGATTATATTGTTATTGTGAAAGACTATCACCGCGATTGGACGGGCTGTCAAAACCTCTGAGCAAAATCGAACATCTGGATATCGGATCAGAACCCGTCTGTAAGGATCGACGGCTCTCTGCGCGCCTGACACGCACTCCGCGGGCAAATCCGGCAACTCGAACCGATTGGCAAGATAGCCGCGGCTTCATCCCGCCCGGCCAGATCCTCGGGCAAGATGAGCATCGTCGCGCGAAACACCTGCGGCATTTCGAACCCGGCCGGTGTCGCAGGCTGACTGATGGCATAGGTCAGGTAGGCAGATGCGTTGCGCCCCGCCTGCTCGACCCTCATCCGGATCGGCGTCATCGGCCTGACCAGCGCCTGATAAAGCGGCCAAAGCGGACAGGCAGCCCCAAACCTTGGCAGGGCGAAACCGTCCACCGGCTTGCGAAAGGTCAGCGTGCCCGAACTGTCGCACTGGACAAGACCTATGCGCGGCACAGCGTCCTCCTGCGGCAGGCTGGCAAGCCTGCGGAACACGGCCGCAAGATCGCAGCCGAAACGTGCCGCCAGCACCGCAGGGTCCGGCCCCGCGGCAGCTACCGCCTGCCGGAACCGATCCAGCGGCATGATACGGGCGTCCATGGCATATTGGGCAAGGTAGTCGAGCGCCATGGAATGAGCGGCCGGACTACCGCGCATGCCATCGGCGCCCAGCAGGACGTCCTTGCCCGAAACAGGTGCCTCAACTTCCAGTTCTCCGATATGATAGCCCCGGCGTTCAAGCCAGCTTTCCAGCTCTTCCTGGGGCAAGGTCAGTCCCGGTTCGGTTTCATCATCCGCGCTGTCAAGATATTCGACCAGCGCCTGGCTGCTTTCTGCAAGCCGACGGCTGTCTTCGTAGAGATTGCGGTGAAAACGCTTCTGCCAATCGGGATCTATTTCACCGGGTTCGGCAAGAATGCCGGCGGTAGACCGGATCGCCGTCACGACGGACAACACCTCATGGATCGATGCGGCGAGTTGGGGATCATGGGTGAGGCGATCGGTCAGGGCCTCGGCGGTATGTTCCAGCGCCACGATGCGGCGATGCTGTGCAACAACAAGCCTCGCCCACCCCGGAAAGCGACCGGCAAAATCCTCGGGACGCGCCATATCGTGGGAATGTTCCACGGGCCCGGCGGCCGCATCGCGGAGCGCCTCGATCAGGGCGCTTTCGGCCCCTTCGGAAAGAAGCGCCGGGTCAACACCCAATTCACGCCCTATATCGATGAGCAGTTTGCCCGCGATTCTACGCCGATTGTGTTCGATCAGGTTCAGGTAGGCCGCCGACACGCCGACAGTTCGCGCTAACACCGATTGGCGCATTCCAAGATGCATGCGCCGTTCCCTGATCCGACTGCCCGTCAGCCCGCTTCCTGCCATCACAAAACCCCATTGATCTCAGTAGTTTCTGCGCTTGCGTGATAAGATTTTTACAAACGCTGCAGTTGCATTGTGTATATCTTTACAAAAAAATTGTTGCTTTTAAAGCAGTTGTTGAGAAATTTTCGTATCCCGCACATAAATCCATCAGTCCTGTAAAGGGCGAGGCAGTGTGCGCAGAGGAGGCAAACGCTGCATTCTTGACGTAACGGGAGGATCCTAATGTCAAAATCCAATCTGACTCGTCGTGGTCTGATCAAGACGGGTGCCATTGCCGGCGCCGGTCTTGCGCTGCCGACGATCTTCACGAGCCGCGCCAGCGCGTTCACCAACAACCCGACCGGTGACACGGTAACGCTGGGTTTCAACGTTCCCCAGACCGGCCCCTATGCTGACGAGGGCGCTGACGAACTTCGTGCGTTCCAGTTGGCCGTAGAGCATCTGAACGGCGAAGGCGACGGCGGCTGCCTTTCAACCTTCTCGTCCAAGACGCTGGACGGCACGGGTATCCTGGGCAAGAAGGTGGCCTTCGTCACCGGCGACACCCAGACCAAATCTGATGCCGCCCGTGCATCCGCCAAGTCGATGATCGAAAAAGACGGCGCGATCATGATCTCCGGCGGCTCGTCCTCGGGCGTTGCTGTTGCTGTGCAGGGTCTCTGCCAGGAAGCCGGCGTCATCTTCATGGCTGGCCTCACCCACTCCAACGACACCACCGGCAAGGACAAGAAGGCGAACGGTTTCCGCCACTTCTTCAACGCCTATATGTCGGGCGCCGCTCTGGCGCCGGTGCTGCTGAAAAACTACGGTGCCGACCGCAAGGCCTACCACCTGACAGCAGACTACACATGGGGCTGGACGCAGCAGGAATCGATCCAAGCCGCAACCGAGGCAATCGGCTGGCAGACCGTGAACAACGTTCTGACCCCGCTGGCGTCGACGGACTTCTCGTCCTACATCGCCCCGGTCCTGAACTCCGGTGCAGATGTTCTGGTTCTGAACCACTACGGCGGAAACATGGTCAACTCGCTGACCCAGGCCGTTCAGTTCGG
>JAHEAO010000064.1 GCA_024642725.1 Paracoccaceae bacterium | reverse complement strand
CCCGGCACCGAAGACGCAGAAGGCCGGATGCGCCCCCAATGGCGTCCGGCTTTTCTTCTTTCCGAATGACGGATCAATTTGCATTTTTGAGAAGGCCGTAAGCCAGATGCGTTGCTTGTTGTTTGGTCAGCGCCGCCTGAAGGATCTTATGATCGGGTGGATGGGGATGGGGCAAGCTAAGGCTCTGGATCTATATGCGTGTCACACCTTCAACGGCTGCTTCAAACAGCACCGGACCTTCCCCGAAATCGTGGCAGCGACCGAGTTGCGGGGCGGCACCCATAGACAACATAAATGATTGCGTCGCGGTCGGAGCTGACGTTCCCGAGATATGGCCGAAGTAGGCATCGGGATACGCGTATCCTTGGTGAGACGTCCGAATCTTACGAACGCTTTATCTGGCCAGCTTTCGGGCTACACTGCTGAGTACAGGAGGACTACAATGAAGATTGGAAAGGCTGGCAAGGCGACCACGTCCATTTCGATGGCGACACCTGACGTGATCACTGTTCGGAACCATGACCTCGTCAACGAGCTTATGGGGCAACTGACCTTCACCGAGTATTTCTATCTGCTGACGACCGGTCGTAGGCCGACCGCGGATCAGACGTTCTTTCTGGATCTCCTCCTTGTATCGATCGCCGAGCACGGTCTCGTGCCGACCAACCAGGTTGCGCGGATGACTTATGCTGCGGATCCTGACTTTCTTCAGGGAGCGGTTGCGGCAGGGCTTCTCGGATGCGGCAAGGTCATTCTCGGCACGACTGAAATAGCAGGTGCCTTTCTTCGGGAGACGCATCGGCGGATCGACCAGGGCGGCGAATCCCTAGATGGCATCATAGGCAAGATGCGGGACGAGGGACGCCGTATTCCTGGCTTCGGTCACCCCCTACACAAGCCGGTCGATCCACGGGCGCAGCGCATTCTATCTCTGGCCGCGGAACGCCGCGCTGCCAGCACATACGTGAGACTTGCACGTGATATTGAAGATGCCGTCACCCGACTCTGGCCGAAGCCGCTGCCGATGAATGTGTCATTCGCGATTCCGGCGGTTCTCTTGGATCTCGATTTCCCGGTATCCGTGCTGAAGGCAATCCCGATTCTCGCTCGAACGGCGAGCCTCCTCGCGCATCTTGCTGAGGAGAGCCAGACGCCCATAGGGTTTACGCTTGCCCATCATGCAGAGATGGGTGTCACTTTCGATCCCCAGATGCCCGAGGAGTGAATCCGATGAACGCAGGCGACGTTTCCTGGGAGGAGCAGCAAGCGCAAGATGAACCGGTCTACAGGGCTCAGCTCGAGTACCTTCTGGGGCATTCGATCTTCTACAGGGACAAACTGGCAGCGGCCGGTATCACGTCGGCAGAGGATGCCGGAGGGCTCGAAAATCTGCACGAACTTCCTTTTACTGAGAAGGATGAGCTTCGCGCGTCCCGGGATGAGCAGCATCCGATCGGCAGGCATCTTGCCGCGTCAATGGATGACGTGGTTCGCATCTATTCGACAAGCGGAACCACCGGCACACCGAGTTACATTCCCTTAACGTCAGACGATTTGGACAACTGGATCGAGATCTCGACGAGGTCCTATGGCGCAAGCGGTTTGTCGGCCGGCGAACGGATGGTTACGACATACAACGCGGGACCATTCGTCGCCGGCGTGACGCTTGATGCGTTTGCCCGGATTGGGGTTTGTCACATCCCAGTCGGCGCTGGTAACACAGAGCGCCTGATGGCCGCGGTTCAACTTCTGAAGCCCACCGTACTTGGCTGTACACCATCCTATGCGATGCATCTTGCCGAATGGGCAGTCGAGCGCGGCGTCGACATTGCTGTCACGTCGGTGAACAAGATACTTGTCGCGGGCGAGCCGGGCGGGGGCGAACCTGAGATGAGGCGGCGGATCGAAGAGGCGTGGGGCGCTCGCGTTACCGAGGCAATGGGGATCGGCGACATATCTGTCTCGCTCTGGGGCGAGTGCGCGCAGCAGGACGGAATGCATTTCTCTGGCCGGGGCTTCGTGCACTTCGAACTGATCGACCCGGAGACGGGCGACAGCATTCCTATAGAAGACGGTGCAGAGGGTGAATTGGTCTACACCCATCTCAGGCACAGGGCCGCCCCGCTCTTACGGTTCCGATCCCGCGACCGCGTACGCATGGCTGTCGGGCCGTGTGCGTGCGGCCGTACCGCCCCACGTGTTCGCTGCACAGGACGGACAGACGATCTTTTAATCGTGAGAGGTGTGAATGTGTTCCCTTCCGCTGTAAGAGAGGTCGTCGGCCGGATCGGAGGGGAAGTCAGCGGCGCAATCTCGATCCGCCCCAAGACAAGGGCCGTCAAGCAGGCGCCGCCTCTGCCGGTGATCGTTGAGCTGTCACGTGGCGTCGCACAGGATGAGGGGCTTGCCAGTCGGATTCGCCAGCGACTTCGTGACGAGTTGCTCGTAACCACAGAAATCACGCTGGTGCAATTCGGGACGTTGCCGCGAACAGATTATAAGTCGAAGCTCGTTGACTGGACCCAGTCGGGCTGAAAGAGAAAATCACGGGGAACAGCATGTCGAACTCAAATGAAATCAAGAAGATACAGACTCAGGGCGTTCATCACATCACGATCATTGGCGCGGACCGTCAGACTTCGATCGATTTCTGGGAAGGCGTACTCGGCATGCCGTTCATTTTCGACCAGCCGAACCTCGACAACCCGAATGAAGGTCACGTGTACTTCGATCCTGGCGATGGGCGTCTCATCACGATCTTCACCAACGAAGACCGCAAACCGGATGACACACCGGTGCCCGAAGCCACGGGATCGCTCCACCATCTTGCGCTCACTGTCAGCCAAGCCACCTTCTGGCAGATCGCTTCGCGCCTCGATTCACGTGGCGTCAAGCATTCCGGCCCGGTCGATCGTGGCTTCATGGATTCAATCTACTTCAGGGATCCGTTGGGCCTCAGGCTGGAACTTGCGAGTTATCGTTTCGAGCCCCCAGAGGGCTGCCGACATGCCGACGTTATGATGGAGGCGCACAAGATCCGTGTTGCTCGCGGTGATCACCACATCGACCGGGAACATCTTGCGGATGCAATCGAACTTCTGGTGGAGCGGCGGCAAAACTCCTTGTCAGAAGACAGATCGCCTCGGCACGCCTACTAGGGCATTGGCGATGTCGGAGGAGTGTTTTGGCGCAAAGACCGAGCGAGGCTCTAGAGCGCGTTGCGCGCTTTGCGATTCAGAATTCCTATTAGGCTTTATCTGTGATTCCTTGTCTGTAGAGCAGATATGGAGGTTTGGGATGGGCAGGTCACATCCTATGGCGCTTCGTGAGCGCGTCGTAGCTTTTGTGGAAGAAGGGCATTCGCACCGCGCGGTGGCCGCGCGGCTCCGAGTTTCGGTAAAGTTCGTCAACGATATGGTGATCCTGAAGCGCGAGGCAGGCGGGCTGGAACCGCGACCCCAAGGCAATGGCGGTGGTCATGGCAAGTTGGTCGCCGTTCAGGGCTGGATCACGTCGCGGATGAACGAGAAGCCCGATCTGACGCTGAACGATCTGGTGGGCGAATTGGCAGATCACCACGGGATCGCCATCCACCGCGTCTCGGTCTGGCGGCTTCTGCGCGGCCTCGGGCTGACACACAAAAAAAGACCTGCAAGCCGCCGAACAGAAGCGGCCTGAGGTCCGGCAGGCACGTCATATCTGGATCACGCGGCGCCAACCGTTCATGCACACCCTGTTGCCACGCATCGGCTTTATCGATGAGACCTCGCTGAAGACGAACATGGTCAAGACCACCGGATGGTCCCCCAGAGGCGCGCGCCTTATCGACCATGCGCCCTTCGGCCACTGGAACACGCAGACCTTCATCGCAGCCCTACGCCACGACCGGCTGGATGCGCCCTGGGTGATAGACGGGCCGATGAACCGCGAACTGTTCGAGCTTTATGTCGAGACACAACTGGCCCCGACCCTGCGAACAGGCGACGTAATCATTCTCGATAACCTGTCATCACACAAAAGCCCAAAGGCCGCGGAGGCCATGAGAGCAGTCGGCGCGTGGTTCTTGTTCCTTCCGCCCTACAGTCCCGATCTGAACCCCATCGAAATGGCGTTCGCCAAGCTCAAGGCCCTGATCCGGAGAGCCGCCGCACGGACATATGACGAGCTATGGCAGGCCGTCGGCCATGTCTGCGACCTCTTCACAAAGGACGAATGCTACAACTTCTTCAAAGCAGCTGGCTATAAAACCGATTAAACACAACACGCTCTAACGTCCAAATCACCTAATAACGGACAGCCGGCTGGGCAGGCCTTGGTTTGGTGGGGGCGTCGCGCTCGGCCCTTAAAGCGGTTCAGGCGCAGTAAGACATTGGGGTTTCATCCCCCGACCGCCTCGATGTCAAGTTGGGCTGTGAGGCCGCCATCTGTTTCAATGTTGCAGCCCTTGATCCACTCGCTTTGCGGGCCTGCAAGAAACGCAATGATACTGGCGATTTCATCGGGTTTGCCGGGGCGGCCCATCAATTGTGTGCCGCGTCTTGCCCTTTCACCAAACGCAGCCTCGAAATCTGCAAGAATGCGTGTTTCAACGGCCGCTGGACTGACGGCGTTGGCCCTGAGGCCAAGATCGCGAAGCCGGGCCGTGTTCTTCTTGGTCCAATAGATCACCGCCTCTTTCGAAAGATCGTAGGCGCGCACGGGGTCGAGTTCTTCGCTGCGCAGGAAAGCTGGCAATTGCGTTGGCCCGCAGAGTTGGACCAGTCGCCTGACCTGTGCGATGTTTTCACGCCACCGCGCCCCGGCCTTTGACGATACGTTCACGATCGAACCGCCCGGTGGCATGAGGGGCAGCACCTTTTCACACAAGGCGGTCAGGCCAAAGTAGTTGACGGCGAGAACCGGGAACTCGTTGCCGGGACGTGGCGGTAGCCCGGCGGCATTGACCAGAGCATCGAACGTGCCGCTCAGTGAAAGCGCTTGAATCGCGTGGGGATCGGCAAGATTGACCTGGATCCATTGGTCGACGTCGATGCGCGGCTCTGCGCTATCAAGGGCCAATACCTCGGAGCCGCGGGATTTGAAGGCTTTTGCGCTGGCCTCGCCAATTCCATTTGACGCGCCGGATACGATAATACGGCAGCCTGTGAACTCTGTCTTGGACTTGGTCACGCCGCGCATGGTCATTATTACCCCAACCTTGCGGTTGCGCGCCGCAGGATTTCGGCGGGGTTGTCTTTCTCGTCTCCAGACCAGGCGACGAACTGGTCGGGCCGCACCAGGATTGACGTGGATTGGTAGGCTTCCCGCGCAGAACCGGACAGGTTCTCGACCACGGTCAGAGGAATGTCGAGCGAAGCGGCTGCGTTTTGGAATGCTCTGACGACCTTGGGGCTTGCGCTGAGCAGTGTGAAACTAGGCCCCAGCGCTTCAAAGGCGTTCCTGCCATCCGCAAGCGCCTGCGGGGCCAGATGGTGACCGGCGCGGGCGGCAAAGCTGTGATTGCCACGCGCGCTTGGGGTCCGGTCGTCATCGCCGCAGACGATGCGCGATCCGTCATAGTTAGGCTCGAAAGCCATGACCTCATCCGCGTCGAGGTTTCTGGAGGTCCACATCCGGGTAAATTCCTCGACGTCGCGGTCAGGCGAATATCTTTCAAGAAATGCTTTGTCTTCCTCGATGAACCTTTCGATGAAATCCCGGGCTGTCGAGGCAAAGACCGGACGGCGTTCGGCATCGTAGCTATCCAGAAGCTGCGCGCCGCCCCAGCCGTGCAGCACCGCCGCCAGTTTCCAGCCCAGGTTCCTGACGTCCTCGAACCCGGTATTGATTCCGTAACCCCCATAGGGCGGGTGGCTGTGTGCGGCGTCCCCGGCAATGAAAACCCTGCCAGCCCGGTAGGAGTTGGCGATTGCGACGCGCAGATCCCAGAACCCCACATAGTCGAATTCTAGATCGAATTCCTGACCGACTGCCTGATGCAGCATCTTGGTGAAGTCGAAGTTGTCCTGCGTCGTGCCGATCGGAACCGGGGCGTGGAAGAACCAGCTGAACCCGTGGTCAACGCGTCCGAAGAACTGCCAGTAGCCCTCAAAATCGGGGTGCAGCACATTGTAGAAGGCTTTGCCGGGGTAGCGTGTGAGAAGCTCGTGCAGCTCCTCTGACCGGAAGACCAGAAGGGCCATCAACCGGTTATGGTCAGACAGGGTTTCGGAGATTCCGGCCTTTTCACGGACTAGCGAACGGCTGCCATCGCAGCCAACAAGGTATTGACCGGTCAGGGTTTTCTTGACCCCGTCGGATCGGTTCTGGATTGTCAGCGATACGCCGGTGTCATCCTGCGCCAGATCGATGCCTGACCAGTCATAGAAGATCGTGATGCCGGGGATTTCCGCGACGCGCGCGCGCAGAACCGCTTCGGTCTCGTACTGGGGCAATCGTGCATTGGCGGTGAAATAGTAGTCCCGCACATGCGACCGATTCAGCCAGTCGTAGTGGTAGTCGCTGAGCAGCGTGCCGTAGGTCGTCATACCACCGATCCCGGCCCCTTTCGGGATCGGATGCGCGGCGCGCAGTTCCTTTTCGCACCCCCAGAAGTGGAAGTGCTCGGCCGTGCGTTGCGTCAGGTTCTGCCCCTTGGGAATGTGCTGAGGCTCTGCAAAGCGTTCGACCACGGCCACCGTCACCCCGCGTTGACCAAGCTCGATCGCCAAGCCCATCCCGATCGGTCCGCCGCCGTTGATGATAACTTCGTAATCGCCCAATGTTCGTCCCTCAGATCGTGCCGGCTTCGACATAGATGTGCTTTGTCTCAAGGAAATCGTGCAGACCCTCGGGCCCGTGCAAACGCCCAAGGCCGGACTTGCCATAGCCGCCGGTTTCGGCCTCGGCAAAGAGCCGCAAGTGCGAATTGACCCAGACGGTGCCAGCCCGGATCGCACGGGCGACGCGCAGAGAACGCGCGACATCTTGGGTGAAGACTGACGCGGCAAGTCCGTAGTCGGTCGCATTGGCCTTGGCGACCGCCTCTGCTTCGTCCTCGAAGGTTTCGATCGACACGATGGGTCCGAAAAGTTCTTCCTGAACCAGGGCCGAGCGGGTGTTGTCGATCCGAAAGAGCGTTGGCGTCAGGAAAGCCCCGTGATCCAGCGGCGATCCCTTCAGGATTAGTTCGCCTTCATCGCCGGCCTGTTCGATCAGGCCAAGCAGCCGCTTCTGGCTTGAAAGGTCGATGAGTGAGCCCATGTCGCTAGCCGGGTCGTTTCCGGGGCCGGTGCGGACGCTGCGGAACGCGTGGGTGATCTTTTCCTCGAACGCTTTGGCAACGCGCGCATGAACCAGGAACCGCGCCGCCGCCACGCAGATCTGCCCGGCCATGTTAAGCGCGCCGTGGGTCAGTTCCTTGACCGCCTTGTCCAGATCGGCATCGTCGAAAATAACGGCGGGTGCCTTGCCGCCAAGTTCCAGCCCCACGCGTTTCAAGGTGGGCGCGGCGCCTGCCATGATGGCCTGCCCGGTGCGGCTTGAGCCGGTGAAGCTGATGACGTCGATATCGCACGACGCAACCATTGCCTGCCCAACCTCGATGCCGTTTTCATTGACCGAGTTCACCACGCCCGCCGGAAGCGAAGGCGCATCGGCCAGGCATTGCATGATCCGCGCATGAACGAGCGGCGTCTGCGCGGCGGGCTTGATGACCGCAGTGCAGCCCGCCGCCAAAGCGGGCGCAAGCGAGCGCATCAAAAGGGTGACCGGCGCATTCCAGGGGACGATGATACCCGCCACACCCGCGGGTTCGCGGTTGAAGAGGGACATGTTTCCCGGCGCTGTTTCCTGCATCGTGCCGCGGATATTGCGGGTCAGGCCACCATAGTAGCGGGTCTCCGAGATGGCCCCCATCGTCTCACCCATGGCCTCGGCGCGCAGCTTGCCATTCTCTGCGACGACCAAATCGACAAGTTCATCCCTTGCGGCCTCTAACCGGTCGGCGATCTCGAAAAGCGCTTGCGCGCGGAGCCGGGGCGACTGTGCCCAAGGGGTCTTGAAGAATGCCACACGCGCGGCGGCAGCCGCGGCGTTGGCCAAGGCGGTGCTGCCGGGATGGAACCGGCCCAGCCGGTCGCCGGTGGCCGGATTCAGGCTGTCCGCAAGCGGGCCGTCGCCACCGATCCACTCGCCATTGATAAAGTGCCGTGCAGGTGAGATTCCCATGTCTTCCTCTTCAGATCGATAGCCCGAGAAGCCTTGCCGCGTTGTCCTGATAGATCTTGCGCCGCAACGTCTCCGAGATCTCCATTGAGTCGATCTGCGCGATGGTTTCACGAATATACATCGGCCCGCCTTCCGGGTCGAAGGGGGCATCCGAGGCAAAGAGCACGTGATCGTCGCCAAAGAACTCGACCGCGTGCTCGATCGCCCGGCGGGACCCGAAAGACGCGGTGTCGGCGTAGAAATCCTTGAAATATTCCAGATGCGGGCGCTTCAGGCCCTTGCGCACGGCGGCTAGATCGCGGTCGGTCGTGCGGGCACCCATCTGATCCCAGCCCGGACCGACCCTGCCTTCGAAGAACGGCACCATACCGCCGGCGTGATGGGTGATGACCTTGAGGTTGGGGTAGCGGTCGAACAGACCCGAGAACACCATCCGCGCCATCGCGGCCGAGGTTTCGTAAGGCCAGCCAAAGGTCCACCATATCTCGTATTCCGAGCGGTCTTCGGTCAGATAATCGGGGAAGTTCTGCCCCCGTGCCGGATGCAACCAGATCGGTTTGCCGGTTGAGTTCATGTAGTCGAAGAAAGCCTCGAAATCGGGATGGTCAAGCGGCTTGCCCGAAACGTTGGTGAAGATTTGCATGCCGCAGGCCCCGAGATCCTCGATGTTGCGGCGCGCATCCTCGACGACCGCCGAGGGGTTCGACATCACCGCCGTGCCGATGAAGCCGGGGAACTTGTCGGGGTAGGTCTGGCAAAGCTCGGCCATGCTGTCGGACGCAACGGTGGCCAGTCGCAGCGCCGTCTCTGGGTCGGCGTATTTTTCGTAAGGAGGCGATGCGATCGAGAGGATCTGGCAGTAGTCGGGCCCGAACATGTCCATTACCTCGAACCGACGATCAAGATCAGTCATCATCGGCACGGCACCAGAGCGTCGGGTGATGTCGGTCATTGTGCCGATATGCCCGATCAATGCGTCGAAGAACGGTTTGGGCCAGATGTGGGTGAAGACGTCGATCTTTTTCATTACAGTTCCTTCAAGCGCTTTTGCGATGTGGTGAGATGGTCTGACCCGCTGCGGCCAGTTCATCGGACATAGCCTGAGCCGCGCGGCGAATATCCCCGGCGATCAAAGCGATGCGAGTGGCGTCGATCTGGGACTCGTTGCTTGTGAAGCAGAGCGCCGCGATCGGAGAACGCTCGGCGACAAGGATGGGGGCGGCGATACCGACCACACCCTTGGTTACTTCGCCATATGCGATGGCCAAGCCTTCCCGGCGAACGTCGCGAAGCTCGGCGATCAGATCCTCTGCCGACGTGCAGCGTCCGGCGCTTAGGAATTCGTGTAGATGATCATTCAATATCAGTTCCTGCTGGCGTCGCGGCAGGAACGCCAGGATCGCGCGCGATATCGCGCCTTTTGCAAGCGGCATTGGCCTTCCGCGCGGGTAGCTTGATCGCGGTTCCGGCGCGGAGACTTCCGAGGCCACGCAAAGCAGCTTACGCTCGTACCACCGCGCCAGAAACGCCGAGCCGGGGTATTTTCCCGCAAGCGCCTCAAGGTGGCGCTGACCTGACTTGATCAGGGGATCGGATCTACGCATCAGGAAATCAAGCTCTGTGACACGGGGGCCAAGCGTGAACCCGGCATTCGGGAGTGAAACCAGAAAGCCCGCATCCTTCAGCGTCTTGAGATAGCGATAGAGTGTGGTGCGAGAGTATCCGAGCCGCGCCATCATATCCTCGGGCGTCCATTCGGGGTTGGCCTCGGTGAAGAGGTTGATGATCGCAAGAATGCGTTCGCCGCTGCCAGAGATGCTGCTCATCCGCCCGCCTCCGGCACCGATGTTCGGCGTTGGCGCAAGATGTCATTGGCCATCAGTGCGATGCCGCCTGCCACACCGATCACATCGGTGGTCGCGGCCCCGGGGAACGCGCCCGCCGGAACAAGCGCCATGCCGCCTGAAATCGCGAAGAGAAGCCGCGAAATTGGTGACAGCGCCCCCGCATAATAGCCTGCAAGTGCGGACGAGATCAGCCAGACACCCATACCTGCGGTAATGACGGCAAGGGCGATGTCGCCGGGCGCGCCGATGAGGATGAGAGTTGGCGAGAACGCAAACATCACCGGGATGACGTAGGCGGACCAGCCGAACCGCATCGCGGCCCAGCCGGTGGTCATTGCAGGCGCGTTGGCTATCGATGCCGCAGCGAAGGCCGCCATTGCAATTGGCGGCGTGATCATCGACATCATGCCGAAATAGAGCACGTAAAGATGCGCCGCGATGGGCTCGATCCCGACCTCGATCAAGGCAGGCGCCACCAAGGCTGCAAGAAGCACATAGACGCCGAGCGTCGGCAGCCCCATGCCGAGGATGATGCAGACAATCGCCGAGAGTGCGAGCAGCAAGACCACGTTGCCGCCCCCGATCTGAACCAGCGCGTAGGTCAGGTTGAAGCTGAGCCCGGTAATGTTCAGTACACCGATCACAAGACCGGACGCCGCCGATATCAGCAGGATTTCCACGACCGAATGGCCGGTTCTGGCAAGGCTCCCGAACACGATCCCAAGCCCCGGTCGCTGGCCTCGGTAGCCAATCATGAGCGAGGTGAGTACAAGGAACAGGGCTGCCCAAAGGGCGGCACGTTCCGGCTGGTAGCCTTGCCAGAACAGCAGGTAGATCAGAACTGCGAATGCGAATGCGAAATGTATTCCCTTGGCGACGAGGCGGGCATTCGGGATCTCGGATTTCGGGATTCGCTTGATCCCCAGCTTTGCGGCTTCCAGGTCGGCCTGAATGAACAGCGCCACATAGTAGAGCAGGGCAGGGACTAGCGCCGCCGAAACGATCGAGGAATAGGGCACCGCAAGGAATTCCGCCATCAGGAACGCTGATGCGCCCATCACCGGCGGCATCAACTGGCCACCCGTAGAGGCCACGGCTTCGATCGCGGCAGCCTTGTGCGCCGGATAGCCATCGCGCTTGATCATCGGAATGGTGACGACGCCGGTTCCCACGACATTCGCGACGGCCGAGCCTGAGATCGACCCGAACAACCCCGAGGCAAGCACGGCGATCTTCATCGAACCACCGCGAAACCGCCCCATACCTAGCATTGCGGCGTCGGTAAAGAAGCGCGACCCACCGGTGATGCCAAGCAGGACGCCGAAGAAGATGAACGCAATCACTACTGTCGACGCCACCGACATGGGCAGCCCAAGAATTCCGTTGGAATCGACGGCCATGTAGCCGGCCAGAAGCTGCCAGTGTTGCGCCCGTCCTTGCAGCCTTCCGGGGATCTGATCGCCGAAAAGTGCATAGAGCAGGAAGACGGCGATGATGATGACAAGCGCCCATCCGGTCGCACGCCGCAGCGCTTCGAGAAGCAGGACGATTACGATCACGCTGGGCAGCCAGACCTCGACTGGTCGTGCAAAGATCATCAGAACCAGTTCAGGGTAACGAACGGCGATGATCGCAACGGTCGCAGCCGCGATGACGGCCAGACCAACATCAATCCACGGAACATTGACGCGCTGTGTATTCCGATGCGCAGGCAGCGTCAGAAAAGCCAGCGGAAGAACGAAGAACAGGATCCCTGCGAAGAGCTGTTGCGGATAGAGGTCAAGCCCCAATGTCCGCTGAAACGACAGCGCCCAGCCAATCGCCGTCAGCGTCATGAGCGCGGCCATTGCGTCGGCAATGGGCCGCCATATCGCCGGAGAGAGGCCGTTCTCGGCCCCTCTGACCTTATCGTTGTCCAAGTTCAAGGGCCTACTTCAGGCCGACTTCCTCAAAGAACTTCAAGGCACCGGGATGGAACTGCGCCGTCCCCGGATCGCCTTTCATGTTCTCTGGCTTGAAGGCCCGGAACGGCGGGAATGTATCGGCCATCACCTGGGCATTCTCATACATCGCCTTTGTCATCTGGTAGACCACCTCATCAGGCACGGCGGCATGGGTGAAGATCACCTGAGGAAATGCGATATAGGTGGTGTCCTCCAGAACGCCCGGCATTGCGCCGACCGGAAGTTCCAGGAAGAAGGCCGTCGGCCAGTGCTCGCGCGCTGCCGCCAGAGCCGCATCCGAGTCGTCGCCGACGCCCAGCGCGCGCAGCCCGCCGACGGCGGCATCCGCCTCTCGGACCTTGCCGGCGCCATGGGCGAAGATGAAGCCCACCGTGTCACCTGCCACAAAGGCATCCGCACCCGCGACCACGGATGCAACCGAAACCTTTTCGACGTCGTCACGGGTCAGTCCAGCCGTCGCGTAGAACGCCGAAAGCTGCGGCAGGATCGTGTTTTGCGCAGTGTAGCCATCGGTCATCGGTTTGCCCTTTAGATCGGCGACCGACATGATGTCGCTGTCCGCCCGGACAAAGATGGCCTCGACCAGCGGCATCAGATGCGCGACCACGCGCAGCTCTGGATTGGTCTTGCCAGCCCACCATGCCTCGCCTGTGATGGCGTAGTTGACCTCCTGAAGGTTGGCGACTCCGAACTCGATCCCGCCATCATTGATGAACGGAATGAACTGGTTCGGGCTGGTGGCCGGTTGAATCGTGGTGTTGAGCCCGCCCGCATTCGCCGCATTAGCGACCGCAGTCCCGATGTTATGGAAAAGCGAGCCGGGGTTCGAGGTCGCAATCCCGACATTCTGGGCCTGTGCGCCAGCACCCAGCGCAAGGCCGGCCCCGACGACGGCAGTCATGATCATCTTGTTCATCTGGTGATATCCTCCCAAGGTTGCCGACATTCTTGGGATGCCGGTCAAAATCCCGATAAATGAGATTCTTTTCAAAACTACTTGCACCGTCAGATTTATCAAGGATTATTGCCGGACGGGTCGCAGCATCCGATAAGGAGTGTCATGACTTCACCTGAAATCGAGCCAGCAAACGGGGCAGAGTCCATTCTTATGGGGCTTGGCAAAGCGGGGGTGGAGTACTTGTTCGCCAATGCTGGAACGGACTTTCCGCCGATCATCGAAGCGCTGGCAGCGCTTGATCCCGACGTTGTCCCGCACGCCGTTACGGTCCCGCATGAAACCGCCGGGGTGGCGATGGCGCACGGGCATTACCTTGTCACCGGCAGGCCGCAGGCCGTGATGGTCCATGTCAACGTTGGCTTGGCCAACGCCGTGATGGGCGTGATCAATGCGGCCAGCGACAATATCCCGATGCTGGTGATGTCCGGTCGCACGCCGATCACCGAACGCGGCCGCCCCGGCAGCCGCGTCACGCCGATTCAATATGGTCAAGAGATGTTCGATCAGGCCTCGCTGGTGCGGGACGTGGTGAAATACACTTACGAAATGCGGTATCCTGAACAGGGCGCGGCACTTGTGTCGCGCGCGATGGCGATTGCCAAAACCGCACCGGAGGGGCCGGTCTACCTCAGCCTGCCGCGTGAACCACTGGCCGCCGACATACCCCAGGGCGTGGATCGAGGTCTTGCACAGCAGCCTGCGGCGACCGCGCCACAGCCTGATCCCGACGCGATTGAGCGACTTGCGGGTTGGCTTTCGCGGGCACGGACTCCGCTGATCCTGTGCCAGCGGGGTGACGTGAACGGTCGATTGGCTGCCGCCGTTTCGGAATTCGCGAACCAGCATGGCATTCAGGTCTGCGAACCGTTTTCGGTCCGCAACCTGCTATCCTCCGACGATCCTGTGTCGGCCGGGTATGACCCCAAAGCTGCGATCGCCAAGGCTGATCTGATCATCGTTCTCGACAGCGACGTGCCGTGGATCGAGGCGCTTCATCGCCCCGACAAGGCGACACGGATTGCGCATGTCGGACCCGATCCGATTTTCGCGCGGATGCCGGTGCGCGGCTATGCCGGCGACCTTGCCATCCAGTCGGATCCGCTCGCCGCGATCAAGGCTCTGGACCGGGTCAGTCGGCCGGGTCCCGAAGCCGAACACCGTCGCACCGCGCTTGCAACGGCCAGCCGGGACCGGACGCGAGCTGCAGAAGCCCAATCCCGCGGGGGATCGGGGCGCCTGATGACGGCTGAATGGATGAGCCGCTGCGTCTCTGATGTCATGGACGGCGATGCGGTCGCGTTCTCGGAACTCGGCCTTCTGCCTGGTTTCATGCGGCTGGCTGGGCCGAACCGCCTGTTCTCCAATGTGCATGCCGGCGGTTTGGGCTGGGCGATGCCGGCGGCGCTGGGGGCGCAACTTGCTGATCGGGACAGGCTGGTCATCGCCTGTATGGGCGATGGGTCCTACATGTTCGCCAATCCCGTGGCCTGCCACCAGATCGCCGAAGCGCTGGACCTGCCGATCCTTACGATCATCAAGAACAATGGCATGTGGAACGCGGTGCGCCGGTCAGTCGTCAAGGGCTACCCCGACGGCGCCGCTGCTCGAGCGAACACAATGCCGCTGACCTCTTTGGCACCGTCCCCTGACTACACGCAGGTCGCAGCGGCAAGCCGCGCCTATGTTGAACGGGTCGAAACCGGAGCGGACCTGCCCAATGCGCTAGCACGGGCCATCGCTGTCATCCGCAACGAACGCCGACAGGTGCTGCTCGATCTTCGCATCGCCGTTTCGGACGATCATTGAATGGATGTCTCGGCCGTAATTTTCGCGACGGTGGGATTGGCGATGGGCGGCATCCTGAAGGGCGCGACGGGTGCCGGATCGCCGATCATCGCGGTGCCGATCCTGGCGCTGATCTACGATGTGCCGACGGCGGTGGCGATCTTCACCTTACCCAATCTGCTGTCAAATCTCTGGCAGGGATGGGCGTACAGGGCCGCGCAGATATCCCCGCGATTTGTTTATTCCTTCGCGCTGGCCGGCGCGCTTGGGGCCGGAATAGGCTCGATCCTGCTGGCGCGGCTGTCGGGGGAGCTTTTGATGGGTGTCGTGGCGGTTTTCGTGTTTGTCTACATCGCATTCCGGTTGCTGCGGCCCAGTTGGATGCTGAGCCGCAGTATCGCTGATCGGCTGGCGATGCCGATGGGCCTGCTAGGCGGCGTGATGCAAGGGGCAGGTGGCATTTCCGCGCCGGTCTCTGTGACTTTTCTGAACGCCATGAAACTTGAACGGGCTCAGTTCATCGCCACGATCTCTGTCTTCTTTGCCGCGATGTCCCTGGTGCAGATCCCTGCACTGGCTGGGCTGGGCATACTGACACCTCATCGCGCTGCGCTAAGCCTTGCGGCGGGGATTCCGCTATTCGGGGCGATGCCCGTGGGGTCCTATCTGGCAAAGCGGATATCTGGCCCCGCGTTTGACCGGATCATCATGGCCTTGCTCGGCGTGATCGCGGTCAGGCTATTGTATGCAGCGCTCTTTTGATTTTTGGAGGATGATATGACCGACACCACGCCCGCCGTTGATCTCGAAGATGCCGAAATGCAGGTCGATCTGCCAGAGATCGGCGATCTGACACGATACAACGTCCTGATGCAGACAATCCGAAATCGGGTCACGGTGCGCAAGTTCGACCCCGACTATGTGGTTCCGGAAGAACACTATGACTTGATCCTCGAAGCCGCCCGGCACGCCCCTTCGGGCGCGAACGCCCAGCCGTGGCAATACATCGTCGTCCGGGATGCCGCGATCAAGCAGCAGATCACCGATTACTTTGTGGCAGAGCAACGATTTCGCGCGAAGGCCAAGATGAAGTTCCCCACACCCGACTATCGGGGCCTTTCAACCGCGCCGGGCTTCATCGTGGTCTGTTCGGATATGCGATGGGTCAATGCGTTTCCGGTGCTCAATGACGGGTCCGATCTCGACCGGATGTACAAGGAAAATGCCGAACGCATTCTGCTTCAGTCGGTCGCAGCATCGACGATGTCCGCACATCTGGCCGCGGCGGCGCTGGGATATAACGTCTGGTGGGTCACCGCGATCGGGCAGCAAGAGGCGCAAGAGGCGATGCGGCCATTGCTGAACATCCCCGAAGAAATCTCTGTCCTTGACATCTTCCTGTTCGGACCGCCAGCAGCAAAGCCCTACAAACGGTGGCGGCGGCCGCTCGAAGAGATCGAACACTGGGATCAGTATGACAGGCGACATTTCATGTCCGACGAAGATCTAGAGGACTGGATCAAGACCCGACGTCACCGGGTGATGTACAAGGACGCGTCTAAAATCGACTGATCGTATGAATCCGGAATTGTATACAGAGAAGGGATTCTTTCTGATTGAAATTTGCCCTGAATTCTTCTTTCATCAGAAATTGTATACAGAACGGCCGAGTCGCTGATCGTCTTCCGTCGATCAGACGGCGCAAATGACCGGGGGGCGAGACGCGTGACAGAACGCAATTCTCAGTTTAAAAAGGCCCTGCAGGGGCTCCGCGCGCTGGTCTTGAAGCGCAAGTTCGAGGCACATGCAAGGTTGCCCGAAACCGCGCTGGCGGAACGCTTGGAGATATCACGGACGCCGCTGCGACAGGCAATTGACCGGCTTGTGTAAGGTGCGGTTACCCGTGGGACATCCCGAGTGCTGATCATAGCTTTTCTCTGAGGGCTTCGTAAGGCGTCTTTCCATTGTGGGCGCCGTGCGGTCTGTGGAAGTTGTAGTAGCGCTCCCATTCGTCCAGTTTGGCTTCGAGATCGAGATCACCTTTGTAGCTGAGGAGCTGGTAG
>JAHEAO010000125.1 GCA_024642725.1 Paracoccaceae bacterium | reverse complement strand
GGCCCCTCGGCAGCAGAATAGGTCGATGGGCTGATCAGCGCTTCGCGCGCTGAGGCATGTGCTGCCAGACGTGCCACGAAATTCACATCCTGCCCAAAGATGCTCACGCCTTGCATATTGCCGCCCGCTGCTGTGACCGTACAAATGTAGACGGTGCCCGTGTGGACGCCCACGCCGATCGCGAGCGCCTCTTCGCTGCCATCGATCTTAAGGGACTGTTTCAATATCCCGCGGGCCGCTGACATGCCCATGGCGGCATGATCGGGGCCGGTGAATCCCGGCGGGAAAACGGCGACTACGGAATCGCCTTGGAACTCCAGAATGAAGCCTTTGTTTTCAGCGATTACCCCACTTGTGATTTCGCGCATCTTGTTCACGGTTTTGGCGTATTCTTTGGGAGAGATGCGGTTCGACAAGTCCACTGATCCACGAATATCAAGGATCAGCACGGTCATCTCCACTTCGGCTCCGCCGGGGAAAGCCTGCAAGAACCCGTCGCATTTATTGCAGTAATGTGGGTTGCGATCAGACGGCATCAGACCGGTGAGGCGAAACATAAACCCGCCGAACCCGGCAAAAGGCGCATAGCAAAGTTTGCAGCGCGGGTCATTGGGCCACCGGATAAAGCGGCGTTGTTTTTTTACAAGGACAGGGTGGCCTTCGCCGAAAACCTGTTTCCAGAGCTCCTCGTTTCCTGTTTCCATCTTGGTATCAGTCATCGTCAATTTCGTCCTTCACATTTGTTGTCAGGCGCTGTTCGGCCCAATATTCCTTGGGTGCCGGTGCCATGAACAGGGTCAGTTCGCCATTGCCGCGGTCGGGGTCTGACCGATCTGGCGTGGGCATGATGGCCGGACTTGTCGAGACCTGCGGGCCGAACACAAAAGTATGGCCGGCTTTGACATCGTAGGGTTGACCGATACCGCGGTAGAGCACTTCAAATTTTTTGTTGTACTTGAACGGGCGCTTCCACGGGATTGCGACTTTGCGTTTTTTGCCGGGTTCACGCAGGCGAATAGACGGCACGCTGACCGTGATCCCGGCGCGCAAGAGCGACGGGTTCACCCAGTCCGGTGCGTATTTCAGCGACATGATGTGATCATAGTCCGGCCCATAGGCCGGCGCGTCATACTTATCGCTGGTTTTATGGGCAGTCTGCCAGTGCATCATATGCGCCTCGGATCCCTCGCCCCAGATGATGTAGTTGGCGTATTCCGGTAGTAGTTCTTGGTGATTGAACGGGCGGAAAAGCACGACCCGTTTCACGGTGACCTCAAACACATCGTCCATCACTGGCTTCATGATGTCCGCCGACCAGGGGAAGAAGTGCATGCTTTCTTCTTCTTCGGGTTTGAGTAGATCAAGCGGGAAGAGCCCCACGAAAAAGTTTGCCGAAAAATCGCTGCGTGTCCCACCACCCAGATCCGGCACCATCAGCGGATCATCGATGTCGTTGCACAGGATGATCGGCATCTCGGGCCAGGTCTTGCGAATCTTCTGGTAGCGGGTTCTTACATGATCCGGCAGGTCGAGTTCGAGGATCATCTGATATTTGTGCTCTTCGTGGTGATACTGGGTCATGTGGACCCCGTAGATCGTCTCGCTGCCGACAAGAATAAGCGCATGCTGGTGGGGCATGTTCGTGACATACTTGGGCTTGTTCATGTTCAGGTCGGTCTCGTGATAGTATTCAGAGTCCGGGCTGTGGTGTGTGTGGTCCAATTTTCTTTCCTCCTGAAGCTCAGCCGGTTTGGCCGGGCATACTCAGTCCGTGTCTTCTGATTACTTTTGCTGCCGATTTTTCAGCGGCGCGTGCAAGCGCCTTCATCACTTCGGGCAGCATGTTGCCATTTTCCGATTTGTGGTTGTGCACCGTTTCAGTCAGCCAAGGGTTCTGGGTCGTCGAAATAAGATAGAATAGGCTTTTGTTTGGTTCCGGGACGACTCCACAGCGTTCAGCGTAGTGATCGACAAACTCCTGACCAAAGGTCGAGGGATCGAACTTCGAGGAGGTCACAAACATTTCGGCATTTGGCACGTGCCCACCATTGAAGGATTGCAGGCTCAGCTGGGCAAAAATGTCCTCGTTCATTTCATTCATCAGATCAAGGCTGGTGTTGAAACCCTCTGCGGTGCGGAAATTGAGCGCATAGGTGACGATGCTCTGATCTGAACCGGCTTCGCGGAAGAGCTCGAACACTTCGGGGTGGTTCTCAAATATCGTTAGCAATTGCTCATTGGAACGTGGTGCGACGCGGCGGGCGAGAATGCGTTTCTGCTCATCGACCTCGGATTTTGAGCCCCCGGCCTTTTCAGCGGGCAGACGTTGTAGAGGCGTGACGGTGACCGTCGGGTGATCGGCGGCCAGTTCAAACAGGGCCGCGTAAAGCCTTTTGCTATTGAAAATGCACCGGCCCAGCAAACGGCCATAGCCCGACTGGTCCGTGCGGATCACACTATGCGAAAGCCAGACAGCCGCAGCCGCCGCACCGGGTTTAGATCCTTCGATCCCGTAGACACCTGTCGTGGGATCCATTCCGCCGTGGTAGACAACCGGCGCGGTAAAGGCGATCAGGTCGCGCATGGCACCGTTACGGTAGCACAGCGCGCCTGCTGGATAGGGAATAAAGCCCGCCTTGTGCGGATCCACCGTGATCGTATCGGCACGGCCCAACGCGCGGTACTGGCGCATCACATAGTCGCTCATGTGCATGCCGGCCGCTATACCGTCATAGGTGAAGATATCTTCGCGCACAGTGCTGCGTACCTTGTTCCGGAATGCCTTGGCTGATTTGTCTTCGGCCTTGTCGGTCTGGGTGAATTCCGCGACCTCGCTCTCGTCCTCAAAAACCTCAGCTTCGTGCAGCATCGAAGCGAAATACCCGCCCCATGCCGCATCCGCGTGCACAGAGAATTCCATGCCCAGCTGCCGGTATTCTTCCCGAATTTCGAGAATGTCATGTAGCGGATCGACCGCGCTTTCTTCGGTAGTGCCTATGACGGCTACAACTTCCATGACCGGTTGGCCGGCTGCAAGACACTCGTCGAGCTTCTTGCGCAGATCGATCATGCACATGCGAGCGTCAAGATCGACATGGATGAACTGCATCGCATTGCGCCCGGAGCCTACTAGGGCAAGCCCCTTGGGCCATGAGTAGTGCGCAGGCGACGGTGCCATCAAGACCGGCGCCGGTGTGTTGGACAGAAAGCGGCGATGGAAATCGACCAAACCGATGGATTGCACAGAGTAACTACCCAGTACATCTGTGATCTCATCCGCCGTGATCCCCGTTGCCTTGGTAATGCGCGGTGTCAGCCCGATGACCTCGTCCAACGGCAGGTTCAGCAATTGCCAACTGTCGAGGTCGAGAAAGTCGCGACGCTTGCCGTCGAGCATCTTGACGGTCAGGTTGCGTGCATTTGCCATGACCGGCTCAACGCGGATGGCCTCGGCCAGTGCAACAGGCAGGTACTTCGCGTTGCGCGCGGCCCAAATGCTCTCTACATTGGCGACAGAGCCATCGCAGGTGATGTGGCCCCAAGGCTTGAGGGCGCCGTCTTTGATTTGTGTCTGTGTGGGAATCGCAAAGCCGAGCATACGGCAGAGATCGTCGCAGACCTTGATCTCGAGCATGGTCGTGACCGGAGAGGCCTCAGCCGCGACGTTGTTTTGGTTGTAAAGCAGCGCCGCAATATAGCCTACGACGCCAGGAAGCGAGATATCCCAATACATATGCGATTGGTTGCGATAACTCGCCAAAGGGATGGAGCCGCGCAAATGCCGCGTCAACTCACCCAATCGCTCATGTAGCAAAGCGCGCGAGCGGCCATAGGCGTGAGCTTTGTCCTTGTCCTTTGCAGTTTTGGGGTCGATGTCTTCGGGTTTGAAGATCGGCGGGTCTTCGGGCGCATATTCTTTGCGGAAATGAAAATTGCCTTCCAAGGCCTGAGAGATGAGTTCCTTCATCATACGCTCGTTCTCGGCTTTGGGACCCAAGAACCATGTCTCCGGCATATTCGATCCCGGACGATTCAATCCAAGTTCGCGGGATTTATCCTTTAGATGATATTGGCCAAGCTCGCGCAAAAGGGCTTCGCTGAGGGGGGCTCTTGTCATTGGAATTGGCCTGTCGGAAAATTGGTTAATATTCGTCAACCGACGGTAGTAATCGAATTTAGCCCTGTCTAGAAATTTTGTGGTGTCTGGGTTTGTTGTCTGGGGTTAGGGTTGTGATTCACTTCGTGGTGTTGGTCAGAAAACGCTCTGGTCTTGCGGGACGCTCGAGGCATGTTCATAGTCGGTGGAAAGGTAACGCGGCGCCCCATAGCCAAATGCCTGATACAGAAACTTCCGGATCGCTTTATGGCAGATCACGTCTATACGCCTTACGGCTCTTGGGTTTCGCCGATTTCCGCCGGCGCGGTCTCGTCAGGCGCGCGAGGGT
>JAHEAO010000124.1 GCA_024642725.1 Paracoccaceae bacterium | reverse complement strand
CGGGCAAGGCAAGATCAACGGGAACGATGTTCCAGATAGTGTTGTCTTCAAGCACGATGATATGTGCGACCCGGTCGAACGCAAGGATTGTACCGCTAGTGTTGTCGGCGAGCGCAGGAACGGCGGCAAAGGCTGTCAGGACTAAATAGAAAAGGATTCGCATGGATCTATTACTCCCCAATAAGATCATGTCCCATTGTGTGCTTGCATTCACATTCCGTCAACGACTCCATGTCCGCAGTCATCTGATGGTTTTTTTCAGATGACCGCAGCACTGCGTTGAGCAGTCGTTCGCGGCTTTCGGTTTGAAGTTTTGGACCTCAAGGACCGCTTACACCGCTCCTAAAGTGGCTATGCCCAGCCGAGCTGCTTTAACGAGTGACCGTCGTTCCAAATCTTGGTCATGTGCCGAATTTTGTCGCCGTCGAACTGCATCGCATAGACGTAATCGGCAGCAACTTTCTTTCCGGTTGCTGGCACCGGACCGTCTACCGAGTGGGTGCCATGGAAAACGGCAAATGCAGTGACGACGCCGCGATCTGCGTCAGTGGAAAATGACTTGAGCTCGTAATGCCCATCCGGGACGGGCGTCAGCAAGCCCTTCATCCAATCCGCATAACCCTCTACTGTGGTCACGTCGGCCAACGCATCAGCCTGAGCCGAAAATGTCGCGCCTTGGTGACAATAGCCTTTGCACCCTTCCCAGCCCTTGCCGGTCTCGCAAGCCTCAAAGAATTTTCGTGCGGTCGTTTCGACTGACATAGATTTTCCCCCCAAGATATGACTGTTGTGTTCAGCTTGTCGATAGAGCTGTGAGGCGAGCCTACACCAAGTTCGGTCAGCCTCAAAATATCGCCGTCCGCGCGAGGCTAAAATTGTCTATGACATGAGTGCCGCGCTGCTTTTGCAAGGTCCGCATCGGGCTCGGCTTCAGCGGGTCGATGCAATCATGAATGAGACCTGCCGTTGCGCTGCTCTAGTCAAGCGGCCCGATCTCCACGCGAGCTGACAGCAGGCGGGAATGGGCCAATGGAGCTTGGTTCACAATCGTCTGACAGTGCCCTATTCCATATCAAGGACCGTGCGACCCTCGACGCGACCGGCGATGAGATCAGCGATGGCTTCGTTGATCTGGGAAAACGGACGGCGGACGATAACACCCTTGATGCGCCCGGTTGCGGCTAGGTTCAGCAGCTCGCGCATTTCCTGTCGGTTCGAAGCCGAGTTGCCAACGACCGTGAGGCCGGGCGCGATCACCTCGTGGGCGTAAAAGGCCAGTTCCTGCGCGGGAACGCCCGTCATCACGATCCGTGCCCGGGGATTGCAGGCATGGAGCATCATCTGCCAGGTCGCACCCACGGGGGCAAAGTTCACGCAGCCACGCGCGCCACCAAGTGTCTGGATCGTCTCCCCCGCCCCGGCATCCGCGATCACGCCTTCATCGGCACCAAGAGCCTTGGCCATGGCCAGCTTTTCCGGGCTGATGTCAACGGCAATAACCCGGGCACCCGCCAACTTGGCAATCTGCACACAGTATTGCCCGAGGCCCCCCATGCCAAAGATCGCGATGGTCTCGCCCGCTTTCACCCCGGTCTTCAGGAACGAGGCATATGCGGCAGCCCCGGCGCACATCAGGGGTGCCGCCTCGGCTGGATCAATGCCCTCGGGTATGACATTGGCCCAGTCCTGTTTCAGCACAACATATTCGGCAAAGCAGCCTGGCGTGCTGTAGCCTGTGGCGTAGAAATCAGCACAGTAATTCTCGCCCCCGGTCTGGCATTCCCGGCAATGGCCGCAAGCGGAGTGGACATAGCCGATGCCCACCCGCTCGCCCACCTTAAGCCGACCACCGGAGCTGCCCACCTTGACCACAGTTCCCACGCCCTCATGGCCCATGATCAGCGGCAGGGGATTGGGCGAGGCATGTTCCCCTTTCCAGATATGCACATCGGTAAAGCAGACGCCGCTCGCCTCGATCTTGACCAGCACCTCGTCGGCGATGGGCTCCGGGCGTGGCACGTCGCGAATTTCGATCGGCGCATTGTAGGCCGTCAGCAGCGCTGCCTTCATCTTTTCGGGGGTAGCCATCATAAACTTCATTGAGATTTTAGGGATAGCTAATGCGTTCGCCAGCCTTCCCGTCAACAGTAATGTAATAGGGTTGCTGCCTGAAGTATCAATTGCCGAGGAAATATTCGCTTTGGCAAGTATTTGGTATACGTTGCATCCCGGCTACGCTTTGCTTGACCGAAGATACTACATGGAGTGATGAACATGGCAAGCGTGATCGAAGAGCTTTCCTGGCCTGGAACCGACCGAGGCCTGTTCTATGCGGGCGCCTTTCAGCAACCGTCGCATAGGGGCAAGATCCGCGTCCTGAACCCCGCGACCGGCGCAGAGTTCACCACGGTTCCGAATGCCGATGCTTCCGACGTTGCGGCAGCGGTGTCGGCGGCGAAGGCGGCCTTTCCAACTTGGGCGGCGCAAGATGCGCTTGATCGCGGCCAAATCCTGCGCCGCTTTGCCGAGGTCATCCGCCAGAACATTCCCGCCCTGGCCCGGCTAGAAACCACCGTCACCGGGCGCGCCCTGCGCGAGATGAATGCGCAGATGGCCCGGATCCCGGAGTGGATTGAATATTTCGCCGGCATCGCTCCCGGACTGGAGGCCGAGTCGAACAGGGTCAAGGGAAACTACCTGACCTATACAGCCTATGAGCCTCTTGGACCGGTGGCGCTTCTGACCCCCTGGAACCATCCGGTGCTGATTCTGGTCAAGAAACTCGCCGCCGCGCTGGCAGCGGGCAATACCTGCGTGATCAAGCCCTCCGAACTCGGCCCCGTTTCGCCCCTCGTGATCGCTGCACTGGCGATCGAGGCGGGGCTTCCAGCTGGGGTGATCAATGTTGTGACTGGGGGGGCCGCGACGGGGGCGGCGCTCTGCGCTCATGACGACATCCGGTTCATCGATCTGACGGGCGGCACCAATACCGGACGCCAGGTGGCCGCCCTAGCCGGACAGCGGTTGGTGCGCTGTACGATGGAGCTTGGTGGAAAGACGCCAGTAGTGGTCTGCGAGGATGCCGAGCTGGATGCCGCCGTAGCGGGTGGCCTTTTCTCGGCCTTTGTTGCCTCAGGGCAGACCTGTGTGGCTGGGTCGCGGTTCATTGTCCACGACCGGCTTTATGATGCATTCGTGGACCAGATGGCCGCACGGGCCGATGAAATTCTGGTGGGCGATCCGATGGACCTGTCCACCCAGATGGGCCCGGTGATCTGCAGGGCCTCTCTTGACCGCTGCCACCGCTTTATCGAAGAGGCGCGGGCCCAGGGCGCGCGGCAGGTCGCGGGCGATCTGCCCCTGCCGGGTGGTGATCTTGCTGGCGGCTTCTACATTCGTCCCGCGATATTTGCCGATGTTGCGCCAGATCATGCACTTTTCCGCGACGAGGTCTTCGGCCCCGTGATCTCGATCACCCGGTTCAAGACAGATGACGAAGCGGCGGCGCTGGCCAATACCGGAGAGTACGGCTTGGGCGTTTCCATCTGGTCCCGCGACATCGGCCGGGCCCACAGGATGGCACACGATATCCGCGGTGGTGTGCTTTGGCTGAACGACCATCATCGGAACGACCCCCGTTCGGTTTGGGGCGGCGTGCGCGACAGTGGCTTTGGCAAGGAGAACGGCTGGGACGCCCTGAAGGCCTATCTTGTTAAGAAATCCGTCGTGGTGCGCACCGAACCGGGATTTGATGATTGGTTCAAAGGATCAGCAAGATATGGCTGAGTGCAGAGAATGCCAAACGCCAATTTCGCCAAATTTGCCGGAGCGGACATCTGTCCGGTCCGCAGCATCGGCCGCTTCGGGCTTGTCTTATGTTTTCCCCATCGATCTGCAAAGATTGAGCCAGTGCCCACCATATCGTTTTTGAAGGGCAATGGTGGCGGCTGGATCGCTTTGGGCTTGGTCGTGATGGACCGTTACGCACTTCCCTGTTTCGCCACCTCCCTTCCCTGTTCCTCCTTAGTCTTTCCCTGATGGTCCGAAATTTTTCCCTGTTATCAAATTAACAGGGAAGTGCCTTCTAACTCACTGTAAACGCTCACGGAAATCGCACAAGAATCGCCAAAATAACCCAGATTCAGCCAAAAATTGCGAATTTTCCCTGTAAATTCCCTGTTGACAGAGAAAATTCTGTTGAGACCGGTTCGCTCAGGACTGCGTCCACCACCATTCACTCGTCATAATTGCCCAATATTCCAGTCAGAACTTTTCCCTGCGCTCCTCCCGCCTGCAACCATTCCGGTCAACGGCACGGAACGCCAATTGTTGCATGGGTCCGAGACAACTCGCAGCTATCATCGCCTGCTAGCCCCAAGGTTCAGGTCTGCAGCGGCAAGTTCGCAAGAATGGCGCGTTTCACTTGTCCTGATTTGCCCCTATGGTGCGAATACGCATGACGAAGCAGGCTGACAGGCAGAAACAGAA
>JAHEAO010000063.1 GCA_024642725.1 Paracoccaceae bacterium | reverse complement strand
ATCCGCCGCAGCGAAGCTGGAGAGCCGCTTCTTTTTCTCGTCGATCGGTCCGCCGGGTACTAGCGGAGCTTCGGCGGCTGCTCGGGGTCCATTCCGGGTGCCACGGGGCCGGGCGAGGACCGTTCTGGTTCGGGCAGATCAAACCGCAAACCGACGCGGGCCAGTTTTTCGCAGATCGGATTCGCAGAAGCGAAAAAGGCGACATCGATCTCTCCGGCCTCGACACCTGAAAAGACCAGCGCCTCGGACACCGCCTGCCCCAGCGCAGCCTCGGCGTCGGGCGGTGCATCGACGAAAGCCAACAGATGACCGCTGCGGCCGCCCTCATACGAAACGGAAGCCAGGTAAGCGGTGCGAGCAAGGCCCGCCGCCAGCGCGAGTTTCGTATTCAAGCCGACAAGAACCTCTTGCGGTACGGACGTTGGCGCGCTGAGTTCCTGAGGCCGGTCTGCCCGCTCTTCAGGTCGGACCGCGATCATCTGCGCCAACCAGCCAACCCCATCGGCGGGCAAAAGGATGGCGGAGGGCGCGACGCCCAGATTGACGCCGATGCCGATCCCCTGCCCTTCGAGCAGTGAAACGACCGCACGGCCGGAAAGAGCGGCATAGGGGCTTGTCTGTCCGGAAAATTCCGCTAGCCGCTCGATCCGGTCAAAGGCAAGCACAAAGGATTGGCCATCGACAGGATAGACTTGTGGCCTGATCTGATCGCCAATGGCCTCTTCTTCGAGCAAGAGGAACAGCTCTGCATCCGCGAGCCTTTCGAAAAAGCGCAGGCGTTCGGCGTCTCCACCGGTTTCCATCGCGCCATGTGCGCGGTCCAGGGCTGTGTCATCCGTCATCAAGCACTTCTTTGACCCGGTTGCGCAGCACTGGCAACAGCTCAGCCTCGAACCAAGGGTTTTTCTTCAGCCAGCCCGTGTTGCGCCATGACGGGTGCGGAAGGACCAAGGTGTCCGGTGCGTGATCACGCCACCGCGACACCGCCTGCGTCACGTTCTGCCGGGTCTGCAGGTGCCATCTGATCGCATGGCCACCAACAAGAATGGTCAGTGGGGTTTTGCCCAGATGGTGCATGATCCGACCATGCCACGTCCGAGAACACAGCGCCGGCGGCGGCAGATCCGCGCCTTTCGCATCATAGCCCGGAAAGCAGAACGCCATCGGCACGATGCTCACCTTGCTGCGGTCATAGAAACTGTCCGGGCCGATCCCCATCCAGTCCCGCAAACGATCACCTGATGGGTCCGAAAAGGGTCTGCCGGAATTGTAGACACGCTGCCCTGGCGCCTGCCCCGCGATCAGGATGCGGGCGCCGCTGTCAAACCAGATGACCGGACGGGGATTGTGTCCGGTCGCTGTCGCTGCGAAACGACCGGCGCACAGCGTGCAGCCTGCAATCCGTGATTTCAGGGCGTCGAGGGACTCGGTCATCCTGCCTGCCTACCGCCGGTCGGATCAGGCTTCAATCCTCGCTCGTGCCACTGCGCCCAAGGGCGCTAGGAAAGGAAGCTGACGATCAGCGTCACGCCAAGAAACACGGCAATCCAAAGAACCATCGCCCCGGTTGGAGAGCTCTGCGCCACGCGGCCTTCTGGGCCGTAAACCTGGAAAAGGCGTCCGACGACGGCTTCGACCCGGCGCAACCAGAAGCGCATCTTTGCGGACCAGAACTGCGATACGGCATCTGCCACCCGCGTCACGACTGCGGGCATGAAGCGACGATAGGTCCAGTCGGTGTCCAGGTTGATGGCGCGGATCTCTGGCGGATGTATGCCGGTCCGCATCAGGACACCGAAGGCCAGAAGCGCGAAGCAAAGAAGCTGAAGCTGCCCCACGACATGTCCCATCGTGTAGGGATGAAACTCGACCGGGTACGGCAGCAGCGCATAGAGCGGGTCCGGATAGACGCCGATAGCGATGCAGAGGAATGCGGTGATGCCCATTGCCCAAAGCATATGCGTCGGGGCCTCTGCCGGGCGCTTGCCGCTGTCATGGGCGAAGAAGGTGAAATAAGGAATCTTGATCCCCGAATGGGACAGAACGCCTGCAGAGGCAAAGACCAGTGCAGCCCAGACATAAGGATGATGCCCTGCGCCGGCCTCATCAAGGATAAGCGACTTCGTGACGAAACCCGAGAACAGCGGAAAAGCCGAGATCGATGCGGCTCCGACAAGGCAGAACATCGCTGTAAGCGGCATGGTGCGGTAAAGCCCGCCAAGTTCAGAGGCTTTCGAGGTGCCGGTGCGATACAGAACCGCACCCACGCTCATGAACAAAAGGGCCTTGTAGAGAATATGCGCGAAAGCATGTGAGGCAGTGCCATTCAGCGCCATTTCGGTGCCGATGCCGATGCCGACCACCATGAAACCCAACTGGTTGTTCAGGCTATAGGCCAAAACCCGGCGCAGGTCGTTCTCGATTTCCGCGAAGAAGATCGGGAACAGCGTCATGATCGTGCCGATGTAGATCAGGATCTCGGTCCCCGCAAAACCGCGCGCGAGCGCGTAGACGGCAAGCTTCGTGGTAAAGGCCGACAAGATCACTGTGCCTGTAACGGTCGCCGCCGGATAGCTGTCCTGCAGCCAGTTGTGCAGCAGTGGAAATGCGCATTTGATGCCGAAGGAAATGAAGATGAGCCACGTTGCGACTGACCCGAGAGTCATGCGCTCGAAGGCGATTGACCCGGTTTCGCGGTAAAGCAGAACGACGCCCGCCAGCAGGATCACGCCCGACCCGATCTGGATGATCAGATAGCGCATACCTGTGTGATAGGCGGCTTTCGTGCCCCTAGCCCAGATCAGGAAAACGGACGCTATAGCGGTGCCTTCCCAGTAGAAGAAAAGCGTAATCAGGTCGCCCGCAAAGACCGCGCCGATTGCGGAACCGGCGTATAAAAGCGCTGCAACCTGCTGGACAGGGTCGCGAACATGCCAGGCATAGAGGTTGCCCAGGAAAGCGGCGAGGCAGAAGATCAGCCCGAACACGCGGCTGAGCTTGTCCACCCGCATCAAGTCCAGTTGGAAGCCAATAAATTCGACTTGCGCAAAGGTGCCCAGATCGAGCGTCCAGATCTGCCAAGCGGCGGCGAGCGGCACCACCAGCAGCAAGAGCGCGCGCAGAAGGCCTTTGGGCAGCAGCGGCAGGACCGCGGCGGCGGCAAAGAACAGAAATGCCGTCGGCCATGGATCAGTCAGCATGGTAGCGTTCCTTGTCCAGCTGATCGGCGGGATATTCCTCGGAATCGACGGCGCGATCGCCGTAATAATCCTCTGGCCGTTTGATAAAGATCCTCAGGGTCTTGGCCGCGAGGATCAGGGCTGTGAACATCACGAAACCATAGACACCATAAAAGCCGGGCAGTTCCTCGATATGGAAATGGCCATGCTTGTCGTAGGTGAAATCAAGCACGAACAGAAGCGCGCAAACGACGGCCAGAGCCCAGAAAATCTTGTTTGCGCTTCCCGGCCTGTCGACCCAGAGCAGGAGCCGGCCCAAAGCGGGCAGATGTTCCGGTTTCTTCCTTTTGTGCTCGCCCATACCTGTCCCCCTAGTTCGGCGCAACAATGGGCGACAGAAAATTCAATATGTCGCCGGCGATGAAAAACAGGACAAGACAGCCAAACGCAGTCAGTGCCGGGGGCAGCCAGCAAAGCAGTGGCGCCTCGGCAACCTTGGGGGCCGCAGTGCCATCGCTGTCGGGCAGAAAAAACCCCCTGCCCACGATGGACAGAAGATAGGCCACATTCAAAAGCGAACTGACCATCAGAACAGCAATCATGATCCACTGGTCCCGATCCGCAGCCCCGACCGCAAGAAGCCACTTGCTCCACGATCCGCCAAGCGGCGGCAGGCCGATGATCGAAAGCGCTCCGACAAGAAACGAGAAATAGGTGATGGGCATGACCCGGCCCAGGCCGTTCATCTGGCTGATGTTGGTCTTGTGGGTCGCCACGTAGATCGACCCGGCGCACATGAATAGTGTAATCTTTCCCATCGCGTGCATTGCGATGTGCATGCCCCCGCCAAGCGCCCCCATCGATGTCGCTAGCGCCATCCCAAGCGTGATGTAGGACAACTGACTGACCGTCGAATAGGCCAGCCGAGCCTTCAGATTGTCTTTCGTAAGGGCCACGACGGACGACGCGATGATCGTGAATGCCGCCAACCACATCAGCCATTCCGAAGCGCCGGTTTCCGCCAGAAAATCAATCCCGAAGATGTATATGCCAACCTTCAGCATGGTGAAGACCCCAGCCTTCACCACGGCAACGGCGTGCAGAAGCGCGCTGACCGGTGTCGGTGCGACCATGGCGGCAGGAAGCCACCGATGGAACGGCATGAGAGCTGCCTTGCCGATGCCAAAGGCATAGAGCGCAAGCAGGACGGCAACCATCGGGCCAGAGATATGGCCGGCAAGAATACCGCCCTTTTCGAAATCGAGCGTTCCGGTGATGACATAGGTCCAGATGATCGCGACAAGCTGCAATCCGATAGAAGTGCCTAGAAGGACGCCTAGGTAGGTGCGCGCACCGCGGATCGCCTCTGGCGTGCCCTTGTGCGCGACCAGCGGATAGGTCGAAAGAGTCAGCACTTCGTAGAACAGGAACAGCGTGAACATGTTAGCGGCGAAGGCAATGCCCATGACCGCCGAAATGGCCAATGAAAAGCAGGCGAAGAAGCGGGCGTGATGGCTTTCGTTGTTCCCGCGCATATAGCCGATGCCATAGATATGCGTGACCATCCACAGGCCAGAGGCGACGATGGCAAAGAGCAGGCCGAGCGGCTCTACATTGAAGGCCAGATCAAGACCGGGCAGCACCTCGAAGAGGACCATCGGCTCAGTTGTGCCATTGCCGACCGTGGACAGGATGCCGAGAACCGTCAGAAAGGTTGCGACTGAAGCGGCAAGCGTCAGCCCGTCGCGCAGGTTCGGACTGTCCCGGAACACGAGATTCGTCACCATCGCGCCCAGCGGCAGCAGCATCGTCAGCAGTATGGCGGTATTCGTGTCCAAATTCGATCCCACTCAGTGCAGTTCGGTGAAGCCGCCAAGCAGCCCCTGTGCGGCAGATTGTGCTGATGTCAGCGTTACGTCGGTCGCCAAACCGAAGTAGATACAGGCAAGGGCCATGATCCAGATCGGGCCAAGCATCCAGGCGTTGATCTCTGTCGCCTGGCGGCCTTCCGGCGCAGGCGCAAGGTAGAGCGCCTCGACCATCCTCCAGACATAGATCACAGCCAATAGCGACGACAAAACAATCAGGATGGCGACCGGCCACCAGCCTTTTTCCAGCGCGGCCTGAACCAGCACCCATTTGCTGACAAATCCTGCCGTTCCGGGAACGCCGATCAGACTGAGCCCGCCGATGACCATGGCGGCGCTCGTCCACGGCATCGACCTGCCAAGTCCGCAGACACGGTCGTAAAAACTGCCGCCCGAACGGTAGACGAGTGCCCCGACCCCCATGAACAGCACCGCCTTGGTGATGCCGTGGTTGAACAGATGGACGATCGCTGCTGTCAGTCCGGTTTCAGACAGGAATGCGATCCCAAGAAGGATGTAGCCGATCTGAGCGACGCTGGAATAGGCCAGCATGCGTTTCAGGTCGGTCTGGAATACCGCGATGAACGAGGCGGCAAACATTGCGATGATGGCAAACGGCAGGATGATCAATTCCAGCGTTTCGACTTCAAAATCGAAGCTTGGCTTGAAGATCGAGAACATGAAGCGCAGCATCACGTAAACCGCGACCTTCGTGGCCGTCGCCGCAAGGAACGCGGTCACCGCCGAGGGCGCATAGGTATAGGCATTCGGCAACCAGGCATGGACAGGATAGACCGCAACCTTCAGGCCCATGCCGACAACGATAAAGGCGAAGGCAGCGTGAATGGTGCGGTTGCTGCCCTGATCGGCGATACGCGCCGCGATATCGGCCATGTTAAGCGTGCCGGTCGCCATATAAAGTAGACCAAGGCCGATCACGAAGAACGTCGCGCCAATGGTTCCCATGATCAGGTAGTCATAGGCAGCGGTCAGCGCACGGCGGTCGCGATAGGACCCTTGCGCGATCAGAACGTAGGTCGAAAGCGATGAAATCTCGAGAAAGACGAAGACGTTGAACGCGTCTCCCGTGGCAGCCACGCCAAGCAACCCGGTCACGCAAAGCAGGTAGCAGGCATAGAACAGGGTGTGGTGACGCTGCGGCACTTCCTGTGCGATACTCTCGCGAGCATAGGGCAGGACAATGGTGCTTATCCCGGTGACAAGCATCAGGACAAAGGCGTTCGCGGCATCGATGCGATATTCGATGCCTAATGGCGGGGCCCAGCCGCCAATGTGATAGGAAATCACGCTGCCGTCGATCACCCGCATCAACAAGAGCACCGAGATCACAAAGGCCACTGCGCTCGCCGCAAATGCCAGCGGCCAAGCCAATTTCCGGCTGCCAAGCAAGACAACAAGCGGCGCTGCAACGAAGGGGACCAGTACCTGCAGGACAGGCAGATGGTCGGCCAGTGTCATTGCGACATGGTGGGTTGTTTCGCTCGCCATTATGCCCGATTGCCCGTTGCGTTGCGGTAGCGTTCGTTTTCGTCCCGGGCGATGCCCTGCTCGATCTCGACGATGTCATCTTCTTCGATACTGCCGAATTCTTCGCGAATGCGAACGATCAGTGCCAGACCAAGGGCTGTCGTGGCGATGCCGACGACGATGGCCGTCAGGATCAGGACATGCGGCAGCGGATTGGAATAGACGACATCGGGATCGATGTTCAGATCGACAGGATAGATCGGAGCGGTGCCACCGTCGACCTTGCCGATCGAGATATAGAGCATGAAGACCGAGGTCTGGAAAATATTCAGACCAACAATCTTCTTCACAAAATTGCCTTTGGCCACAACGATGTACAGCCCGGTCATCATCAGCACGATGAAAAGCCAATAGCTGACATGGCCGACAAAGAATTCCCAGGTCGTTGAACTGTCCATCACCATTCCTCGTCGCTCATCCGAGGGGGCCGGCTGGCAAAGGCATAATAGACCGCGACCATGACGCCCGTGACGGTTACCCCGACACCGAATTCGACGATCAGGATGCCCCAGTGCTGGCCATGCTCCGGGTGATGCGGAGAGAAAACGCCATAGTCGAGATAGTGCATGCCGCCGAAAAGGCTGACAATTCCGGTCGCCGCGTAAATCAGGACACCGAGCGCAAGCATCTTGTGAACCAGCCAGGGCGGAAAGACCTGCTGCACCTTCTCAAGCCCGAAGACGATGCCGTAGATGATGAAGGCGACCGCCATGATCACGCCGGCCTGAAAACCGCCGCCCGGCGAAAAGTCACCGTGAAACTGAACGTAGAAAGCGAACAGAACGATGGTTCCGACCAGAAGCTTCGTAATGACCCGAAGAATAAGGTGGTGACGCATTACGATGTCCCCCCTTCTTCTTCGCTCTCATTGTCATCTTCGCGCCGCCGCCGCAGACCGCTGATCAAAAGCAGGACGCCGATACCGGCAGTGAAGACAACCGCGGTTTCGCCCAAAGTGTCATAGCCCCGATAGCTTGCCAAAATCGCAGTCACGACGTTCGGCACGCCGATCTCGTGAACGCTGCGTTCCAGATAGTCGGGCGACACATGGGTCTGGGCCGGTGAGGTATCCGAACCGATATTCGGCATGTCCATCGTGCCGTAGACCAGCGCGGCGCCGGTCACCAGGACCACGAATAGCGGCACCACCGGCGAGGCCTTGGACGGTTTTTCGTGACGCGATGTCAGTGCCAGCGTCCCGAGCACCAGAACGGTCGAGATTCCCGCGCCCACCGCAGCTTCGGTAAACGCCACATCGACGGCATCGAGCCCAACGAAGAGAACCGCAGACAAAAGACTGAAAACGCCCGAGAACATCGCGGTCGCGAACAGGCTCGTGACCCGCACAACAGCGAGTGCGGTTATCACCAGCAAGGTGAAAAGCGCTATGTTGACGAAGGATTCTATTGGGCACCCTCCTTTGGATCGCCGGATGACTCCGCCAGCGATTCTGGCTCCGCGCCGACAAGGCCCGGCGCCTCTTTCGGGCGTAGCCCGGACACCAGCGCAGCATTGGCAACTGCGTGCGTCGAGGTGGGGCCGGTGATGAACAGGAAGACACCGATAATGATCAGTTTGACCGTGACCAGCGTAAAGCCGGAATGCAGGCACATTCCGGCCAGCAGCAGGATCACACCTGCTGAATCGGTGATCGATGCCGCATGCAGCCGGGACCAGAAGTCGGGAAAGCGCAGCGTGCCGACGGCCCCGATGATGGCAAACACCGAACCCGACAGGATGAAGGCCCAGCTCAAGGCGTTAATCGCGCCGTCCCACAAGCTCATGATCCGGCCTCTTCTTTTCGGCTGGAATGCGGAATGTCACCGATCTTGCGGTACCGGAAGAACTTCAGGATGGCGATCGTGCCGACGAAATTGATCAGAGCGTAAAGCAGGGCGATATCCAAGAAGTCGGGCCTGCCGTTCAGAAAACCCAAGGCACCGATGAGAAGCACGGTATGGGTGCCAAATGAGTTCACGGCGATCACGCGGTCATAGACCGTTGGACCCAGGTAGAGCCTGGCCAGCACCAGAACCATCGCGACCAGGATCGCTATCGTTGCGATTGCGAACATTCAGCCGCCCTCGGACTCTGTGGCCGTTACGCGACGGTCCATGTCTGCAAGGGCCTCCAAATCGCTGTCGGAATAGGAAACCGCATGGACGAGAAAATCATCCGACTCGGTTTCGATCGTGATCGTTCCCGGCGTGAGCGTTATCGAATTGGCGAAGATAACCTGACCAAGGTCAGTACGCTGGCTGAAGGGAATTGCAAATAAATGCTGACGGATCGGCATGTTCGGGGACAAGATGATCTTGGTAACCGCCCAGTTTGCCTTGGCGATCTCAACCATCAACCAGACAACGTACTTTGCAGTTTCAAAAGGCTTGAGACGCAGCTCAACCCGATCGTCATCGGCAGCGTCCATGCGACGCACAACAAGAAGGACAACCAGAACCGACGCCACGCCGAAACCGATTATCATCGGCTTGTAGATGCCGGAAAGCAGCAACCACAATGCCATCAAAATGATCGCTGCGCCGATCGTCCGCAAAAACACGCCCCCATTTTGTCTTCGCGACGGGCGGTCCCTTTTCCGGGATTCCAAGCCTATCAACGATGCGTTGAATCAATTCATACGAAGCCAGTTCTGTTCGCACAAGCGGTTAGCGCTAACTCAGAAAAATTATTTCATTTTGACATCGTAGCTGCGATTTCGGGGGCAATCCTGCGGCGATCCTTTGGGCAGGCAGGGGCCGGATCAGCGGCCTGTTTTCGGCAGCACACACTATGGCGCCTCCCAGATCGGTCACACATCCGGGCCTTGCCCGGGGCAAAAGCAGGATTTCGCCGGTACCGCCACCGCACATTGCTTATCTGCTCGCGATTAGCGTTGGATTCTGTCACGGTGTTCCGACATAATGACCGCAAATGGGCGGCAAAGCTCATCGTTAACCAAAGTCCGCTAAGGATTGACAGGCAATCAGGCAGTGCCGGGGCGCGCGCATGCTGGAATTCAATAACGTAAGCAAGTCCTTCTGGACGGGCAAGCAGCGCAAGGTGATCCTTGACCGCGCCTCCTTTCGCGTTGAGCTGGGTAACTCGCTCGGCATTCTGGCGCCGAATGGAACCGGAAAGACGACCGTCATCAACATGATGGCCGGACTTGAAAAGCCTGACGAAGGTTCCATCCGCAAAACCTGCCGCGTGTCCTTTCCGCTGGGCTTCATGGGTGGCGTCGTCAGCAAGCACACCGCGCGTGAAAACGCGCGCTTCATCGCCCGCCTCTACGGAATTGACCCCGATTACATGGAGGCGTTCACGCGCTGGCTGACCGGGATTGACGAATATTACGACATGCCCGTCGGAACCTTCAGCGCGGGCATGCGTGCCAGATTCAGCTTCTCGCTGCTGCTGGCACTGGAATTCGACATATATCTTATCGACGAAGGGATGCCCGGCACTACCGATGCAGAGTTCAATCGGAAAGCCGGATCGATCCTTCGCGAAAGGCTTGAAAGTGCCACGGTCGTGATCGTGTCACATCAGGCCTCCACACTTGAAAAGTTCTGCAAGTCGGCAGCCGTCATCCGCGACGGCCAGTTCCTGATGTTCGACACGCTGGAAGAGGCAAAGGCGACCTATGACTACCAAACCTAAAGCCAAGAAATTCCGCATCCGCCGCAGCGGTGAGGCATCCGAGGCGGCGGCGCAGGCATCTGACGCCGCGGACAGCACCACCAATCCGGATGCGAAGGCACAGGACCTGGGTGACGCACATCTGCTCGAGACCGAAGACGGCTTCGGCGACGCCCCCTACCCGACGTCTGCCAGCCAGCGCGTTGACGAAGACGCCGTCAATCTGGGGCCAACGGATATTGAATCGATCAAGAAAGAGGGCCTGACAGGGCGCCAGCTGCGCATGGCGCGTCGTGTCGCTCAAAAGCACGGGCTGGCGCCGACCTCGGATTTCGACGCGGTCCGGCAACTGCGCATGAAGGGGATCGACCCGTTCCAGCGTGCGGCCATGTTGGAACTCGTCGTGCCGGATGGAGAGAAGAAGCCAAGCGGCAACAAGCTGCCCCAAACGGTTGAAAAGCCAAAGCTGCCGTCCAAGGAAGTGCTGACAACTGATGTCCGGGCCCGCGAGGTCTACCTGATCCAGCAGGACATCGCGCGCCGGCGGCGTCGCAAGATGCTGCTTCTGGCAACGCGGCTGGCCTTTTTTGTCTTGCTGCCGGCCTTTCTGGTCGGCTTCTATTTCTATCGCATCGCAACCCCGCTCTATGCGACCAAATCGGAATTCCTGATCCAGCAGGCAAGCAGCGGTGCCGGCGGCAGCGCGGCTTTGGGCGGGCTCTTCTCGGGCACCGGGTTTGCCACTTCGCAGGATTCAATCACGGTACAAAGTTACCTGCAGTCACGGGACGCGATGCTGCGGCTCGATGACGACATCGGCTTCAAGAGCCATTTCAGCCAGGACTTCATCGATCCGCTGTTGCGCCTTGAGGCCGATAGCACCAACGAAGAGGCCTACAAGCTTTACCAGCGTCTGGTAAAGATCGGCTACGATCCTACCGAGGGTATCGTGAAGATGGAAGTCGCAGCCGCCGATCCCGAAGTCAGCGAAAAATACTCGCTGGCCCTGATCGACTATGCCGAGGAACAGGTCGACAACCTGACGCAACGCCTGCGCGAAGACCAGATGCAGGGCGCCCGCGAAAGCTATGTGGACGCTGAGAACAAGATGATCGGCGCGCAGGGCCGGGTTCTGGAATTGCAGGAAAAGCTTGGCGTCATCGATGCTGCTTCGGAAACCTCCGCTCAGATGGGGCAGATCGCACGGTTCGAAACCCAGCTTCAGGAAAAGAAATTGCAGCTTCAGCAGCTTCTGGACAACCAGACGCCAAACCAGGCGCGCGTCGACGGCGTTCAGGGCGACATCAGCCGGCTTGAAACCGTGGTCACGGAGCTGCGGGCGAAACTGACTGAAAGCGGTTCCGACTCGACGTCGCTTGCGCGGATCAGCGGTGAGTTGCGGATGGCCGAACTGGATTTGCAGACGCGTCAGGCCATGATGCAACAGGCGCTTCAACAGCTGGAAACGGCACGGATCGAGGCAAACCGGCAGGTTCGCTATCTCTCGCTCGGGGTCAGCCCGGTCGCGCCCGACGAAGCGACCTATCCGCGCGCATTCGAGAATACCATCGTCGCATTCCTCATCTTCTGCGGTATCTACCTGATGGTGTCGCTGACAGCGTCCATCCTAAGAGAGCAGGTAACGGCTTAGCATGAAGACAGTTGAAATTGGAAATCTGGTGGTTGGAAACGACCGGCCGCTGACGGTGATCGCCGGCCCGTGCCAGCTGGAAGACCTGGATCACGCGCTGATGATCGCAACGGTGTTGAAAGCGGCCTGCGAACAGGCCGGTGCGCAATACGTCTTCAAGGCGTCCTACGATAAGGCCAACCGGACCTCGCTGTCCGGGCGGCGCGGAATGGGGATCGACGCCGGGCTTCAGGCCTTGTCAGAGGTCCGCCGAAAGCTTGGCGTGCCGGTCCTGACCGACATCCATACGGCCGAACAATGCGCCCCCGCGGCCGAGGCGGTGGATATCCTGCAAATCCCCGCCTTTCTCTGCCGCCAGACCGACCTTCTGCTTGCAGCTGGAAACACAGGCGCGGCGGTCAATATCAAGAAAGGACAGTTTCTTGCCCCCTGGGATATGCCAAACGTCGTTTCAAAAATCGAATCCACTGGCAACACGCGCATTCTCTTGACCGAACGCGGAACCAGCTTTGGCTATAACACGCTGGTTGCGGACATGCGCAGCCTGCCCCAGATGATGCGGACCGGCTATCCGGTTGTCATGGATGCCACACATTCGGTGCAGCAGCCGGGCGGATTGGGCGGAACATCAGGCGGCCAGAGGGAATTCGCCCCCGTCATGGCGCGGACCGCCGTATCCATCGGCATTGCCGCGGTCTTTGTCGAAACCCACGAAGATCCCGACAATGCGCCATCTGACGGGCCAAACATGATCCCGCTGCCCGACATGCCACAATTTCTGCAAAGTCTGATGGCATTTGACAGGCTGGCGAAATCCGACCCGATCCGGATTTGATGTGAAAGTTTTAGAAGGTAGCTATTCGTGACCAAACCGTTGCAGACCGTTCGACAGAACTGCTGGGAATTCCTGAGTGAACCGATGATCGCGCCGACCGGGTTCCGCGAATATGATGCACGCTGGAAATATCCTGACGAGATCAATCTTCCCGGAATTACCGCACTTGGCCTTGGCATCGGCACCCAGATGCATCTGCGTGGCATCAAACCGGAAATCGCGGTCGGCAACGACTATCGCGACTATTCGCTGTCGATCAAGAACGCGCTCATTCTCGGGCTGATACAGGCCGGCATCCGCGTCAAGGATATTGGCCCGGCGCTGTCGCCGATGGCCTACTTCAGCCAGTTCCACCTTGATCTGCCTGCCGTGGCAATGGTGACGGCTTCGCACAATCCCAACGGCTGGACCGGCGTGAAAATGGGCTTTGACCGTCCCCTGACACATGGCCCCGACGAGATGTCGGAACTAAAGGCGCTGGTTCTGGCCGGGCAAGGCGTCGCGCGCGATGGTGGCGGCTGTGAACGCGTGCATGGCGTCATGGAGGCTTATCTTGACGATCTCGCGGGCGACTTCCGCCTGACCCGCCCACTGAAGATCGTTTGCGCGACCGGAAACGGCACCGCCTCGGCCTTTGCGCCGAAGCTGCTGGAGCGGATCGGCGCCGAGGTCGTGCCGCTTCACAACCGGCTCGATTATACCTTTCCGCATTACAACCCTAACCCCGAAGCGATGGAGATGCTGCACGACATGGCTGACGCCGTCCGCGCGTCAGGCGCGGATCTGGCACTCGGTTTCGACGGCGACGGGGACCGCTGCGGCGTCGTGGACGACGAGGGCGAAGAAATCTTCGCCGACAAGGTCGGTGTCATCATGGCGCGCGATCTGGCTAAGATTTACCCGGGTTCGACCTTCGTCGCCGATGTCAAATCCACCGGTCTCTTCGCCTCTGACCCAGAACTAAAGAAATATGGGGCCAAGGCCGACTACTGGAAAACCGGACATTCCTACATGAAACGCCGGGTACGTGAATTGGGGGCGCTCGCCGGGTTTGAAAAATCGGGCCACTACTTTCTTGCCGAGCCCATCGGCCGCGGCTACGACTGCGGGATGCGCGTCGCGGTTGAGCTGTGCAAACTGATGGATCGCAACCCCAACCAGAGCATGTCCGACCTGCGTCGTGCCCTGCCCCCGACCTTTTCAAGCCCGACGATGTCGCCCTTCTGCCCGGACCTCGAGAAATACGCGGTGCTGGAACGGATCGTCAAACGGCTCGAAGACCATCACGCCAATGGCGGCAAGATCGCCGGTCGCGCCATCGACACGATCGTCACCGTGAACGGCGCCCGGGTGATATTAGACAACGGGGGTTGGGGTCTTGTTCGCGCCTCCTCCAACACACCCAATCTCGTGGTAGTCTGTGAAAGCCCTGAAAGTGACGCGGAGTTGCGTGCGATATTCGCAGATATCGATGGCTTCATCCGCACCGAAGCTTCTGTCGGAGACTACGACCAAAAGCTTTAGGACGTCCGGGCAACAGCGGCAGCCCTTGCGTCGACGGGTCCGCCACCCCCGGCGCGTCGGTTCAACTTCGCCCGGCAGGACATAAGGAGCGGCCGGCGGATTGCAGTCATTTTAGGCCAAAAGAGGTCTTGAACCCAATCCGCCGACCGCGTAATTACCCGCTCACGTTGGGGTGTAGCCAAGCGGTAAGGCATCGGTTTTTGGTACCGTGTATCGTAGGTTCGAATCCTACCACCCCAGCCAACCACTTCCTGATTTTCAGCTGGCGAGAGATTGTCGCGGTATTGTGTCGTGTATTCCGGCGCTTGCCGTATGGGGTTTCGGACAGAGACGCAAAAGTGAGAGTAAAAAGGGCCGATTTCGGGCCGCAGTCTCACTTTGCCATTCCGACGGTACGAGTTTGGGGGATAGGGGGAAGTTTGGCTTACAGCTTCTCGAACTGGTTGCGCTGTTCTGACCAGACAGCAGACACACCGGACTTGATGAGAGTGTCGGAGGTCAGACCCTCAGGCTGTTCCCCGCCTGCAATGACATCCAGGATGTCTGGCGCGAGCATCGCGAGATCGACGACATCCTGAACACGGCGCTTCGATGTACCCTCGGCCTGTGCGATCTCGGTGAATGTCTTTCCTGCGATAATCTGCGCCATCCATCTTTGCGCTTTGACGATATTCTGCACAAGCGTCCGGTCGACCTCCGGCGGGGCATCGCCCAGATGCAGTTTCAGTTCAACACCACGCCGGCGCATCCGGAACGGCGATGTGAGGATCAGCTCTTCTGCGTCGATCCGGACCGCATCACATTCCAACAACTGAGCGAGTTCGCCCTCGTTCAGACGAACGGTGAGCTGTCCCGGTTTCAGGTCAGCGCGTTCGACCAGGTCCAGACATTGACTTGTCTTCTGGATGGCTTGGAGTCTGGCAGACCTGCTGGCAACTTCTGACGCTGAGAGATCCCGGATAAGCCGCGTTGCAACATCGTGCCGCTGCATTTGCTTTCTGACCAGATTAGCGATCAGCGCCTCCAGCTGCTCCGCTGGCAGCCGAAAGGCATCCGGATGCTTCCGGCTCCGGTCTTTCACCAGTCGGTGAGAGATGTAATAGCGCAGGCGCTTGCCATTCTTCCGGCTGTGACTGGGTGTCAGACGGTCGCCGGTTTCATCAAAGAGCTTGCCGGCCAGCAGCGATCGCGTGGCATTGCGCTTTGTGCCCCGGGTCTTTTGCGCTCCGTTTATCAGCATCTGCTGAACCTGATCCCAGATGAGAAGATCAATGATCCCGGGATGCTGGCCTTCAAAAACCTGGCCCTTATGCCGGATGCGCCCGGCATAGATCGGGTTGCTCAGGATGTGATGGATGTGTCCGCGATCAAATGGCCTTCCCCCTGAGACACGCCCTGCCCCGCGAACACGCCGACGCGATCTGAGCCCAAGATCCTCGGCGCGCTCCTGTACGGCACGGATCACCCCGTGTTGCAGATAGAGATCATAGAGGGTCCTGATCGTCACCGCCTCTTCATCATCGATCTTCAGCGTCCTGCCGTCCGCCTGGTATCCGAGCGGGACATTGCCCCCCATCCAGAGACCCTTGCGCTTGGACGCCGCGATCTTGTCGCGGATGCGTTCCGCCGTCACCTCACGCTCAAACTGCGCAAAGCTCAAGAGCACATTCAGCGTCAGCCGGCCCATGCTGGTGGCGGTGTTGAAGGACTGGGTCACCGACACGAACGACGCCTCAGCCCGATCCAGCCGCTCGACCAGTTTGGCGAAGTCGGCCAGCGAGCGTGTCAGCCGGTCAATCTTGTAGACAACGATCTGGTCGACCCGTTTCTCGTCCACCGCCTGCATCAGCCGCTGCAGGGATGGCCTTTCGAGATGGCCACCGGAGATTCCGCCATCATCATAGCGGTCGGCAAGCAACTCCCAGCCTTCGTGCTTCTGGCTGGCGATATAGGCTTCACAGGCCTCGCGCTGTGCATCGAGTGAGTTGAAGTCCTGTTCCAGCCCGTCTTCGGAGCTTTTGCGGGTATAGATGGCGCAGCGGATCCGGCGCATCACTGTACCCCGAAGAAGCGCGGACCGGACCAGTGGGCGCCGGTGATGTGTTTGGCGATGGCCGACAACGACCGCCAGGATTTGCCATCCATGACGTAACCGCCATCCTCCACCGCGACCTGATAGGTGCGCCCATTCCACTCCCGGACCAGATGCGAGCCCGGCTTTGCTGTGGCCGGCAGAGTCTTTCCGGAGGCAATCTGTTGCAGGCGTCGGGTGGTTCTGGCCGAGACACCGCCCAGCGCCATGTTCTGGCTCTCCCATGTCAGCACACGTTTCATGAACAGCGGCGACAGGTACTTTGGCGGCGGGCGACCAAAAACCTGCCACCAGCGGTCAAGGCATCCGGCGCGATCAAGCGCTTCGATCTCCGCCACCAGGATTGACAACTTATCGGGTCGGTCCTTGCTCATTGGCTGTCACTCTCCTGGGCAATCCGATACACCGAGCCTTTGTCGGTTTCGGTGCGGGTAATCTCGCAACCGGCCTTGCGCTGTCCGGCGATCGCCGCCCGGACCGTATGGGGCTGCCAGCCGAAGGCCTCCCGGATTTGCGCGATCGATGCACCGGATTTACGGGTCAGCAGCTTGCGAAGTTGTGAATGGCGTGTTGGTTTGGCGCTGACCCGATTTGCTACCCGGGAGGTGCTTTTTGAACTCGGTGTTGTGGTCATGGTGTTCTCCACTCTGCGGGCAAGGGCCAATCCCTTGCCCCGTACTGAGTGGAGCCCGGACTTCCCGGGCGAATTACTGTAATGTCAGTACCGCTCTGCCGCGCCCGGAAGTCCAGTCAGAATCTGCCGTGTGGGGCGGAAA
>JAHEAO010000062.1 GCA_024642725.1 Paracoccaceae bacterium | reverse complement strand
GCCGCGATGCGAAACGGCGCATTCGCTGCCCCAAACCCCTGATAACCGGCGCGCCGCTCGACGATCTCGAAGAACATGCCCTTGCCATAGGGTCTGGAGTAGAGCTGAAAGAACTCGCCGGTCGCATCGCGATCATAAAGTATCTGACCGGCCTTCAACCTTGCGACCTGATCGGCAGGCAGATCGAAACGCGCCGCCAGATCGTCGTAGTAGTTTCCGGGCATGGGAAGTGGCTCAAAACCGAGCGCCCGCAACCTTCGGGCGGTTGCGAAAATATCCGCCGTCGAAAACGCGATATGCTGTAACGAGGATCCGAAACCGCCGGCAAGGAATTTGCCCGCGAGCGTGCGATGCGTTTCCGCACCGTTCAGCGTAATCCGCAAGGCCCCGTCGGCCGCCGACAAAGCCTGACTGCGGACCAGCCCGTCCGGGTCGATGACATCAAGCATCGGTGCCTTGTTCATGTTGAACAGAGAACTGTAAAACAGCGCCCAACTAAGCATTTCATCATAGCTCGTCGTCTGGGCAAGATGGTCGATGCCTGTCAGCCCGGCCCCCTCGCCCGCATCGCCAATCGGCGTGAATTCCGTGGTCCAGACATCCGGCCCGCCATCCCCCTTCTCAATGAAATGGATGATGCCGCCGCCAAGCCCCTTGATGGCGGGGATCAACCGCTCCCCCGGGCCGATGGGTTGCGAAAAGGTCGCAGCCCCGAGTTTCGTCGCCCGATCCACAGTGGCCGCCGCATCATCAACGGCAAGGCCGATGTCGCAGACCGTGGTTCCATGGCCGACATATGCGGAATTGGCAAAACCAGTGGTTTCTCCGTTGACCACGATCCGCGTTTCGCCCTGCTGCCAAAGTGTTACGCTCTTGGCGATATGCTGCGCCGTTCTGCTGAAACCAAGAGAGCCGAGCAACTGCTCAAGCTCTCGGGCACTGGCGCCCTGACTGGCGAACTCCACGAAAGCGACACCCCTTGCGGCAATCGGTGGCGGCATGTCCGCAAGATCGACGGCCAACCCAGGTTCCGCGCGGCGCACGGCATCCATCAGCGCGACAAGCGAACGATAGCCGTCCTTGGCAATCGTCTTCGCGCTACCGCCGCGAAACTGATCGTTGAAGATCTCAAGGCTCAGCGGCCCGTCATAGCCGGTTGCCATGACCGCGCGCATGAAGTCGGTCACGGCCAGGTCACCCTCTCCGGGCATGTTGCGAAAATGGCGGGACCAGTACAGCAGGTCCATCTCGATCATCGGTGCATCTGCGAGCTGCACGAAAAAAACCTTGTCGCCGGGAATCCGGCGGATCGTGTCGGGATCGATCTTGCGGCCCAAGGTGTGAAAACTGTCAAGGATCAGGCCGACATTGGGATGATCCGCACGGCGTACGATTTCCCATGCATCGCGGTGGTCATTGACATGCCGACCCCATGCAAGCGCCTCGTATCCGACCCTGAGACCACGCTTTGCGGCCCGGTCGCCAAGCTCTCGGAAATCTTCCGCGGCCCGGTCGATCCCGCCCATCGCATCGGGTGAAACCGTCGAACAGACGAGAACCAGATCGGTGCCCAGTTCCTGCATCAGGTCGAATTTTCGCTCTGCCCTGTCAAAGGCCTTGGCGCGCTGCGGGTCCGGCAGGCCCTCGAAATCGCGAAACGGCTGGAACAGCATGATGTCCAGCCCGTGGTCACGGATCATATTGCCGACATCGCGCGGACTCCCCGCATCGGCAATGAAATCCTGTTCGAATATCTCGATACCGTCGAAGCCCGCCTTGGCAATCGCTTCCAGCTTCTCGCCAAGCGTGCCCGAGATCGAAACGGTCGCAATCGAAGTCTTCATTTCAACGCTCCTTCGGCTTCGGCCTGCAGCATCGCGCGTAACGCGGCCAGATCCTCGACCTCGGCCCCGGTGAAGATCTTGAACGCGTGAACCCCCTGGTAGAAGAACAACTCATAGCCCGATAGAAACTGCGCACCCGCGGCAAGGGCCTGCGCCCGGAACGGCGTGTCCATCGGTGTATAGACGGCATCGAATGCCCAGCCATTGTTCGGGAAAGCGCCATCGGGAACCGGAGAGCCGGGATAGCCCACCATTCCCAGCGGCGTGCAATTGATGACTCCGTCGGCAGTGCCCAGATCGTCCAGCCCGCCAACCCGGACCCGCATCCTGCCGCTCGCTGGCAGCTCGAGTGACCGCACAAGGCTGGCGGCCTTGTGCGCATCGGTGTCGACGATGCAGATCTCAGACGCCTGAAGCGCGGCAAGACCGAATGCGACGGCCTTGCCGACCCCGCCCGCGCCAATCATCACGACGCGGCCCGGCGGCATATCTCCGAACGCGTTTCGATAGGCCGAAATGAAACCGCTGTAGTCGGTATTGAACCCTTGCGGATCGTTCGGGCCGAAACGCACCGTGTTGATCGCGCCAATCCTCGAAATGGCAGGATCGTCGATCTGCACCCTCGCAATGGCCTGCTCCTTATAGGGCAGCGTTATATTGGTACCGGCCAGCCCGTCGCTGCGGAGCTTGTCGAATGTCTCGTCAAAGCTCATGCCCAGCGACGGCGGGATGAAAAGATCGTACCGGATATCCAGACCGGCCAGCCGTCCGCAAAGGCGGTGCAGCGCCGGCGCCCTAGATGCCCGGATGTTGTCGCCGATGAGCCCTAGACGAACCTGCGCCATCAGCCTTCATATCCCATCAGGCGCGGCAGGAACAAAACGATGTCCGGCACAAGGATCAGCAAGAGCAGCGCAAGCACGAGAACCCCGAGAAACGCCCAGATCTCGCTGATGATGTCGCGAAGCGGGATGTTTGTCACAGCGTTGATGACGAACAGCAGGATGCCGTAGGGGGGCGTGATCAGGCCGATCATGCAGTTCACGACCGCGACGACCCCGAAATGGACCAGGTCGATCCCAAGGTCGCGGCAGGTCGGCAAGAACAGCGGAATGATCACCAGAATGATCGTCGTCGCGTCCAGGACACAGCCCAGCAGCAGGATCAGAAGATTAACGCCAAGCAGGAACACCAGCGGATGCACATCAAGCCCGACCAGCGCCTCTGCCATCATGCCCGGGATGTTTTCCGACGCGACGATGTAATTCAGGATCAGAGCGCCGCCGATGACCAGACCAACCGCGGCCGATGACCGGGCGCTTTCGACAAGGATCGTGTAGATCGCCCGGAAGGACAGGGCACGGTAGAAAAGACCGGCCAGAAGCAGCGCATAAGCCGCAGCGACGGCAGCGGCCTCGGTCGGGGTCGTGACACCGCCGTAAATGCCGTACAGCAGGATCGCCGGCATCAGAAGCGCCGGAAAGGCATCGGCGGTCTTGCGCGGCAGGGCGCTCAGCGGCACCGGATCTTCCAGCGCGAAACCACGCTTGGTCGCCAGATAGGCGTTCATCGCCATCAGCACGACACCCATGACCAGACCCGGAAGGATGCCGCCCAGAAACAGGTAACCGATCGAGGAATTTGACACGAGCGCATAAAGAACCATCGGGATCGACGGTGGAATGATCGGCCCGATGGTCGCGGATGCCGCCGTTATCGCCGCGGCATAGCCCGGACTGTAGCGGCCATCCTTTGTCATCATCTGGATGATGATCTTTCCGATCCCCGCAGCATCGGCCACAGCCGATCCGGACATGCCCGAGAAGATCAGTGACGCGACCACGTTGACATGCCCAAGCCCGCCCCGAAACCGGCCAACGGCGGCAATACAGAACTGCAACAGGCGTTCCGAAATCGAACCCGCGTTCATGATATTCGCAGCGACGATAAAAAGCGGCACCGCCAGCAGGACGAAACTCTGAAAGAGGCCCTGCAGGATCTGCTCGCCGGCCAGCGCGATATCCTGTCCGGCCGCAAAAAGGTAGACAAGGGCGCCGATCAGGATCGAATAGGCAATCGGCGTCCCGATCGCTGCCAGCGTGAACAGCGTGATCAGGCAAAGCGCGAGTTCGACGCTCATCCTTCTTCCCCGACATGGATCACGTGGTCCTCATCCGGCGGACCATTGCGCAGAACGTCGACGAAGCGCCACGCGTAGCGCAGCGCGACCACGACAAGGAACACACCGTAAATCGAGAAAATCGTGCGCATCGGAACCTTCAGCGTCGCACTCTTCTTGATCCTCAGAAAATCGATGTAATCCCAGGTCGGCAGGAACGAGACGGCCAGCCCTATGGCAATCGACGCCGCCGAAATAAGCGCAAGGATCTGGCGCGGCTTGCGCGGCAGCGACAGATACAGGATGTCGAAGGTCACGTGGTCCCGGTCCCGCACGATAAAGGCATTGCCCCAGAACACGATCCAGATCCAAAGGGTCAGGCAAAGTTCAAGCGTCCAGCCGAATGGCTGGACCAACACGTAGCGCGAAAAGATCTGCACGACGAATGTCAGGAACAGCGCGGCAAGCATCGCTGCCGCAACAAATTCTGTCCCGCGAGAGAACCATCTTGTCAAAGAGTGCAACATGCCTCCCCCGCGGGTCAAATCAGCCTAGTTGCCCAGAGCGTTGATCTTCTCCAGCGCGCCTTCGGGCCAGCTCGCGGCATACTCGCTCTCAAGATACATCTGCTGCACGTGATTGCGGAACGCAGCCACGTCCGGCTCGTAGACGTCCATGCCCTGTGCCTCGAGGAAGGATACCAGATCGGCCTCTTTCTGAAGCTGGTTCTGACGTCCGAATTCCGAAGCATCGTCCGCAGCCGCCTGAACGGCGGCCTGCTGTTCGGCGGTCATACCATCCCAAGTGGCTTTCGAAATCGCCAGATAGTTCAGGTCGACCAGATGCGAGGTCAGAACGATCTGCTTTGTTACTTCATAGAACTTTGCGTCCACAACCGTCGGAAGCGGGTTGTCCTGACCATCGACCGCACCGGATTGCAGCGCCGTGTAGACTTCGGTGAAGGCCATCGGGGTCGGGCTGGCGCCCAGCGCCTTGCCAAGGAACTGCCACGCGTCGGTGCCCGGCATACGCAGGTTGACGCCGGCAAGGTCAGCCGGTGTCATGACCGTCAATTCTTCCTTGGATTGCCGCAGGTTCACCTGACGCCGACCAAGATACATCACGGAAAGAAGCTTAACACCCAGCTCGTCCTCTGCCTTCTTCTTGAACGGGTCCATCAGGGGATCGTTGAAGACCGCAACCTGATGCGCGGCATCCTGATGCACATAACCTGCGGTGAAGATCGAAAACTCCGGAAAGAACACGGCCAGTTCCTGAGCCGAGGTGATTGACATCTCGAGGTTGCCGCGGGCGATGGCTTCAAGCTCGGTCCCCTGGGCAAACAGCGTCGCGTTCCAATGCGGTTCAAAATTGGCGAACTCGGATACGGCAGGCCCGAACTTTTCGATCAGGGCCACGGCGCGCTGATCGGTTTCCGAACTGGGCGCCGACAGCCGAAGCTGGATCTTGTCCTGAGCAATGGAAGCGGTTCCAAAGGACGCGGTTACCGCAGCAGCTGCTGCCGTTGCCAGAAACGTCCGGCGGGCAAAATTCTTGGGCATCGGTGATTTCCTCCCTGTCGATGCATCAAGCCCCCATGGAAAGAGGCTTTCTCCCAGAATGCACACATCCGCGCCCCAATCAACCAATATTCCAACGATTATCTGCTTGTTTATAGTTTATCGTATATTTATCCAATAATCGATTATTCAGGAAGTCGGGAAAAGGCGGTTTCGTCAGCGACTTGGGGGGCGATGAAACGCGGACCGCCTAGCCTGATTGCGCAAGGCTGTGTTCTACACCACCCTCGATATGCTTCCTCAGAACCGACTGCGCCGTCGAAATGTCCCGGACCATGGCCGAATCAAGCAAGGCGCGATGTTCGATCGCCGCTGGATCGCCGCGAAACGTCAGCGTGCGCATCTGGTATCGCAGGTACTTGTCAAAGACCGTGCCATGCACATTCAACAGCGCCTCCGAACCGCAGGCGCTGATAAGCGCCTGGTGGAACTCCCAGTCGTATTGCTTCCAGACTTCCTTGGCCGAGTGATCGCCCGACTTCATCCGTTCTTCCATGCGCGACAGCTTATGGTGAGCCGCGATCACCCGCGCCTCCCATTCGGTGTCCCCCGCTTCGAACGAAAGCTTCAGCGCATGGCATTCAAGCAGGATACGCAGATCGGCAATCTCGCGCAGACCCGCCGCTGACATCGGGGCGACAAAGAATCCCCGCTGACCCTCGGTCTTGACAAAACCCTCGGTCACAAGCCGGTTGAGCGCCTCGCGCAGGGTTGCAATGCTGACGCTGTAATCGGCCTTCAAGCGGTCCAGCTTCAACTTGGCGGATGGGGCCAGCCTTCCGAAAATGATGTCGTGGCGCAGGGCCTCGTAGACGCTGTCACCGACAGAAAGTTCATGGGACACATTGTGCAACTTCTGGCCCTTCCCGCGTGACGCGCCGGCCCGGCACAACCGCCCGACCCTTTCGACCACCAGTTATGCCCAAAGAAAACCCTTGCGTCCACAATATCAGTCCATATTATCTATAATCGATTATTACAAAAATTTCGTACGAAATTGGACGGCCACTTGCGCAACCAAACGGCACAAGGCAGCACCACCTCACCCGCCCCGGCCAAGAAGACGCGGGCAACCAAGGTTGCAGAGGCGTTGCGCCGCTCGATCCTGCGCGGCGAAATGGAACCCGGTGCGAAGATCAGCCTTGATCAGCTTCGGGATCACTACAAGGTCTCCCTGTCGCCGATGCGCGAAGCCGTATCCCGGCTGGCCAATGTCGGTCTGGTGGAATTCGAGGATCAGCGCGGCTACAGCGTCGCGCCCGTTTCACGCGGCAACCTGCGCGAGGTCATCGAACTCCGCGCAACACTGGAATGCCGGGCTCTGGCCGAATGCATCTCGAAGGCGACGCTCGACTGGGAAAGCGAAGTTCTGGGCGCGCTGCACCGGCTTACCCGCATCGCTTTCGATCCGGCCGCACCCGACACCGTTGACGCGTGGGAAGACGCGCACAGACGGTTCCATCTTGCGCTGGTCGCGGGCTGCGACATGCCGATGCTGATCGACTTCTGCACGATGCTGTATGACCTCAATGAACGCTACCGACGCCTCTACGCCGGACCGGTCGCCGACGGCGAGGCGATGATGAAAGACCATCGCGGCATTGCCGAAGCCGCAGTCGCTCGGGACGCGGACCTCGCGGCGAAACGACTGCACGCCCATATCGAAGGCGCGGGCCAAGAGTTGCAAAAACGCATGGCTGGCCTGACGGCCCCTTCCCTCGGGGCGTCTTCATGACCGTGCGCATCGCCATCGCCGGGGCCGGCCTGATCGGTCGCCGCCATGCCGAAGCTGTGAGCGCCGCGAATGGCGTCTCCCTCGCCGCCATTGTCGATCCCGGAGATGTCGGCGCCGAGGTCGCCATGCGTCATTCCGTGCCGCACCTGCGGTCGCTGACAGACTTGATCGAAACCGCCCCCCCTGACGGAGTCATCCTTGCGACCCCCAATCAGGTTCATGTCGACAACGCATTGGAATGCATCGCTGCGGGCCTGCCGGCGCTGATCGAAAAACCGCTCGCGGTCGATATCCACGGGGCCGAACGGATCGTCAGCGCCGGAGACGCCGCAGGAATCCCCCTGCTCACCGGCCACCACCGCCGCCATAACCCCCTGATCGCGCGGGCAAAAGCCGTGATCTCGGATGGCACGCTGGGCCGGATTGCCGCGGTTCAGGCATCGACGTGGTTCTACAAGCCGGACGACTATTTCAATGTCGACTGGCGTCGCAGAAAAGGGGCCGGGCCGGTCTACATCAACCTCATCCATGACATCGACCTGCTGCGCCATTTCTGCGGCGAAGTCACCACCGTTCACGCCATGGAATCGAAAGCGATCCGGGACAACGAGGTCGAGGATACAGCCGTCATCCTTCTCCGGTTTGCAGATGGTGCGCTGGCGACCGTCAATGTCTCGGATACCGTCGTCGCACCGTGGAGCTGGGAACTGACCGCGCGGGAAAACCCGGCCTATCCCGCAACGTCAGAGAATTGCTACCTGATCGGCGGCACCCACGGCGCGCTGTCGCTGCCCAACCTCTCGGTCTGGACCAACCCCGACAGACGCAGCTGGTGGGAACCGATCAGCGCCACCAAGCTCATTTTCGACTTTGAAGACCCGCTGATCCGGCAGGTTCGCCAGTTTGCGGCCGTGATCCGCGGCGACGAGGACCCGCTGGTTTCCGCCGCGGAGGGCTTGCGAAACCAGCAGGTGATCGAGGCTGTAAAGTTATCCGCCGCAACAGGCCAGTCCGTCGATCTGACCACAACTCACACCGCAGCCAGCAAGCCATAACATGAAAGGCCAAGCCATGCCGGACCGCAATCTCGAACGAGCAAGCTCTTGGGCCAGTTTCGGAATATCGGCGGCTCTGGCCACGCCGTTCCGCGACGACGGTTCGGTCGATACCGAGGCTGCGCTGGCCCATGCGTCATGGGTTCTGACTCAGGGCGCCAATGGCATAACGCTTTTCGGCACCACCGGCGAAGGCGCGTCGCTTGGCATGCAAGAACGCAGCGCCTTGCTCGATGCCATGCTGAACTCGGGAATCGCGGCAGACCAGATCATCGTGACCCTCTGCTCACCCTCGATTGCCGAGGCCGTGTGCCAGGCAAGATCCTGTCTCGAAAAAGGCGTGCGACGAATGCTGGCGACGCCCCCGTTCTATTTCAAATCGGTGTCGGATGACGCCTTGTTCTCCTGGTATTCGCAATTGATCTCGGAAACCCGCGACGCCGATCCGCGATACATTCTCTATCACATTCCACAAATGACCGGCATCCCTCTGACGGTCCAACTCATCGAAAAGCTCAAAGCAACATTCGGCGACATGATCTTTGGCGTGAAAGACAGTTCGGGAAACTGGGAAAACACCGCAGCCCTGCTGAAACAGGACGACCTTTCGATCCTCGTCGGAGACGAGCGCCACCTTGCCCGGGCCGCCGCGCTTGGCGCCGCCGGCGCAATCAGCGGCATGGCCAATCTGTTCCCGGGACGTCTCTTGCATCTCGTCGAAACCGGCCGGGATGACCCTCAGATCATTGAACTGGTTGATGAACTGGTGCAGAGCCCTGTCACCGCCGCGGTAAAGTCGCTGATCGCCGAAGTGCATAATGCTCCGGGCTGGCGCAGGACAAGGGCCCCCTTGGAACCCACGCCGGAACCGGCCCGGTCCAGTTTGGCGCGGATGCTAAGGCGTTTTGAGATCGATGGCCTCTAGAGCGGACCGGGCCGGCTGGCGCGCCCCCCGCGCGGCCAAGCATCGCTGAACAAGCGGCGGGCAAGGTCAGGGGGCGATCCACTGGCCGCAAAGCCTAAGGCTTGGCGCTTCGCCCGATTGCGGGCAATGACTTAGAGCGCTGCGACGAAGCTGTCGAACTCTGCATCGTTGATCGGCACGATGTGTTCCGGTGCCGGATAGGCCCCGGCGACCACATCGGCCCGGAATTCGCCAAACGCCGCGACACGCTCACGCTGAAGTCGGGAATACTCGCTGGCGAAATCGCGGTAGGTCTTGGCGTGGCGCGGCTTGTGACCGCGCGTGCAGCCCAGCACATCCTCGGCGAACAGGTACTGCGCATCCGCGCCCGACCCCGCCCCCATGCCCAGCATGATGAGCGGCGTGCGGCGGCTGATCTCGGCGGCGACGCGATCCGGTACGACCTCCAGCTCGGCGCCAAAGGCGCCTACCTCCTCGAGTTGCTGCACATGCTTCCAGACGGCAAGCGCGCTATCTGCCGTTTTGCCGACCGCCTTGAATCCACCGGTCCAGGTTGCCTTGGACGGGATCAGGCCCACATGGCTGACGACCGGAATACCGTCATCGGCCAGCGTCTTGATCGTGCCCAGCGAAGACGCGCAGTAAACGCAATCGCCGCCGATCTGCATGACGCGATGCGCGGCGCGCAGATAGTCCTTTTGCGTGACAAGCTGCCCGTACAACAGCCCGACCTGCACGAAGCAGTTTCCTGAAGCCTCGCGCATTTCGGGTGTCCAGACCGGGTCTATGATCGACAGCATGTCGATCCCGGCCTCTGCCGCCGCGGCGGCCTCGTCGGGCGTTTCGACATACAGCATCGTCAGGGTGCGCTGACCTTTGAGCGCGCGGATATCCGCAACGGTGGGGCGCATCATCTCAGACCTCGATCATAACGCGATCACCTTCGACCTTCGCGGGGTAGGTGTTCAGGTTGACGCAGGCGGGCGCACGCAGAGCTTCACCGGTGCGGTAATCGAAAGTCGCGTTATGCTTGGGGCATTCGATCTGGTATTCCATCACCAGACCGTCCACCAGATGCACCCCTTCATGCGTACACTTGCCGTCGGTGCAAAAGAACTCGCCATCGGGCGAGTGGTAAATGGCAAAGGTCCGGCCGTCATGGTCGAAGCGGATCAGGTCCTCTTCTTCGATGTCATCGGTTGCGCAAGCGTCGATCCAGGGCATTGTTGCGTTTCCTCCCCTCTGTCCTGTTGGTTGGATTTTGGCGGGCAACTCAGGCCCGCCCGGCATTATTGAGCCGCTGCACCCAGCGCAGCACTGTGGAAATCTTCGCGATATGGCTTGGCCATTGCCGGAAGCTCGCGCTTGACGAAGAAATCCTCGTATTTCAGTTGCCGCTTTAGCGCGGGCCACATTTCGCGGAAGCCCTCGGCAATGGACCGGTTCGGCACCGGCAGGTCGTGTTTGATCGCCTCATGCAGCGCGGGCAACTGGTGGTAAGGCACCATCGGGAACATGTGATGTTCGACGTGGTAATTCATGTTCCAGTAGATGAAGCGCGATATCGGGTTCATGTAGACCGTGCGCGAGTTCAGCCGATGGTCTATGACGTTGTCGGCTAGGCCGCCATGTTGCAGCAGACCGGTCATCACATGGTGCCACGCGCCAAAGAGCCGGGGCAGACCAATCACCATCAGCGGCAGGACCGAACCCATCGCCAATGCCAGCGCAATGGTTGCGGCGTAGATCGCCACCCAGATCCGCGCCACGCGAACGACTTTATGCTGTTCCTGCTCGGGGATGTAATCGGCTTCCTCGGGATGCACCTTGCCCATCGCGTTGTAGATCATGCGCGCCCAGCCATTCGGCGCATCGAGGATGCCGAAGAAATTCAGAATGACCCGCGCCAACGCGGGCGGGCGCATCAACACGATTTCCGGGTCACGCCCGACGATGATCGTGTCAGTGTGGTGGCGGGCATGACTCCAGCGCCAGCTGACCGGGTTGCGCACCATGCAGAAACTGGCGACCTGATACAGCCAGTCATTGTAGTGGCGCGTCTTGAAGGCGGTGCCATGGCTACATTCGTGCCAGCGCGAATCCATAGCCGATCCATAGAGCACGCCATAACCCAGCCAGAACGGCGCGGACCACCAGCTCGGCCAGAGCGCGACGCCGATCCCGGCCAGAAGGATCATCGACCCGAACAGGATGATCGTATCCCGGATCGCCGGGCCATCCTCACGTTTCATCAGCTCTTTCATCTGCTTGCGGGGGATGTCGGTGTGATACCATTCGGCCGCAGCAAGGCCGGTCTCGACGGCGCGGCGCGAATCCGGCCCCAGCATGGAATAGTCGCGCTTGGCCATAGGTTCCCCCCCGAAAAAGCGGCTTGATGCGTAACTCTATCGCTGTTGGCACGCGTACCCCAGAATTTTCGCTTGAACTCACACCAAAATACACCAATCGTGACTCAAGAATTGATGTATTCACCCCAAAACCAATCGCAGCATGTCTCGAAGACCAACCATCATTGATGTCGCTCGCGAAGCTGGCCTGGGCGCTGCAACGGTGGATCGTGTCCTGCACGAGCGCGCAAATGTGTCCGAGCGCGCTAGGGATCGGGTGGCCAAGGCGGCTCAGAAGCTCGGCTACCCACTGCCTGCTTCTCTGCGCGAGACCCCGAACGGCAATTTGCCGACGCTCAATCTGGGCTTCGTCCTGCACAAGCGGGGCCAGGCCTTCTATCAAAACTTCGCAAAGGAAATCGAGACCGCCTGCCAGATGCGCCCGGATGTGAAGATCAACGCTCACGTCCGGTTCTCCGCATCCCAGTCGCCCGACGATTTCGCAAAGGAACTGCGCGCGGCCGCCGAAACCTGTCAGGCCATAGCCGCGACAGCGGTGAACCATTCCAGCCTTGCACGCCTTGCCGAAGAATTGAATCGCAGCGGCATTCCCGTCTTTTCCATGTTGAACGACTTCACGGGTTCGTCTGGCAGCGGGTATTTCGGGCTGGACAATATGCGCGCTGGCCGCCTCGCCGGGTGGATGATGGGAACGCGCCTGCAGAAACCTTGCAAAGTCGCGATCTTTGTCGGCGGGACCCGATGGCATGGGCAAGCAATGAGAGAGACAGGGTTCCGCGCCTATCTTCGCGAATACGCTTCAAGGATCGGCGTTCTCGACACCTCGGTGAATCTCGAAACCCGTCAGTTGACCTATGAAGCGACGCTGGAACTGCTCAATCGCGTACCTGACCTCGCTGGTCTGTATGTCGCCGGTGGCGGCATGGAAGGCGCTATCGCGGCATTGAGAGAGGCGCGGCCCGCTGACAAGATCACTTTGATCGTCAACGAACTCACGCCGGAAAGCAGCAAAGGACTGGCGGACCGATACGTGACTATGGTTATCGCCACGCCGCTTCAACAACTCTGCACCAATCTGATCGATCAGATGGTTCGGCGGGTGCTGCAAACGGGCGGCAGCACCGGAACCCGGACTGAGTTGCAGCCTCAGCTTTTTCTGCCGGAGTCGGTATGAAACGAGTCAAAAGACCACCAAAACGAAGCGCCACAGACAAAGTCTCGCTAGGACTCACCTGCCCAACGACTACTCGATGCCCCCCCGCGCATCCAACAAGTGTCGATAATATTACTTTAGATCAGTAATTTATCTCTTTTTATTGGCGACCCCGGAAGGATTCGAACCCTCGGCCTGCCGATTAGAAGTCGGCTGCTCTATCCAGCTGAGCTACGGGGTCGCTGCACGCCCTTTTGCGTCAGAGCACGCCCGAGATCAAGCGAAACGCACAGGCCATGCGCCGGTTCCCCGGTCACGCCGCGTCGCTGAGCCCGGCGGGGGTGAACGCCTGTCCAAGCACAAGCCCCTCGTGCCGTTTCAGGATGCGCCGCGCGGCAGGGCCATAGCTTTCAGGCAGGCTCCTGAGGTCCGGAAAGAGTCCGAAAACCTCCTCCTGCGCCGCGCGGTCGAAATTCGACAGCCCGACACGTCCGGGGTAAAGGCTCTCGGTCTCGCACCCGTCGGCAAGGATCACTTGGTGTTCGTCGAAAAGGATGTGGAAATACTCCACCTCATCGGCCTGCCCTCTCAGGATCGTCGTTCCGTTGACCAGCATCTTGGCGGCGCACAGAACCTCCTGTTCGCCGAAAAGCAACATGGCATGCGCGCCCCTGACCGAAATCCGGTGCATCGGCGACACCCGCAACTCGCGCGAGGGGATGCCGGGGCCGAAGGTGTCGGGCAGGATGCGGATCGGCTGCAACTTTTCGAAGTCCGGCACCTGTCCGGCCGATACCCGCTTGGACCCGATCCAGACGATCTTGCGCGGCCCCTCATCGGCGGTCAGAACCTCGTCCCCGACCTGCAAGTCCTCGACCGGTCGCGCCCCTTGCGGCGTGCTGATCCTCGTGCCGCGCACGAAACAGGGCGGCTCATCCAGCCCGTTGATCGTGATGGTGATCGTCGTCGTGCCCCGCGTCGAAGTGACGGTAAACACCTCCTGCAAGGTCTCGCCTGTGTTCAACGCCTGAATGGCGGGGTCCGAATTGGTCGCTGTATAGCTCCACACGCCATTGCCGTTGATCACCAGCTGACTGCCGTAAGCCCCTGAAATCACGGCCGGCGTCCAGAGCCCGGTATCGCTGATCCCCAGGATGTTGACGTCGCCGTTGGCTTGCAACTGCCCGCCAACGACAGCTGTATCCTCGGTGACCGAACCTGTGCCGGGGATCGGAAAGCCCATGGCGCGCGCCTAGATTTTCCGCGCGTCGCGGCCTGTTCGGGCCTGCATTCCGCGCACGGCCCCGACCGGGCCATCGACATTGATTACCTTGCGCACCCGCCCCTCCGAATTGATCCGGGCAAAGTGAAACGCCTCTTCGGGCGGATTGCGCGCGATATGACGTGCCACGACCTTGCCATGTCCGAAGGGGGCAAGGATATCCATGAACCACAATTGCGAACCCGATACCCAGTCCGCGGGCGCGGGCGGCTTGTTCTCGGCGATCATGCGCCGCGATACGTCTGGTGACAGCCGGGCCCAGATCAGCGCCGCGCACGGCAGGCCATCGGCATTCTGGAAGAGCCGGACACAACCATGTTCAACCGCCGGCATGAAGCATTGGTTCAGCTGCGCCGCTGAATAGCGCCCGTGCAACGGACACCGCGCCGCCAGAAAGGTCAGCGCCCCGTAGACGCCAATCGCCTCGGGGATCGGGAAAACCGCAGTCGCATTTGCGGGCTTGGGTTCTTGGACGCTCATCGACACCTGCCAATCCCGGGTTCGATGACCAATTCTTCAGAATTCGTCGCGGCCACCAACCCACGGGCGACAGCCCATCACCGACTCTTGGGAATTTTGGGGCGAAATCGTGTCAATTTGTGTCCAGGGGACGTTTCGTCTCTTATTCGGAAACAAATAGCCGCCTGTGCCAGTCCAAGAAACAGGTCAGTGGGTCCAGACGGTCCGCCGGTTGGTCGCGAAATTATCGCCATAGCCACCGGGCCGGATGTTCGGCTTGCGCTTGTGCGGCTCACTGACATCGGCTTCGATCCCATGCTCTCGCGCATAGCTCATCGCCGCTTCCTTGGTCTCAAAACGCAACCGGACCTGTGCCTGCGTATCCGTGGACGAGGTCCAGCCCATCAATGGATCGACTTCGCGCGCCGAGGCCGGGGCATAATCCAGCACCCAATGCCGGGTCTTTGCTGTGCCAGAGGACATGGCAGTGCGGGCAGGCTGGTAGATACGGGCGCGCATGGGCGGAACTCCTTCGGTCAGTGACGCGGTTATCCGAAAGAATTGCCCGCAAAGCAAGGGCATATGAACCCGGCAGGTCGGCTGCCGACCGATGATACAAGGGAGTTTAGTGAGGGTGGGTATTAGGTATCGGGTCGGCAGCCTGGTCTGCTGCTTGCAAGCTCAACCTTAGGGAGAGTCAGCGAGGCTTGCAAGACATATTAAACCATAGGTTGCATTTTTGGTCGCACCAAATCTCTCCCACCCCCGAAGATGGCCGGATTGGCGTTGCAGATCGGCCACCCTCACCAGCCCCGGGGCGGGTGACAGCCTCCTGCCAGAACGCTGTCAGGAACTCTCGCCGATTTTCCCTGCGCCCCTTGAACAGGAACATAAAGTGATCAAATCTGTCCTGTCAGGAATCAGCCATGCCCCATAACAACTCCAACAAGCCGATCGAGCGCCCCGACGTGCTGACCCGCCCCAAACTTGAAGGCGGTCGCCGTTTCGTGCTGAAGACCGAATTCACCGCCGCCGGCGACCAGCCCACGGCCATTGCCGAACTGACCGGCGGCATCGGCGCGGGCGAACGCGATCAGGTGCTGCTGGGTGCCACCGGCACCGGCAAGACCTTCACGATGGCCAAGGTCATCGAGGAAACCCAGCGCCCAGCGATCATACTTGCCCCGAACAAGACCCTCGCCGCACAATTATACGGCGAATTCAAAGGCTTCTTCCCCGACAATGCGGTGGAATATTTCGTCAGCTACTATGACTACTACCAGCCCGAGGCCTATGTCGCCCGCTCCGACACCTACATTGAAAAAGAATCCCAGATCAACGAACAGATCGACCGGATGCGCCACTCGGCCACCCGCGCGCTTCTGGAACGCGATGACGTGATCATCGTCGCATCGGTCTCGTGCATTTACGGCATCGGCTCGGTGGAAACCTATTCGGCGATGACGCAGGACCTGATGGTCGGCAAGACTTACGACCAGCGGCAGGTCATGGCCGACCTCATCGCGCAGGCCTACCGCCGCAATGACGCGGCCTTCCAGCGCGGTTCTTTCCGGGTCCGCGGCGACAGCCTCGAAATCTGGCCCGCCCACCAGGAAGACCGCGCCTGGCGGTTCAGCTTCTTCGGCGAGGAACTTGAATCCATTACCGAATTCGACCCCCTGACGGGTGCGAAAACCGATACGTTCGACCAGATCCGCATCTATGCCAACAGCCACTACGTCACCCCCGGCCCGACGATGAAACAGGCGATTCAGGGCATCAAGAAGGAACTCCGCGAACGGCTCGACCAACTGGTGAACGACGGCAAGCTTCTGGAAGCCCAGCGGCTGGAACAGCGCACCAATTTCGACCTCGAGATGCTCGAGGCGACTGGCGTGTGCAACGGGATCGAGAACTATTCCCGCTACCTCACCGGCCGCGCGCCCGGTGAACCGCCCCCGACCCTTTTCGAATTCATCCCCGACAATGCCATCGTCTTCGCCGACGAATCCCACGTTTCGGTCCCCCAGATCGGCGGCATGTACAAGGGCGACTACCGGCGCAAGTTCACCCTGGCCGAACACGGCTTCCGCCTGCCCTCCTGCATGGACAACCGCCCCCTGAAGTTCGAGGAATGGGACGCCATGCGCCCGCAATCGGTCTTCGTCTCGGCCACCCCCGCCGCGTGGGAACTGGAACAGACGGGGGGCGTTTTCACCGAACAGGTCATCCGCCCCACCGGCCTGATTGACCCAGAGGTTGAAATCCGCCCCGTCGAAATGCAGGTCGACGACCTTCTGGATGAGGTCCGCCGCGTCGCCGCAGACGGGTTCCGCACCCTCGTCACCACGCTGACCAAGCGCATGGCCGAGGATCTGACCGAATACATGCACGAACAGGGCATCCGCGTGCGCTACATGCATTCCGACATCGACACGATCGAACGCATCGAGATCCTGCGCGACCTGCGCCTTGGCGCCTTCGACGTGCTGATCGGCATCAACCTCTTGCGCGAAGGGCTCGACATTCCCGAATGCGGGCTGGTGGCCATTCTGGACGCCGACAAGGAAGGTTTCCTGCGCTCGGAAACCTCGCTGATCCAGACCATCGGCCGGGCCGCGCGCAACGCCGAGGGCCGCGTCATCATGTATGCCGACCGCATCACCGGTTCGATGGAACGCGCATTGGCCGAGACCAACCGGCGGCGCGAAAAACAGGTCGCCTACAACCTTGAACACGGCATCACGCCGACCACGATCCGCAAGAACGTCGAGGATATCCTGCAGGGCCTCTACAAGGGTGACACCGACATGGCCCGCGTCACCGCAAAAGTTGAAAAACCACTCGTCGGGGCCAATCTTGCTGCCCATCTGGACCATTTGAGGTTGCAAATGCGCAAGGCCGCCGAGAACCTCGAGTTCGAGGAAGCCGCCCGCCTGCGCGACGAAGTCAAGCGTCTGGAAGCGGTGGAACTGGCGATTGCCGACGATCCGCTGGCCCGTCAGTCAGCGGTCGAGGC
>JAHEAO010000061.1 GCA_024642725.1 Paracoccaceae bacterium | reverse complement strand
CAAGGTAGTTTTCGCCATCGTCGGCAAAGGAAACATCGGCAACATCGCGAACGTATACCGGGCGGTTATCCCGGCTGGTCAGCAGCAGGTTGCCGATTTCTTCGGGCGAACGAAGCGTCTCTCCCGCCACCAGTTCAATCTCTTGACCCGCGTCGCGCACGCTGCCGACGGGAAAAGATGTGTTCGCACCCGTTACTTTGCCTGCAAGTTGTTGCAGCGTGACACCATAAAGTGCGAGCTTCTGCGGGTCTGGCGCGATGCGTAGCCGTTCGCTGGTCTCGCCCACCAGATAGGTCAGTCCGACGTCAGGAATCTTGGCGATCTCCGAGCGGAGTTCGCGGCTAATCCGCGTCAGGTCGTTCGCCGTGATTTGGCTGGTCGCGCCGGCTTTGGGTGACAGTGTGAGGGACAGGATCGCCACGTCATCAATCCCCCGCCCGACGATGAGCGGCTCGGGGACACCGACGGGAATTCTGTCCAGATTGGCCCGCACCTTGTCATGGACCCTGAGGATCGCAGTGTCGGAAGGCGTGCCGACGATGAATCGGGCAGTCACCATCGCCCGGTCGTCGCTGGTCTGGGAATAGACATGCTCAACCCCGTCAATGCCCTTGACGATGGTTTCCAGCGGTTCGGTAATCAACTTGACGGCGTCATCCGCCCTCAGGCCGTCGGCCCGAATATGGATATCCACCATCGGGACTGAGATCTGTGGTTCTTCTTCGCGCGGCAAAGACACCAATGCCACGATGCCAAAGACCAGTGCCGCAAGCAGGAAAAGCGGAGTCAGCGGCGACACGATGAAAGCGCGCGTCAATCCGCCCGCGATACCGAGTTTCGTGGTTGGGTTTTGTTTCAAGTCGGGCTGAGTCACGGCGTGATCACCACATCGCCGGTCTTGAGGCCAGTCAGGACCTCGACGAATTCGGTCCCATCCAGCGTGGAGGTCTCGCCAAGGACGACCGCCCGTTCAGTGGTCTCTTCACCTTCTTGGGTGACAACAAAATCAAGACCGAAGCGGGTTACGACGGCGTCCTTTGGAACCAGAAGGGCGTTCCTGTCGCCGACCGGGAGCCTGACGAGCACCCGTGCATTGACAAATGCGGTATCCAGCCCCTCAACTTCGACGTCGGAAATAACGCGTCCATTCTCGATCTGGGGGTAGATCTTTGCGATCGTCCCTATGGATTCCGTCCCCGCAGCACTGATCCGGATCTCGGCACCTTCGGAAAGCGAACCCGCATGGCGTTCCGGGATGGCCAGACGCAAAAAGAACCCTCCGCCGCCGATCGTCGCGACAGGTTCACCGGGAACGATCACCCCCCCCAGCGTCGCGGGCACAGTCAGAACCCGACCGTCTCCTGGCGCCAGGACCTGACCTTCGGCTCCTTGCTGGACCGCAATGGCGCGTTGAGCCTCGGTCGCTGCTATCTGTCCGCGGGCCACATCAACTGTCGTGCGCAACTGGTCAAGACGCTGGACCGTCGCCACGCCCCGGTCAACAAGTGCCTGCCCGCGTTCGAGTTCAGTTTCCGCCGTGGCGAGTTGGGCGTGCAGCGCCTCGAGCTGGGCGTCGAGTGCTGCTATCTGGAACGCGATCTTTTCGTCGTGCACCACCGCGATCTGCTGACCGGTCGTCACAAGGTCGCCTTCGCGGACCGAGAGCGATTGAACGACACCGCCGATGCGGGCGCGGGCTGGCACAGTTTCACGCGCTTCCACTTGTCCATATACGGCTTTCCAGTCCGTCAATGTCGTTTGGGTCAACGTCAATGACCCGGCCCATGTGGGCCCGGCCATCAGGACGGCAGCAATCAACGGTATTGCGCGCAAGGTTTTGGCCTTTCAGAAAGCGGTGCCAGGCTTGACGCCAAGGCGCTTGAAAATTGCCGCCGCCGGACAGAAGCCGGTGAAGGCAGATTGCAGCAAGTTGAGGCCGATGAACACGGTGAACCACACAAAGTAGGGCGAAACCCACACGGTGAGCACGACAGAAATCAGGACCATGATACCCGCGAAGGCAAGAACCGAGCGATCGAGTGACATTTCAAACTCCATTGGAAATTTCACATTCAATATTACGCATATGTATGCGCTGTTTCAAGTGTCATGTCAAAAAAACACTGCCATTCGCTATGATCTGGATCAAGCAAGGTCTGATCCAGCGGAGGACATCTGCTTGTACTGCAACTCGGCTATGCGCGCGCTGCGATTGCGAATTGGCTTGCCGCATCATAGCTCACGGTCAGCGCGAACCGACAGTGTTGCGGTGCGCATGGAACCGGAGTTTGAAAGATGTTTGTAACTACAACCGCCGATAAGGTCCCGTTCGGAGCGATCACCATACTCAAACTGGTGAATATCGCCGAAAATGCAACGACGGCACTGACAACTTGGAATCTGAACCGGATCACTCGCCGTGAACTTTCCCGGCTTTCGGACCATCAACTCGAAGACATTGGCCTTACGCGCGGCGACATCCAATAGATTTGGGTCACAATTTCGAGCGGTAAATTGGGGGGCACGGTGCAGAGCATCGTTGCCCGCTCCGGCGTGGACTCAGGTCTTTGGGCCAGCCAGCTTCTCCAGCACATTCTCGATCACGTATCTGCGGGGTCGCTGCACGGGATTGACGAGCCTGAGTGGTGGCGATGGAGTTTTCTCAGAGTCTGCTTCCTGGAAAGCCGCCTGCAATTGATCTGAAAGATTGTTGGCGTTGTCACGCAGACTTCTTAGTTCCGATACGATTGTGGCAAGATCCCTGGAGCGTTCTTTCAGTTCAGGCCCGGCCGATCCCTTGCCGAACTCTGCCAATGCGTGGCGGATACCCGCCGAGCGCAACACCAATTCCTCAATGCAGAATCGGTCAATGTCCTCTTGCTTAAGGATTACTTGGTCTTTCACTGCAACTGTGTCCTGCCTCAAAAAACATCAGCGGTAACGGCCTAGCGAAACCGGAACCTGGTTACAAAGGCTTTTGACGCCTGCACCAGTTGCGGCGCAATTCCGCCGAGCAGGGGCGCCCCAGAAGAGCGTCGCAAGGGGCCAGTAAGAGTCGAGACCCAGCAGCCATTGTCGAACAGGGCCATACGCGCAAGACAGCTCGGCCAGGCCTGACCAAAAGACCAATTCATAGCCTGAGTGGCGCCGCGGGCTTCCCCCAAGTAGAACACTTTGATACGACAAAAATAACTATGCAAAGCCATGGCCGAGTTCGGATCGTGAAAAACAAACCTGTATCTCCAGACTGGATCGGCGTTGACTGGGGCACGACCCATTTGCGCGCTTGGGCGATGACGAAAGATGGAGACTGTCTGGCCGAAGTGAAATCGGACAGGGGGATGAGGGGACTTGCAGCGGACGAATTTGAAACCACGCTGCAGGATGTCATAGCAGACTGGATCCATGATCGCGTGGTGCCGGTCATAATCTGCGGCATGGCTGGATCGCGTCAAGGCTGGGTCGAGACACACTATGCATCGGTTCCCTGCCCGGCAGTGACGGCGGAAATGGTCTTCCCCAAGGTCTCCAGTCCCGGCATAAGCGTATCCATTATCCCCGGCGTCATGCAAAAATTGCCCCCGGATGTCATGCGCGGCGAGGAAACCCAGATCGCAGGCTTCCTGCACCTGAACCCGGGCTTTGACGGTATCGTCTGCCTTCCGGGGACGCATACCAAGTGGGTGCGGATCAGCGAGGGCCTGATTTCGGCATTTCGGACAACCATGACAGGCGAAATTTTCGACTGCCTGACCCGTCATACCGTCCTGCGCCATTCCACTGCCGGCGACGGTTGGGATGACGATGCCTTTGCAACGGCCATTGGTGACGCCATCTCGCGGCCCGAACGCTTGGCGACAGATCTGTTTTCTTTGCGGGCCGACAGTTTGCTTAACGCGACCCCGCCGGACGTGTCGAGGGCCCGGCTGTCCGGCACTCTCATCGGCATCGAACTCGCCTCGGTCCGCAGTTATTGGCTGGGCCAGAGTGTGACCCTAATCGGAGCCGAGCAGCTCTGCGGGCTCTATGCCAAGGCTCTGGCATCTCAGGGCGTTGAAGTCGCTCTTTCAGATGGCCGGAAGGTGACCCAAGCCGGCCTATTCGCAGCATTTCTAAGCTTGAAGGTACCCAGCGCATGAGCCGTCCCCTGATCGCAATCCTTCGTGGGATCACCCCGAGTGAAGCCGCGCCAATGGCTGCGGCGCTGATTGAGGCGGGCATTGACCGGATCGAAGTACCGCTCAATTCCCCTGCCCCGCTTGATAGTATCGCCTCGATGGCCCGAACGCATGGACAACATGCGCTGATCGGTGCCGGAACGGTTTTGACGACAGCAGAAGTACGGCAGGTTCATGATGCCGGCGGTAAGCTGGTCGTGTCTCCTAATACAGACATCGGCGTGATACGAGCGACCAAAGACTTGGGTTTGCAGAGCTTTCCCGGCGCGCTTACACCAAGCGAATGTTTTGCAGCGATCGGGGCCGGGGCAGACGGCTTGAAGATCTTTCCAGCGTTCCTGATGGGAACAGAAGGGCTGAAAGCACTGCGGGCGGTCCTTCCGCCACTGACAGAAGTCTACATGGTGGGCGGCGTCGGACCGGACAATTTTGGGGACTGGTTAGGCGCCGGCGCGAATGGTTTTGGACTTGGCAGCTCGCTTTATCGTCCCGGCGACACGGTCGAGGACCTAGCGGCAAAAGCCAAAGCTGTTGTCGCAGCTTATGATGCTGCCGTTGGCCGATGAAACCGTGAGGCTAAGAGGCGCTTCGCGGCCGGACCGCCTAGACCGCAAGTGTTGCAGCAACCGCCCGCTTCCAGAGGGAGTATCGTTGATCGCGGTCTGACTTCGACATCGAGGGTTGAAACCTTCTTTGAAGCGCCCAATTCCGGGAAAAACCCTCCTGATCGGGATATATCCCTGCCTTCATCCCGGCGAGCCATGCCGCCCCGAGTGCTGTCGTTTCAAGGACTTTCGGACGGTCGACTTCCGCTCCGATGATATCGGACAGGAACTGCATGGTCCAATCAGATGCTGACATGCCACCATCGACCCGCAGCATTGTCTCTGCCTTTGCCGACCAGTCTCCCTGCATGGCTTCCAGCAAGTCACGTGTCTGGAAGCCGACACTCTCAAGCGCAGCCCGAGCAAATTCCGCGGGGCCGGAGTTCCGCGTCAAACCATAAATGGCCCCACGACATTCGGCATTCCAATAGGGTGCCCCCAAGCCGGTGAACGCAGGAACAAGAACGACGCTCTGGCCACGATCAGCCGTTTCCGCCAGAGGCTGGGTTTCTTTGACATCGCGGATGATCTTCAATCCGTCGCGCAACCACTGGACAACTGCGCCTGCGATGAAGATCGAACCTTCGAGCGCGTAGGTCGGCTTGCCATCCAGCTGATAGGCGATTGTCGACAGCAGCCGGTTCTTCGAAACGATCGGAGCGTCGCCGGTATTCAGCAGAGCAAAACAACCCGTCCCATATGTCGATTTCATCATGCCGGGTCGAAAGCACGCCTGCCCGACGGTCGCAGCCTGTTGGTCGCCCGCAACGCCAAGGATCGGAATCTCGCGGCCGAACAGGTCGGCCCGCGTCACCCCAAAATCGGCCGCGCAATCCAGGACTTCCGGCAACATCGACTGCGGGACGTCCAGCATATCGCAAATCTCCTGCGACCAGCGGCCATTTTTGATGTCGTAAAGCAGAGTGCGCGCTGCGTTGGTCGCGTCCGTAACATGCCGTCGGCCGCCAGAAAGTTTCCAGATCAGAAAGCTGTCCACGGTTCCAAACAGCAAATCACCGGATCTTGCCCGCTCTCTTGCGCCCTCGACGTTGTCCAGCAGCCATTTCAGCTTGGTGCCGGAGAAATAAGGGTCAAGCAGCAGACCGGTTCGCTCAGTCACCATCTTTTCATGCCCGGCCTCGCGCAGCGAAGCACATAGTGCGGCTGTGCGGCGGTCTTGCCAGACAATCGCGTTGTGGATCGGCTCGCCCGACTTGCGATCCCAAACAAGTGTCGTCTCTCGCTGATTGGTAATGCCGATCGCTACAACGTTCTTCGCATCGACCCCCGCCTTTTCGATTGCCGCCCGACAAGTTGCTGCCGTGGTCGACCAAAGGTCTGACGGGTCATGTTCCACCCATCCCGATCGCGGGAAATGTTGAGGAAATTCCTCTTGCGCTGATGCGGCGATGTTCATCTTGGCATCGAACAAGATCGCCCGACTGGATGTTGTTCCCTGATCAATGGCCAGAATATATTCCATCATGCCCCCCAACATTCGCTTGCTGCATTTGCTGAGGTAGCACACAGAGACCTTGGCAGGTCAACCATGTCGCCGATCTCGCAGGAAAGCGGCGGCTACTCTGCGGCGGTTCCGTATTCCACATTGCGCCCGCCGTAGCGCCGCACCCGGACGTTGGCCTGTTCCGCATGTCCGACGAAACCTTCAAGCATCGACAACCGCGAACAATAGGCGCCGATCATCGCCGCCGCCTGATCGGTGAGGATTTTCTGATAACTGTGGGTCTTGAGGTATTTCCCAACCCAGAGTCCGCCCGTATAACGCCCGGCGCGCTTCGTTGGCAGGGTATGATTGGTTCCGATAACCTTGTCTCCATTGGCAACATTTGTGCGTGGTCCCAGAAAAAGCGCTCCGTAGGCCGTCATGTTGTCAAGGAACCAATCGTCTCGGTCGGTCATCACCTGGACATGCTCACCCGCGATATCCTCGGAAACCGAGAGCATCTCTTCATAGGTGTCGCACAGGATGACTTCCCCGAAATCCCTCCAGCTGATGCTGGCGGTCTTGGACGTTGGCAAGATGGTCAAGAGCCGGTCTATTTCGGCCATGGTCTGTTCGGCGAGTTTCCTCGAATTGGTTACCAAGACTGCGGGCGAATTGTAGCCGTGCTCTGCCTGTCCCAGAAGATCCGTTGCGCATATCTCGGCATCGACCGTTTCGTCAGCGATAACCATTGTCTCAGTGGGTCCCGCGAAGAGATCGATGCCGACACGTCCAAAGAGCTGCCGCTTGGCTTCCGCGACGTAGGCGCTTCCCGGTCCCACCAGAAGATCGACCGGCTTGATGGTCTCCGTCCCCAAGGCCATAGCGCCGACCGCCTGAATACCGCCCAGGCTGTATATCTCGTGCGCACCACCCATGTGGATTGCGGCGATGACCGCGGGTGTCGGGCGACCTTTGTGTGGCGGGTGTGCCGCAACGATACGGGGGACGCCGGCAACAGACGCCGTCACGACTGACATATGTGCAGCGGCAACCAACGGATAATGCCCGCCGGGAACGTAGCAGCCAACCGATTGAACCGGGATATGGCGATGTCCAAGAATGATTCCGGGCAAGGTCTCAATCTCGATATCCCGCATCGAGTCCCGCTGCGCCTGGGCGAATTTCCGTATCTGTTCCTGCGCGAACCGTATGTCTTCCATGTCACGGGCCGAGACCTGTTGGATTGCCGCATCAATCTCGCTTTGCGTCAGACGGAATGATGCGGGCGAGTGATTGTCGAATTTCTCGGACAATGCCCGAACCGCTGCGTCACCGCCGCTTGCGATTTCGGAAAGGGTCTTTTCCACGACGGACCGAACCTCGGCCTCGTCCGCCACGATATCCGACTGGCTCTTGCCCCGCTTCAGGTAGGTGATGGTCATGAACAGCCTCATCTAATGGACCCTAAAGTCTATCTCTGGGCGAGCTATCCGAAGCAGTGCAAGGTTTTTGTGTGGACTTTGCAGTCAAAGCGCAAACATTCGTTTTATAAGAATTTTTCTTGTGGAAATGGCGAACGAACGTTCAGAAATCCTGAATTCCAACTTCGGCCGCTCTGACGGTCAGGTGAATTTTCGAAAACTGCGCATATGGTTGAAGAGTTCTTCGAGTTCTTCCATCCTTGGCCGGGTTTTCGACCAGTTCAGCTCCTGAACTGCCGAGATCACCGTTTCAAGCAGCAGCATGGTGGCAACTGAACTGTCCCACGCCGACGGCACGACGATCCGGCAATTGAAACAGTGCGCCGCGTAGCGTGCGACCGGCGAACGCCACTGATCTGTGAAAAGCACGATTTCAGCGCCTTTGCTCTGCGCCAGTTCAGCCAATTTGAGGGTGCTGTTTTCGTACCGCCGCACATCGAAGACGACCAGAACATCGCCGGGCTTCATATCGAGCAGGTAATGCGGCCAGCCGCTTGCTCCGGACTGAAAGTTGACCACTCCTGCCCGGATCATCTGCATGTGCACGAATAAGTAGTCCGCCAAGGAGCGCGTAACACGGCCGCCGACAATATTTATGACACGCTTGTTGTCAGCTAAGAGCGCGCAGGTCGCATCGAAACTCTCTGTCTCAATATGTGCCAATGTTTGGCGAATATTGCCGATAACCGCCTCGGTGAAGCGGTTGAGGATGTGCCCCTCGGGGGCATGGCCAGCCCAGATATCATGCTTGGCGATGGGGCCGGTGATCTTGGCTTCCAGTTCCTTTCGCAACTCTGCCTGGAAATCAGGAAAACCCTTGTACCCGAGTTTCTGCACCATCCGCGCCACGGTCGGCGTCGATACCTCAGCATTGTGTGCGACAACTGTTATCGATCCCAGTCCTGACACCGGGTAGTTTTCCAGGATCGAATCCGCCAGTTGCCGCTCTGCCCGCGTCAGACTGTCCAAGCGTGCGTGAAGGCGGTCCGCAATCGTGTCGAAATTCTCGGCCAATTCCAACCCTTTCTGAACAATCAAACTGCCATCAGAAGGCTTTGCTGTAAAATCTTACGTAATTTTGTTGACAGCTCAAGCAGAGATGAAGAAATCTGTTCAAAGGTGGGGGAGTCGCCGTTTGATTGCTAAAACGACTATCATCAGTGAAGTGGCGGATGAGCCTTGCACGTTGACCAATCCGGGCGGCGGGTCGTCAATCGTTCTGGTCTGTGAACATGCTTCAAACCGTATCCCTACCGAATACAATAACCTTGGTCTGGACGATGCAACACGCACCAGCCATATCGCTTGGGATCCCGGAGCTTCGGCGGTGGCCGGGGCGCTCAGCACGCTGTTGGATGCAAAGCTGGTTCAAAGTACGATCTCGCGGCTGGTTTATGACTGCAACCGCCCACCGGAAGCCGCTGACTGCATTCCTGCCAAAAGTGAAATCTACGAGGTGCCTGGAAACCAGTGGCTTCAAGACGATGACCGTGCGCACCGGGTGGACATGGCCTATCGGCCCTTTCAGCGACTATTGGCGCGGACGCTAGAATCAATCTCCGAGCCGGCGCTGGTCACTATTCACAGTTTCACGCCGATCTACTTCGGCGCGCGGCGCGCGACCGAGATCGGTATTCTGCATGATGCAGATAGCCGCCTCGCCGACGAAATGCTCAGAATTTCGGCAGAAACCCTGCCAGGGCTCGTGGAACGCAATCGCCCCTATGGACCTGCTGATGGCGTGACCCATACGCTCAAGGAGCACGCAATCGAAGAGGGCCGCTTGAATGTCATGATTGAAATCCGGAATGACCTCATTGCAACAGGCGCACAACAAAAAGAGATGGCCAAGGCAGTCGGCAAGGCGCTTGCAATGGCCCTGACAAATCTAGGTCGGCCTGTGTCGCTGAAGGTGGCTGTATGATCGGTTTCATGCGCAAGTATGTCCGGGTTGTGGACGCAATCAATTACCGCGTCGGGCGCATCATCATGTACGGCATCTTCGTGATGATGGCGATCCTGCTTTGGTCCTCGATTTCGAAGACATTGCCTTTCACGCTGCCCTCGCTTTGGACGCTGGAAATGGCCCAGTTTGCCATGGTTGCCTATTATATCCTTGGTGGCCCCTATTCGATGCAGCTTGGTTCGAACGTGCGTATGGACCTGTTTTATGGCGGGTGGTCCGATACGCGAAAAGCTTGGTTCGACGCCTTCACGGTGCTCTTGCTCTGCTTCTACATTGGTGTTCTTTTGTACGGCGCCATCGACAGCACGAACTACGCTTTCAAATATGGCGAGCGCAACCCGACAGCTTGGCGACCTGTTCTTTGGCCGATCAAGTTGATCATGTGCATCGGCTTCCTGCTGATGCTGCTTCAGGCCATTTCCGAGCTCTTCAAAGACCTAGCCAAGATCAAGGGCGAGCCTATCTGATGTCCTATGAACTGATTGCAATCCTGATGTTCTCATCAATGATGCTGATGCTGTTCACGGGCCAGCGGGTCTTTGGCGCGATCGGCGGCGTTGCAGTTATCGCATCTCTGGCGCTTTGGGGAACAGGGGGGTCGCTCATCCCCTTCTCGGCAGCCATGAAGTTGATGAAATGGTACCCACTGCTGACGCTGCCGATGTTCATCTTCATGGGTTACGTGCTTTCTGAATCCAAGATCGCGGATGATCTTTACAAGATGTTCCATGTCTGGATGGGGTCAGTTCGCGGCGGCTTGGCGATCGGCACAATCGGGCTGATGGTGTTAATCTCTGCTATGAACGGGCTGTCGGTCGCGGGCATGGCAATTGGCGCCACCATTGCACTGCCGGAGCTGTTGAAGCGTGGCTATGACAAGAGAATGGTCACCGGCGTGATCCAGGCGGGTTCATCTTTGGGCATTCTGGTGCCCCCGTCAGTAGTTCTGGTCCTTTATGCGATGATTGCACGCCAGCCGGTGGGCCAGCTTTGGCTTGCTGGGGTCTTTCCCGGCCTCATGATGGCGGGGATGTTCATCCTTTACATTTACATCAGATGCAAAATCCAACCCGAACTCGGTCCGGTTCTGCCGCCAGAGGAACGCAACGTCCCGATGAAGGAAAAGCTCCGGTTGCTTCGGGCCGGGTTGTTGCCGATCATAATTTTCGCGACGATGATGATCCCTTTCATCAACGGCTGGACCTCTCTGGTCGAAAGCTCCGCCGTCGGCGCAATTACCGCCTTCCTTGCGGCGGTGCTCAAAGGGCGCATGACCCGGGAAGTGTTCGAGGTTTCAGTTCGCCAGACGCTGGCCATTTCCTGCATGTTCATGTGGATCATCCTTGCGGCCATGGGTTTTGGAGCGGTGTTCGACGGGCTCGGCGCAGTGCGCGCCATCGACAACCTTTTCACCGCACAGATGCATTTGGACCCCTGGACAATTCTGATACTCATGCAGGTTTCGTTCTTGTTGATGGGCACCTTTCTCGATGACACGGCGATGCTGGTCATCGTGGCTCCACTCTATGTGCCACTTGTGTCAGCACTGGGCTTTGACCTTGTCTGGTATGGCGTGCTTTACACGATCACGACTCAGGTCGCCTATATGACGCCGCCGTTTGGCTACAATCTGTTCCTGATGCGGGCGATGGCCCCGCCCGAGATCACGCTACGCGATATCTATGCATCCATTGTGCCGTTCGTGATCATCATGATCATGGCACTCGCACTGGTCATGGTCTTTCCAGAGATCGCCATGTGGCTACCCAACCAAATTTACGTGAAATAATCAGAACTCCGCCAAACGGAGCATCGCAAGACCTTGAAGAGCGCAAGAGAACCAACAAGGAGAACGATATGACCACGAGACGTAAGTTCATCGCCGGGGCAGCTGTTGCCCCAGCGGCCGCACTGGCCACACCCACCCTTGCCCAATCGACCATCAAATGGCGGATGCAGACCTATGCCGGCCCCGCGCTGGCAGAGCACGTCGTCAAGCCAGCGATAGACATGTTCAACAAGATTGCCGGCGACCGGATGCAGATTGAACTGTATTTCGCGGACCAGCTTGTTCCGACCGGCGAACTCTTCCGGGCCATGCAGTCAGGCACAATCGACGCTGTGCAGTCGGATGATGATTCAATGGCTTCGCCGACCGAAGTGACAGTATTTGGCGGGTACTTCCCATTCGCCAGCCGCTACTCGCTGGATGTTCCCGTGCTGTTCAATCAATACGGCCTGAATGAGATCTGGGACGCCGAATATTCCAAAGTCGGCGTCAAGCACATTTCTGCAGGATCCTGGGACCCCTGTCACTTCAACACCAAGGACCCGATCCGCAGTCTGGCCGATCTACAGGGCAAGCGAGTCTTCACCTTCCCAACCGCTGGTCGTTTCCTGACGCAGTTTGGTGTCATTCCCGTGACCCTGCCATGGGAAGACATCGAAGTTGCGGTTCAAACTGGCGAGCTTGACGGTATTGCTTGGTCCGGGATCACCGAGGACTATACTGTCGGATGGGCGGATGTGACCAACTATTTCCTGACCAATAACATTTCAGGGGCTTGGGCGGGGTCCTTCTTCGCCAATATGGACCGTTGGAATGAATTGCCGGAAGACCTGCAAACATTGTTCCGTGTTTGCTGCGATCAGTCGCACTACTATCGCCAGTGGTGGTACTGGGGCGGCGAAGCAAGCCTGCGCGTCCACGGCACCAAAATGGAGCTGACCTCCATCCCCGATGCCGAATGGGCCACGGTGGAGAACGCAGCCGTTGCCTTCTGGGATGAGATCGCAGCCGAATCGGAGACAAAGGCCAAGGTCATCTCGATCATCAAGCAATACAACGCGGATATGCAAAAGGCCGGTCGCCCCTACCGTTACGGCTGAAGTAAAGGCTGGCTTGCCGATATCGATTGGCAGGTCTATTGCATCTGCGCCGTGGCCCCGGGGATTCTCTGGGGCCACGGTAAACCTAGACCAAGGATTATTCGACTATGCCCGGCAATCTTACCCTTGCAGACCTCAAGAAACGCGTGAAGGACGGTTCGATTGACACCGTCGTAGCTTGCGCCCCGGACATGCAAGGTCGCTTGATGGGCAAGCGGTTTCATGCGCAGTTTTTTGTCGATAGCGGATATGAAGAAACCCACTGCTGCAATTACCTTCTCGCCATCGACTACGAGATGAATACCGTTCCGGGCTATCGTTCGGCCAGCTGGGAAGCGGGTTATGGCGACTATGTAATGAAGCCGGACCTGTCGACCCTCCGCCTGATACCATGGCTACCCGGCACGGCGCTGGTGCTGTGTGATCTGCTGGACCACCACAGCCACGAGTTGGTCGATATCGCCCCCCGCACAATTCTGAAGCGCCAGATCGCGCGGCTGGACAAACTGGGCCTTCGTGCCTTCGCGGCGACTGAGCTGGAGTTCTTCCTTTATCGCGAAAGCTATGAAGAGGCTCGTGACAAGGGCTACCGGGGGTTGACCACGTTCAGCCCCTACAACGAAGATTACCACATCTTCCAGACCACCAAGGAAGAATCGATCATGCGCGCGATCCGCAATGGATTGCATGGCGCGGGTGTCGTCGTTGAGAATACCAAGGGCGAGGCGGACGCGGGCCAGGGCGAGGTGAATTACAAGTACTCCGACGTCCTCGATACGGGCGATACGCATGTACTGATCAAGAACGCCGTCAAGGAAATCGCTTGGCAGCAAGGGCGCGCAATCACGTTCATGGCCAAGCCACACCACACCATGGCGGGATCCTCGAGTCATATCCACCAGTCACTTTGGACCAAGGATGGCAAATCAGCCTTTCATGATCCGAAAGGGCGCTACGGCATGTCCGAGCTCATGGAGCACTATCTGGCGGGGCTCTTGGCGCATGCAAACGAAATTACCTATTTCCTCGCGCCGTTTATCAATTCCTACAAGCGCTTCTCTGCCGGCACCTTCGCACCTACAAAGGCCGTCTGGTCTGCGGACAACCGGACGGCGGGATACCGCATCTGTGGCACTGACACGAAGGCGGTGCGGATCGAATGCCGCGTCGGCGGCGCGGATCTCAACCCCTACCTTGCGCTGGCCTCGCAGATCGCAGCCGGACTTGCCGGAATCGAAGGCAAAATGAAGCTGGAGCCGGAGTTCTCCGGCGATGCCTACGCCGCCGCCAAGGTGCGTGACGTTCCTTCGACCCTGCGCGATGCGGGTGCGGACCTGAAGAAATCCAAGATGCTGCGCGCGGCATTCGGTGACGAGGTCGTCGATCACTATGCTCATGCCGCTTGGTGGGAGCAGGAAGATTTCGACCGCAAAGTTACGGACTACGAGATTGAACGCGGGTTTGAACGCGGCTGAGACAGTTCAGTCCAGTGTGTTCCGCTATGTTTCTTTCGATGTCCCGGCAACGGCGTCGGGGCATCACTACTAAAAGCAATCAAGACCTGAAGGGCCGCTTTCCGGGTCGTATTTTTGGGTGATGAAATGTCCAGAATGATCAAATGCATCTCTCCCATCGACGGATCGGTCTATGCCGAGCGTCCCGCACTATCATCTTCGCAAGCCAGTGCCGCCGTCGCCAAGGCGACGAAGGCACAGACTGACTGGGCAGCGCGACCATTGGCAGAGCGCATTGCGCTGGTGCGTGCGGCGAAGGACAAGTTGAATGCGATTAAGGACCGGGTGGTTAGCGAACTTGCTTGGCAAATGGGTCGGCCCATCCGCTACGGCGGCGAGTTCGGCGGGTTCAACGAACGCGTCGAATACATGGCCGGCATCGCCGAAAATGCACTGGCCGATCTGAAGGTCGAAGAATCGGATCGCTTCAATCGCTTCATTCGCCGGGTGCCCCACGGCGTCGTTCTTGTGGTGGCCCCTTGGAACTATCCCTACATGACAGCGATCAACACGATCGCCCCTGCGCTTATCGCAGGCAACACCGTGATCCTCAAACACGCGAGCCAGACGATACTGGTGGGTGAGCGCCTTGCCGACGCCTTTGCCGAAGCCGGGTTTCCCGACGGTGTTTTTCAAAACGTGGTGCTGGACCATGACACTACGTCAGCGCTCATCGCATCAAGATCATTTGGATTCGTCAATTTCACCGGTTCGGTCGGTGGCGGCCGCGCAATGGAACAGGCTGCCGCCGGCACGTTCACCGGGCTGGGGCTGGAACTCGGAGGCAAGGACCCGGGATACGTCATGGACGATGCCGATCTTGATGCGGCGGCCGACACATTGATGGACGGCGCGATGTTTAATTCGGGCCAGTGCTGTTGCGGGATCGAGCGGGTTTACGTGATCGAAAAGCATTTCGACGCCTTCGTCCAGAAATGCCTCGACATCGTCTCTAAATCCCGTCTGGGCAACCCGCTGGATCCCGAAACGACGCTTGGACCGATGGCGAACATACGGTTCGCCGAGGAAGTTCGCGCTCAGACAGCCGAAGCGATTGCGGCGGGGGCAAAAGGCCTCATCGAGCCAAGGTCATTCCCGCAGGACAATGGCACATATCTCATGCCGCAAATTCTCGTGAATGTTGATCATTCGATGCGGGTGATGCGCGATGAAAGTTTCGGCCCGGTCGTCGGCATCATGCCGGTCAAGTCGGACGAAGAAGCGATCCGGCTGATGAACGACAGCGAGTTTGGTCTGACGGCATCGCTCTGGACCGCCGATCCCGAAAGAGCGGAGCGTCTCGGCGACAAGATCGAGACCGGCACGATCTTCATGAACCGCTGTGACTACCTAGACCCGGCGCTTTGCTGGACCGGATGCAAGAATACCGGGAGAGGTGGGGGGCTATCCGTCATCGGCTACCAGAATCTTACACGACCGAAATCCTATCATCTCAAGAAAGTCTGATCCTATGTCGCCAAATACCTGCCCCACCGCGAACTGGTCCTACCCTACAGCAATACGTTTCGGCGCCGGTCGTATCTCGGAACTGGCCGACGCCTGCAAAGCTGCAGGGATCAGCAGACCTCTTCTGGTGACCGACCGCGGCCTTGCGCCGCTTCCCATAACCAAGCAGGCGCTCGACATCCTCGAAGGCGCAGGTCTTGGCCGCGCGTTATTCTCCGAAGTGGACCCGAACCCCAATGAAAAGAACGTCGCCGCTGGCGTCCGGGCGTTCACGGAAGGTGGACATGATGGCGTCATAGCTTTCGGAGGCGGCTCAGGCCTTGATCTTGGCAAGGCTGTCGCATTCATGGCCGGTCAAAAACGCCCTCTATGGGACTTTGAGGATGTGGGCGACTGGTGGACCCGGGCAGACTCCGCCGCGATCAAACCCATCGTTGCCGTTCCGACGACTGCAGGCACAGGTTCGGAAGTGGGACGCGCATCGGTCATCACAAATTCTGAAACACACGAGAAGAAGATCATCTTCCACCCGAAATTCCTGCCCACGGTCGTTATCTGCGACCCGGAACTAACGGTCGGGATGCCCCCGGCGATTACCGCTGGAACGGGCATGGATGCCTTTGCACACTGTCTCGAAGCTTTTTCCTCGCCCTTCTACCACCCCATGAGCCAGGGAATTGCGCTGGAAGGTATGCGTCTGGTGAAAGAGAACCTCCCGCGTGCCTTCGTCGACGGCAAAGACCTTGAGGCGCGTGCCAACATGATGTCCGCAGCAGCGATGGGCGCAGTTGCCTTCCAGAAGGGCCTTGGCGCGATTCATGCGCTGAGCCATCCAATTGGCGCTGTCTACAATACGCATCACGGCACCACCAATGCCGTCGTTATGCAGCCCGTCCTGCAGTTCAATCGAACCGCCATCGAACGTCGCATAGAAACCGCCGCCGCATATCTGGGCATCGATGGTGGCTTTGACGGTTTCTATGACTTCGTGGGGTCACTGAATTCGACGCTTGGAATTCCCGCGAACCTGACTGCTCTTGGCGTGACGAACCCTGATCTCGAAGTTCTCGTCGATGCCGCATTGCGAGACCCATCGACTGGAGGAAACCCGGTCAAGATGGATCATGACAATACTCTGGCATTGTTTCGCGCCTGCCTCTGACTTGACCGCTCCACACCTGTGCCCCTAAACCGGAGTCATCTCGGTCTAGGGCAGGTGAATGAGCACATTTCGTCGTCTTTTTTCAAAGCGCCCGAGCCTTTCGGACGATCACGCTGTGCCCCGCCCCGACGAGCCTCTTGCCATCGTCGGGGATATCCATGGGAGGCTGGACCTTCTGGAGGCTTTGCTTGCCAGACTTGATCAACAGTATCCCCAAGCTCGGAAGGTCTTCGTGGGGGACTATGTTGACCGCGGCCCCGACAGCCGGGCGGTCGTTGAAAGACTGCGTCAATTGCAGGGTGCCGTCTGCCTGATCGGCAACCATGAAGAGATGATGCTTGAGTTTGTCGACGACCCCAAGGAGGGCGGATTGCGCTGGCTGCGCAATGGCGGTCGCGCGACGCTTGCAAGTTATGAAATAGATATCGGGAAAGATGCGTCTGCAGAGGAAATCCAGAGTGCAAGTCGCGCCCTGGCGCAGAAACTTGCGCAAGGAACAGGCGACTGGCTAAGGGCACTGCCAAGATTCTGGCAGAGCGGCACCGTTTTCGTGACCCATGCCGGTCCGAATCCCTCCGAACCGATCCCCGGCCAGCCCGACAGCGTGTTCACTTGGGGCCACAACAGATTTCTACGTCAATCCCGCAGCGATGGATATTGGGTCGCTCATGGGCATTGGATTCAGGAACGCCCTGTTTGCGCGAATAGCAGGATCTCGGTTGATACCGGCGCGGTCTTCAGTGGTCGGCTGACGGCGGGCGTAGTTCAAACAAGCGGTAAGGTGGACTTTGTAGTAAGCTAAGGCTGCTGTTGTTAAGGCAACAACGTCCACACGGCCACCGCTGCAAGGATGGCTCCGAACTATGCGTCAGGTATTGGGCACTTTACGCACTGCGGAATTGCCGGGCCATCCGGTCCCCAGCCATCGGCCAGAGTGTGAAAGC
>JAHEAO010000060.1 GCA_024642725.1 Paracoccaceae bacterium | reverse complement strand
TCGTTGCCCGACCGCCCTTCAAGCCGGTCATTTCCCTGACCGCCGCGCAGATCGTCAGAACCGCCGGAACCGCACAGGACGTCATCATGGGTGCTGCCGACGATCGCCTCTATCGAAAAGAACCGGTCGCCTGCCGCATCGCCGGAATTCGCCTCCGGGTGAGCCAGATCGACGATCACCGCGACCCCCGATGACGCGTAACCAGTGATGTCATAGCCGCCGCCGCCAAACAGGCGGTCCGCCCCCGCGCCGCCCTCAAGCAGGTCGTTGCCAAGTCCGCCGGACAGGGTTTCAGAGCCAACCGTCCCAAGGATCATGTCGTCGCCCTCACTGCCCGAGATCAGCCCGGTATTGGGCAGCGGATCGCCGATCAGCGCCAGCGGCGGCCGGTCAAGGTTGAAGGCGGGCCGCAGCCCGAGGTCGGCACGGGTCAGCGGGTTGTGGTCCACGGACCGGATCACCAGAGTTTCGCTGCCGAAACTCAGCGTCGCCCCCGTCGCGGTGGTGACCACCGTCGCAAGGTTCAGGCTGTAAAGCCCGGGCCAGAACGACAGGTCCAGCTGATCCACGCCGCGCTCGAAATCCGTGATCGTGTCGATCTCGCCATCGGCGTGAAAGATGAACAGGTCCTGACCCGCGCCCCCGGTCAGCAGGTCGCTGCCCGCGCCATCCACCAGAACATCGTTGCCCGCCTTGCCCGAAAGAACGTCGTCGCCGCCCGCGCCAAGGATCATGTCGTCAAGGCCGGTGCCGCTGATCGCATCAGCCCCCGCACCGCCCGAAAGCGTGCCGCCCTGCCTTGAAAGATCGTAGCTGAAATGCGAGATGCCGGCCTCGGTGGCGGAGGCGACCGCAATATGCAGCGCGCCCTGATCCACCGCCAGCGCCAGGGCTGCCGGGTTGTCCAGCACCGTCTGGGCGGTGTCGGCATAAGACCCCAGATGCAGCAGTTTTCCGTCGGGCCGGAACCGGAACAGCGAAAACCCGTCGTCGCTGCCCGCCGCCACGACAAAGGTGATGCCACCGGATTCGATCGTTTCAAGGTGCACGATCCCCGAGAACCGCGTGTCCAGACTGTCGATCACGTGGTCAACCGCGCGAAAGCTGCCGTCGGGCTCCAGCGACAGCACCGAGATCGACGAACTTTCCGCCCCCGCGACCAGCGCATAGGCTTGCCCATCCACGGTCACCGCCCGGACCGCGACCGCATCGCCGATCCCCAACCCCTCCGCCGCGCCGAATTCCGCCGTGTAGGAGAGCATCCCTGCCGGTGACATCGCATAGCTGATCACGCTGTCATTCCCGTCAGAGGCCGCCAGCACCCAGGTCTGTCCCCCCATCCAGACGGTCGCCAGATCGGTGATCCGGCCCTCACCCTGATCGGGCAGGGCGGTGAAGGCCGACAGCGCGCCGCCCGACACCGACGCGACGCTCAGTCCCGCACCGCCGGGCTGGGCCGCCACGACGAACTGCCCCGTGCCCGAAGACGCACCGACCAGCCGGAGGCTGTCGCCGGCAAAGCCGCTGTTCAGATCGCTCAGGCAAAAGGCCTGACCGGTTTCGCCGTAGGGCGCGGTCAGTTCCGCCGCGATCAGACTGGCCGAAAGGTGGTAATCGCGCGCCCCGAACTCGGCGAGAACGAAGCCGTCATGCGACGGGCCCAGAAAGGTATTGCCCTGAAAACTGGCCCCGCCGTCAAGTTCGATCTGCACGATCCGCGCCGTCGTCGCCTCGCCCGCGACGCCCTGCAACACCAGTCCGCCGGCGCCGGTCTGCAGCGTCAGCTCATGGATATCCGCGCCAAACGGCAACAGGCCGGAGCCGAATGTCTCGACAAGGATGATCTGTCCCAAGCTGCACCCACTGACCATGCATCCCCACGATGCAGGGCTATTCTGGGCCGGGTGGTTTAAGGAAAACTCACCTGCAGCGGCCAATGCCCGGTTGTTTGCCGGGCATTGGATTCAATTCCGAACTATCGGGCTGCGGCTCAATAGGGGTTCTTCGGACCCCGGTCGGCGCTCAGGCTGTCCTGTCGGCGCTGCACCAGTTCCTCGATCGCATCGGCCAGATGGATCTTGTCGATATGGTGATCGCCCCGCGCCACCCGGATTCGGTGCGCCGTGATCATCACGTCGGCATAGCTCGCGCCCTGCGGCGGTTCGAAGCGGTAGCTGGCCAGTTCGATCAGGAACCCCATCGGATCGGTGAAATAGATCGAATCCATGAACCCCCGGTCCTTGGGTCCGCTGTGCTTGATGCCGCGTTCGTCCAGCCGTTCGACCGCCTGCCAGAACGTCGCCTGACTGACCGAAAGCGCCAGATGATGCACGCAGCCGGGGTCCGTCGGGGTGCGGCGCGGATCGGGTTTGCGGGCTTCGTTGGTGAAAACCGTGATCAGCCGCCCGTCGCCGGGATCGAAGTAAAGATGCCCTTCTCCGGGATTGTCCAGATTGGGCTGGTCGAACACGAACGGCATTCCCAGCAGGCCCTCCCAGAAATCGATCGAGGTCTGACGGTCGGCGCCTGTCAGTGTGATATGATGCACGCCCTGACTCTGTAACTTGCGCATGTTATTCTCCTGTTGACCTGCACAGAGTCTAGGACATTTCGGCTGCGATCAAGAGGCAAGAGTAAGACCCGCAGTCGGCGTCAGAGCATGACGGGCTTTCCATGCGGTGTCCGGCGATAGGCAGCTTCCCATGCGGCGCGGCGCTCTGCGCGTTCATCGGCCGATATGCCGGCCTGTTCCTCGCTCAGGACCTCAAGCGCACAAACGACAGCGGTGTAGTAGGTCTCAAGCGTATCGGGCGCACCGCGGCGTTGCGCCTCTTGCAAGGCCGCGCCAAGGGCATCCGCCCAGACCGTGGCGGTGAACTGGCCGGCCTGAACCATACTGTCGGCCAGCGCCAGCGCCTGAGCCTGCCATGGTTCGTCGAAATCGGGTCTCGGCGGGGCAAGCGGATCGTCAGGCGCGAACAAGATAGCTCTCCCACAGGTCAAGCGTGACCTCGTCGCGCGCATCGGCCTCGTCGTCCCAGATCTCGGATGCGGAAATCGCGACGGTGTAAAGATGCTCGCTGGCCTCAATGCCGTGCACGCCCTTGTCGGGCAGCCGGTGCGCCCCGTGACGGGCAATGATCTTGCCGCGGAAACCGCGGGCGTAACGTGGCAGCCGGATATGGTCGCCGGTGATGACACGACGGGTCCTGACCGCATCGCCAATAGCGAAGGCGGGGTCTGATTCCGCTTCCGTTTCAAAGCTGACATCGGCCTTGCGGGTGATCGTCAGCACATCGTCCAGCGATTTCGCTTCGGCCGGCGGATCGGGATCTTCAACATGGCCGCGAACGATGTCTTCCATGGTGATGGTGCCGTTATCCAGCATCATCATCAGGTAATTCGTGCACCACTTGTTGAAATAGGCAAAGCTCAGATAGTCCGCAGGCACCATGCGCTCCAGCCCGTGGCGGAACCAGTCGATGGTGATGCCGGGGGCAAGGTTGTTGCGCGCCAGACCCCACATGCGCTTTTCCCAGTCCTTCAGATCGCGGAAATCCGCATCGCCCGTCTTCACCGGCACCGGGCCGAACCCCTGTATGCCGCCAAGATCATGAATGCCATCCATCACGCGGCTCCCATCTGCAGGTCGCGTTCGGTGCCGATCATCGAATTGCGGCTGACGATGGCCGCCAGTCGCTCTTCGTCCCAGCCTTCGGTCCCGGCGGGGCGTTGCGGCACCACAAGGTATCGCAACTCCGCCGTGCTGTCCCAGACGCGCACCGCGACATGATCGGGCAGGGTGACGCCGAATTCTTCCAGAACCTTGCGCGGTTCGCGCACCGCGCGGGCGCGGTATTCCGCGGATTTGTACCACGAAGGCGACATCCCAAGGATCGCGAAGGGATAACAGGAACACAAAGTGCAGACGACCATGTTATGCTGGTCCTCGGTGTTCTCCACGGCTTTCAGGTGTCCGGTGGCGCTGCCCTGAAATCCGAATTCCTTGATCGCTTCGGCAGCGTTGCCGATCAGCCGCGCCCGGAATTCCGGGTCCGTCCAGGCCCGCGCGACAACCTGCGCGCCGCGCTTCGGGCCGATATGTTCGGAATAGGCCTCGATCCAGGCATCGATGCTTTCAGGCGCCACAAGCCCGCGCTCAACGGCAAGGCTTTCCAGTGTCTTGACCCGTAATGCCGGGTCCGACGGCAGGTGACTGTGCAGTTCCCGGTGAATCGCGGCAGCTTTTTCGCTGTCGAAAGATGGCATCCGGTTTCCCCTCTTGTCTGTGACCACCCCGACCATGGGTCGGTGTGAACCACTCTGTCAAGTTTGGGACGGTCCGGGGCCGTTTCCCCCGCTGCGGGAATTGACCCGTCGATCATACGTGGTCAGAACGTGAGGATGATCACCGATGCCGAGGATTTCTTTGCCAAGGGGTGCGGACGTTGCGCGCGGTTTGCGACGCCCGATTGCTCTACCCGGCGCTGGGCACCGGGTCTGGACGCGCTGCGCCGCATCTGCCGCGACGCGGGACTGCAAGAGGCCGTGAAATGGGGTCATCCCTGCTACATGCACGCCGGGCGGAACATCGCTCTCATCGGGGCATTCCGGGGCGATTTCCGCCTGAGTTTCTTCAATGCCGCATTGCTCGGTGACCGCGACGGCCTGCTTGAAAGAAGCGGCCCGAACACCCGGCATGCCGACATGATCCGGTTTACCGACAGCGGGCAGGTGTCGGAATGCCAGCAGGTGATCCGCTCGTATCTGCACGAGGCGATGGACTTCGCCGAAAAAGGCATCAAACCGGCGAAACAGGAACGCGCGATCGAGCGTCCCGATGAACTGGTCGCGGCGCTGGAGGCCGATCCAGAGCTTGCCGAGGCGTTTGAGCGTCTGACACCGGGGCGGCAAAAGAGCTACGTGATCAATCTCAATTCGGCTCGGAAATCAGAAACGCGCATGGCGCGGATCGGCAGGTTCCGGGGCCGGATTCTTGCCGGAAAAGGCGCGCTGGAACGCTGAAAGGATCGGCAATCGCGGCATCGGACACGCTCTGCATCTTGTATCAAGCCCCGGCGCACGCCACAGCAAGATCCCTAACAGATCCCTAACGGAAAATCCCAACGCATTGATAAGAAACGGAATTGAAAACCGTCCACATGTGGACACCGGCCCCTAGCGGCCCTTCCAGACCGGGTCGCGTTTTTCCGCGAAAGCCCGCGATCCTTCCTTCTGATCCTCGGACCGATACAGCCGCTCGACCGTCTCGAACTGACTTTTCGTGATCCGGTTGAGAGCGTCCTGAAACTTCATGTCCTCGGCCTCGCGCACGATCTCCTTGATCGCCGCGAAAACCAGCGGCGGCCCGCTTGCCAGCGACGCCGCCATCGCCCGCGCCTCGGCCATCAGATCGCCGGCCGGCACGATCCGGTTGATCAGCCCCCAGCGATGCGCCTCCTCCGCCTCCATCCAGCGCCCGGTAAACAAAAGCTCCATCGCGATATGATAGGGAATCCGCTTCGGCAACTTGATGCTCGCCGCATCCGCCACCGTCCCCGACCGGATTTCCGGCAGCGCGAAGGTCGCGTGATCGGCCGCCAGAATGATGTCGCAGGACAAGGCCAGCTCCAGCCCGCCACCGCAGCAGATTCCGTTCACGGCGGCAATGACCGGCTTGTTCAGCCCGCGCAACTCCTGCAGCCCGCCAAAGCCGCCGACCCCATAGTCGCCATCCACCGCGTCACCCTCGGCCGCTGCCTTCAGATCCCAGCCGGGGCAAAAGAATTTCTCACCCGCCGCGGTCACGATCGCGACGCGCAGTTCGGGATCGTCACGGAAATCGGTGAAGACCTGCCCCATGATCCGGCTGGTCGCCAGATCAATCGCGTTGGCTTTCGGCCGGTCCAGCGTGACCTCCAGTACATGCCCGTCGCGGCGGGTCCTGATGGGACTGTCAGTCATCGGCTACTCCAATTCTTATCAATGCATCGGCGGCGACGGCGCGCTCCGTTCCACACAGAAGCGGGTTGATTTCGACTTCTTCGACGCGGCCATGATTGGCCTCGACATAGGCTTGCACAGCCATGACCGCCCGCACAATGGCAGCGATATCGGCACCGGCCTTGCCGCGGTACCCCGCAATGACCGGAAACAGTCGCAATCGGCGCAACGCGGTTTCGATGTCTTCGGGGCTGGCCGGAATCAGAACTGAGACGGTGTCGGCGATCAACTCGGTCAGCACACCGCCCGCGCCCAAGGTCAGAACATAGCCATGCGCAGGGTCCAGGACCACGCCGACCAGAAGCTCCGCCACGGTGCCCGTGACAAATTCTTCGATCAAGAAATTTTGCGCCGCCATTCCGTCCGCCGCCTGAAGGACGGCACCGGCAGTGCCGAGATTCAGCACAACCGCCCCCGCCTCGGTCTTGTGCGCCACCCCTTCGCCCTTCACAACGACGGGAAAGCCGATGCTGTCCGCAACCTTTGCCGCATCCGCAGGCGAACCGGCGCGCGCATTCTTCGGCACGGCCATTCCCTGCCGGGCGAGCGCTGCCTTGGCTACTGCTTCGGTCAACAACCGAACATCGCGCGGCGGGCGCGGCAGCAGAACGGGCAGCGCTGCAGGCATGTCCCGGCCAAGCTCGGCCGCGACAGACGCCGCCGTCAGAGCCTCGGCCATGCCGCACATCGGCGCTACGCCGCGCCCGGTCAGGCGCAATGCGATCTCCTCGGGCATGTTTTCCGGCAGCGAGGCGACGATGGCCATCGGCACGCCGCTGGCGTCGCGGGTCTGCACCACGGCCTCGATGACGTTGTCCCAGTCGCTGGCATTGCAGCGGTCGGTACGTGGAAAGTCCAACACCACCATCCCAAGCGCCAGAGACGGGTCCATCATCGAAGTGAAGGTCGCAGCCATCGCGTCGGTGCGCGGCCAGATATAGGTGTTGTAATCAAGCGGGTTGGCGAGCTTCACCATCGGGCCAAGTGCTGCGCGCAGCCCGACGCGCTGCGTCTCGTTCAATGGCGGGTAGGTCAGGCCGCTGTCCAGCGTAAGATCGGCCATCAGGCTGGCCTCGCCGCCCGAACAGGACATCGAGGCAATGCGGTCAGATGCAAGTGGCCCGATGACATGAAAGAATTTCAGCGTCTCCATGAAATCCGAAATTGTGTCGACTTGACCGATTCCGAGCCGAGAAAAGAGCGCGCGTGACCCCGAATCGCTGCCCGCGACAGAAGCGGTATGCGACACGGTTGCGGCCTGGGCCTGATCGGAACGCCCGACCTTGAGCGCGACGATGGGTTTGCCAAGTTTTCGGGCGGTCGCGGCAAGCGCCTCGAAAGCACGCAGATCCCCAATGCCTTCAATATGCAGGCCGAGTGTCGTAACGCGTGGATCGGCCAGCAGCGCCTCACCGATCTCTGCAAAACCAGTCTGCGCCTGGTTGCCCGCTGTGACGACATAGGCCAGCGGTAGCCCGCGTTTTTGCATCGTCATGTTGATGGCAATGTTCGAGCTCTGAGTGACGATCGCAACTCCCCGTTCACACCGAGCGCCGCCATGCTGATCGGGCCACAGGAGAGCACCGTCGAGATAGTTGACGAAGCCATAGCAGTTCGGGCCGATGATCGACATATCACCCGCAGCTTGCAGAAGTTGCGCCTGCAATGCCGGTCCGTCTGCCGCCTCGTCCTTTGCCTCGGAAAAACCAGCCGCAAAACAGACCACCCCGCCTGCGCCTTTTTCGCGCAAGGCCGCAACCACGTCGATTGTCGTGCGGCGGTTGACCCCGACAAAGGTCGCGTCCGGCGCATCGGGCAGGGCCATGATGTCACGAAATGCGGGCTCGCCTTCGATCTCGGCTCGTTCAGGATGCACGGGCCAGATCGGCCCGTCGAAACCGATCTCGCGGCACTTCCGGATGACATTCGCGCACCAGGCCCCGCCGCCGACAACGGCGATGGTCTTGGGTCGGAAAAGGCGCTCGAGACCGGGTTTCATGCCCGGACCCTGGTTCCAGGGGCAGAAGGCCCCTTGTTTCGTCTGTTCAGAAATACGCGCGCCGCAGGCATGAAATCGTTACGCCCCCAGTGGTCGCAGAAGGTCGCGGCTGATAATGTGACGCTGGATCTCGGAGGTGCCCTCCCAGATACGCTCGACCCGCGCGTCGCGCCAGATGCGTTCCAAGGGAAGTTCATCCATCAATCCCATTCCACCGTGAATCTGGATGGCTTCGTCGGCTATGAGGGCGAGGACTTCCGTGGCTTTCAGTTTGGCCATCGACATATCGGCCTCTGTCGCTGTCCCCTGGTCGAATTTCCAGCCCGCTTCCCAAGTCAGAAGGTTCGCCGCTTTCAATTCCATTGCCATGTCCGCCAGTTTGAAGCTGACACCTTGGAATTTGCCGATCTGCTGCCCGAACTGCCGACGCTCGGCGGCATAGCTCAAAGCGTGTTCGAGCGCTCGTTCAGCGCGCCCGAGGCAGGTTGCGGCAACTTGCAGGCGGGTTGCTCCAAGCCAGGAGTTTGCAACCTGAAAGCCTTGATGGACCTCTCCAAGTACCGCGGATTTCGGCAAGCGGCAGTCGTCGAATTCAAGGATCGCGTTGGTATAGCCTCGGTGGCTGACATTTCGATATCCGTCGCGGACGGTGAAACCGGGCGTACCCTTGTCGACGAAAAACGCCGTGATCAGCTTCTTCGGGCCGCGGGGGGTTTCTTCCTCGCCTGTCGCCATGAAGACGATGGCGAAGTCAGCGATGTCCGCATGGCTTATAAAGTGTTTGGTGCCGTTGAGGATGAAATCATCCCCGTCGGTCCGAGCACTGGCCGTCATGCCCCGCAGATCCGATCCTGCGCCCGGCTCGGTCATCGCAAGGCAGTCCCATTTCTCGCCGCGAATGCAGGGATAGAGATATTTCTCTTTCTGCACTTCGGTCCCGGCCAGAAGGATGTTCGAAGGCCGCGCGACGCATGTCCAGTGAAGCGCGTAATTAGCGCGGCCGAGTTCTTTCTCGTACAGCAGCCATGTCAGTGTATCGAGTCCGGCACCGCCGACCTCTTCGGGCATGTTGGCGGCATACAATCCGGCCTCGATGGCCTTGGACTGAACTTCACGGATCAGGTCCGTGCGCAGATGGCCGGTGCGTTCGACCTCTGCTTCGTGGGGATAAAGCTCGTTTTCGACGAAATTGCGTACCGTCGAGACGATCATCTGCTGTTCGTCAGTCAGTCCGAAATGCATGTCTACACCTGTGGGTCGGGGTTCACGGTATGGCCGTCGACGGCGATGACTTGGCCGGAGACCAGCCGCGCTGCGTCTGAGGCAAGAAAGACGGCCATGTTTGCCACGTCGCGGGCTTCGACGAAGCTTTGCATCGAAGTACCTTTGGCATATCCCTCATAGACTTGGTCACGGGTCATACCTTTTGCCTTCGCTTCAGCTACCAGAACGGCCTCCATCCTTGGGCCTTCGACAGAGCCGGGAGCGATCGCATTGGAACGGACGCCAAAAGGTCCAAGTTCCATCGCTACGGTTTTCATCAAGCCTATAACCGCCCATTTCGCGGCAGAGTAGGGCGCGCGGCTCGGATAGCCATAAAGCCCGGCCGTAGATGAGGTGAAGATCATTGCGCCAGATCGCGCACGCTTCATCATGGGCGCGGCAAATTTGGCCGCGAGGAAGGCGCCGTCCAGATTGACGGCGGTGCAGGACCTCCATTCGTTCAGCGCAATATCCTCGATCCTCGCGGTGGGACCTTTGACGCCTGCGTTCGCGCAAAGCACGTCCAGTCCGCCCCAGTCGGCCTCAACGCCTGAAAAGAATCCCGCCATCGCGGCTTCGTCGGCAACGTTCACGACCGTCCCGCGGATGCCATCCGGCAAGGCCGAAACGGCACCGGCGTCGATGTCGCTGACCCATACCCGCGCGCCATCTGCGGCAAAGTTGCGTGCCATCTCCAAACCGATCCCGGAGGCACCGGCGGTGATCACGACGCGTTGTGTCACAATGCGTCCTCGGGTCGGGGCAGGGCGGCGTGGGCGGCGGCGAGCGCTTCGACCTTGTCGCGCACCACGTCCACAGGTTCGCAGGCGCGGCGGGTTTCAAGGTTCACATGGATCAGCAATTGTTCGCCAGACGACAGCATCGTGCCATCTTCCCGGAACATCTCGCTGTAGACGCGCAGCTTCTTGCCCTTGCCCTCAAGCACCCGGCTTTCAACATAGACGGCGTCTCCGGCCAGTGCCTCGGCGAGGAACCGAATGCGAATGTCGACCGTGAAATAGCTCATGCCTGACCCGATGTATTCGGCGTCGGCGCCCACGAGCTTCATGATCTCGTCCGCCGCATCAGAAAATACCTGCCCGTAACGGCTTTCATTCATATGGCCGTTATAGTCGGTCCAGTCGATCGGGATGATCCGCCGGAAGACGGTGATCGGGCCAGCGCCCGCTTGCACGGGTGCGGCCATCTTTGCCTGATGCTTGTTCAGAAGTTTGCCTGCGGCGGCATTCTGCCCCTTCAGCGCGCGCATGATCGCAACAAGGTTGTTGTCGCGCAGCCGTTCCAACTCGCGGATCGATAGTGACCCGGACTGCGCATCGGATTGATCGGCGATCTGGTCGATCAACTCATCCGTCAGTTCCGGCACGTCCATCAGCTTGGTCCAGGGCCAGGACAGGCAAGGGCCGAACTGTTCGATGAAGTGGCGCATACCAGCTTCGCCTCCGGCGATGCGGTAGGTTTCAAACAGACCCATCTGGGCCCACCGCAGGCCAAAGCCATATCGGATGACATCGTCGATCTCCTGCGTCGTCGCGACGCCGTCCTTGATCAGCCACAGCGCTTCGCGCCAGACGGCTTCAAGAAAGCGGTCGGCTATGTGGGCGTCGATTTCTGCGCGGACATGCAGGGGATGCAGGCCCAGTGAGACCAGCACAGCCTTTGCCGTCTCAACAGATGCATCCGAATTCACGGGCGAAGGCACGACCTCAATTACCGGCAATAGGTACACCGGGTTGAACGGATGCGTGACCAATATGCGGTCGGGACGCAGTGCGCCTTCCTGCAGCTCGCTTGGCTTGAACCCCGAGGTGGATGACCCAATTATCGTTTCGGGTTTGGCGGCCGCCTCGATCTGCGCGTAAACCTTGTGTTTCAGATCCAGCCGCTCGGGCACGCTTTCGACGATGAAATCGGCATCGCGCACTGCATCTGCGACCGTCTTGGCATGAAGCAGCGTGCCTTCGGCGGGCATCGCCAGATCATAAAGCATCGGCAGGGCATGGCGGGCGTTGGCAAGAACCTCTGCCATCTTGCGTTCCGCCTGCGGATCTGGATCGTAGAGCATTACGTTCCAACCGTTCAGAAGGAAGCGCGCGGCCCAGCCGCCGCCGATCACGCCGCCGCCGATAATCGCTGCTGTTTTAGTCATTGGGGCACCATCATGAGTTTCGACAGGTCGTAGCCATTGAATTCCAGGACATCGCGCGCGGCCTGCAGGCGGTCGGCGCGTATCTGCGGTGTGCGGTTCAGAATCCATCCGGCGCTACCCGAGGGGACGCCAACAACGGCGGTTTCATAGTCTTCGTCAGTCCAGAGCACCCAATAGGGCGCCTTGACGAACGGCAGGCCGTCAAACGAGACTTCCAGCCTTCCCGGACCGACGAGCTTGGCGCCGCCTTCGATCCGACGCTCGACCCCGTCCGTGACGCAACTGTTTACCAGATCAAAGCTGCCATCCCTTGCCGGAGTGTAAGTCGCAGTCGTCTTTGTGCAGCCCTTTTCATAAGGCACCGGGAAACGCGCAATTTCATACCATGTTCCGGCGTACTTGGCCGGATCGAACAAGGCTTTGGACGCTATCGCGACATCGGTGTCGCGATAGCCCCCGCCCCCGGCGCAGGCCGCGAGCAGGAGAAGCGAGAAAAGGGCGTTTGCCCTCATACCGGAGCCCGCTTGGTCAGTCCCAGTTTCTTGCGAACCTCGGCAGGTCCGATGACCTTCGCGCCCATGGCTTCGATGATGATCCGGGCACGTTCAACCAGTTGTTCATTCGTCGCAAGCTGGCCCTTGGCGAGCCAAAGGTTGTCCTCAAGACCGACGCGCACATTCCCGCCGGCCAGAACCGCAGCCGCGACGTAGGGCATCTCGTTCCGACCAATTGAGAAGGCAGACCAAGTCCAGTCATTCGGGACGTTGTTTACCATTGCCATGAAGGTGTTCATATCGTCGGGCGCACCCCAGGGCACACCCATGCACAGCTGGACAAGTGCTGGTGATTTCAGGACACCATCAGCAACCAATTGCTTGGCCAGCCAAAGATGGCCGGTGTCGAAGGCTTCGATTTCGGGCAGTACGCCGAGCTCGGTCATCATGCTGCCCATCGCCTTCAGCATGCCGGGCGTATTGGTCATGACATAGTCGGCCTCGGCAAAATTCATCGTGCCGCAGTCGAGCGTGCAGATCTCGGGTAGACATTCCGCGACATGTGCGACGCGTTCTTCAGCACTGGCCATGTCGGTGCCCTTGGCCAGCGGCAAAGGAGCCGAGGGCGATCCGAACACGACATCGCCACCCATCCCCGCAGTAAGGTTCAGGACAACGTCGACCTCGGAATCGCGGATGCGGTCGGTCACTTCACGGAAGAGCTTGGTGGACCGCGAAGGTACGCCGGTTTCCGGGTCACGCACGTGGCAGTGGACGATAGCGGCCCCGGCTTTGGCCGCTGCGATTGCACTATCTGCGATCTCTTTGGGGCTGCGCGGCACATGCGGGCTGCGGTCCTGTGATCCACCCGATCCGGTGACGGCACAGGTGATGAAGACCTCGTTGTTCATTTCCAATGGCATGTTCTGCCCTCCCTTGGCGACTCGCGGCAATCAGACACTAAGCAGCTTGATTTTACCAATCATGCAGTATTGGGTGAATTTCATGCCAGATTGGAGAAGATCAGATCCCGAAACTCGCCGCGTCAGTGTGCTGTTGTTTCCACAGTTTTCGATGCATTGCCTTGCCAATACTGTCGAACCCATGCGGGCCGCAAACACGCTGCTGGGGCGCTACGTCTATCATTGGCAGTTCCTTTCGCTCGACGGCCTGCCGGTTGCATCGTCAAGCGGTCTGCCTGTGACGCCGGATGCGGCGCTCGGCCAGATGTCGGGCGATCTGCTTTTTCTGATGCCGAGTTATGGTGCGCGCAAACTGGCGGATGCGGCGACATTGCGGGCGCTCAGGTCGGCCGCGCGACGGTTTCGCATATTGGTAGGGATGGATATGGGCAGTTGGCTGCTGGCATCCGCCGATCTTCTGGCCGGCCACCGAGCGACAATCCATTGGGAAGAATACGAGGCGTTTTCCGAAGCATTTCCAGAGGTTGATGCGGTCAAGAAGCGATTGGTTATGCAAGGAAACCGGTGGTCATGCGGTGGCGCGATGACTGCCTTCGATCTTATCTTGCGAATGATCGGCGAAGATCACGGAGAGGCGCTTCGGCTCGAGGTTGCCGCGCTCTTCATGCAGGGAGAGGCCGAGGATCTGGCGCCGCGACTCCGCCCCCGGTCACAACTGGTGGCGGCGGCCGTCGCGCAGATGCGCGACCGGCTTGAAGACCCTGCAAGCATCGCCGAAATCGCCGCTCAACTCGGAACGCACCAGAGGGACCTGGAGGCCCTTTTCAAACGCCAACTGGGTGCGACGCCGCGAACGGTTTACCGACGCATTCGACTTGTGGCCGCACGTCGCTATGTCGAACAGACCCAGCTGTCGGTTGCAGAAATTGCGGTGCGGTGCGGCTATCAGGACCCCTCCGCCATGACGCGGGCCTTTACCTCTGAATTCGGCGATTCCCCGCGTTCGATGCGTGCCAATTTTGAGACCTGATTTTTCCTGATTGATCAGTCAATAAAAAACCGCCAGACTGAGTTCAGTGATCAGTGTGGGGATGAGCATGCCTAAAGTCGGACAGGAGCCTGCCAGGCGCGCCGCGCTCGTTTCGGCGACGATTAGCGAGATCGGGCAAACCGGTTCGCTGGACGTGACAGTCGGGCAGATTGCCAAACGTGCAGGCATGTCAACGGCTCTGGCGCACTATTATTTTAGTACGAAGGACGCGATCTTTCTGGCCGCCATGCGCCACATCCTGACAGAGTTCGGACGTTTGGTTCGCACGCGGATGGCATCGGCTGTCACCCCTATAGACCGGCTGAATGCGATCATTGACGCCTCTCTCAGCCGGGAACAATTCGCGGATGAGATCGTCGCCGCTTGGCTGGTCTTTTACGTTCAGGCGCAGCACTCGCCCGAAGCCGGACGTCTTCTGCGCGTTTACGCGCGTCGGCTGCATTCCAATATGGTTCACAATCTCTCGATGCTCGTGCCGCGGGATCGCGCGTGGGACATCGCCGAAGGCACGGCCAGCATGATCGACGGCATCTATATCCGCCATGCCCTGCAGGACAGCGCCCCCGACCGTCCAAAAGCCCGGGCGCTCGTTCGCGACTATCTTCGTCTTACCCTTGCCGAAATCGGCGTCCGGCTGGAAAGGGCCCACTAGATGTCGTCGCGCCCGAATATCCTGATCTTCATGGTTGACCAGCTGAACGGGACCCTGTTTCCAGACGGCCCTGCCGACTGGCTACATGTGCCGAACATCCGTCGGTTGGCGGAACGGTCAACGAGGTTTGCCAATAGTTATACCGCAAGTCCACTTTGTGCGCCGGGTCGCGCCAGCTTCATGTCGGGCCAGTTGCCACGCCGCACGAGAGTCTACGATAACGCCGCAGAATTCGCTTCCGATATCCCGACCTACGCGCACCACCTGCGTCGCGCTGGTTACCACACGTGCCTTTCCGGCAAGATGCACTTTGTTGGCCCCGACCAGCTCCATGGGTTCGAAGAGCGCCTGACCACCGACATCTATCCGGCCGATTTTGGCTGGACACCTGACTACCGCAAGCCGGGCGAGCGGATCGAGTGGTGGTATCATAACATGGGCTCGGTCACCGGCGCCGGCGTGGCCGAGATTACCAATCAGATGGAATACGACGACGAAGTCGCCTATCACGCCACCCGCAAGGTTTACGACCTGTCGCGGGGGCATGTAGGCCGGCCATGGTGCCTGACCGTCAGCTTTACGCATCCGCACGACCCGTATGTCGCCCGGCGGAAATACTGGGATCTCTACGCGGATTGCAAACACCTTCTGCCGGACGTCCCTGCCATTCCCTATGATCGGCAGGACCAGCATTCCAAGCGCATCTTTGATGCCAATGATTGGCGCAGCTTTGACATCACAGATGAGGACATTCGTCGCTCGCGCTGCGCCTATTTCGCCAACATTTCATACCTCGACGACAAGATCGGAGAGGTCATGGAAGCGCTCGAGTCCACCGGACAGCAGGCGATCATCCTTTTTGTTTCAGACCACGGAGACATGTTGGGAGAGCGTGGGCTTTGGTTCAAGATGAACTTCTTCGAAGGCTCGTCGCGCGTGCCGCTAATGGTAGCGGCTCCGGCAATGCCCTCGGGACGGATCGATACGCCGGTCTCGACATTGGACGTGCTGCCGACATTGGCCGACCTAGCAGGCGTTGACATGGCCGAGATCATGCCGTGGACGGATGGTCAGAGCCTTGTGCCGCTGGCCAACGGCGCAGAGCGCGATAGCCCGGTGGCAATGGAATATGCAGCCGAGGCATCAAATGCGCCACTCGTGGCATTGCGCTATGGCAAGTGGAAATATGTGCATTGCGAACTTGACCCGCCGATGCTGTTCGATCTTGAAAGCGATCCGAACGAACTGACAAACCTCGCCAGTGACCCGGCGCATTCGGGCACCGCGCGGGTGCTGGCCGAGAAGGTGAGACAGCGCTGGGACATGCCCGCATTCGACGCAGAGGTGCGTGCCAGCCAAGCGCGCCGCTGGGTCGTCTACGAGGCGCTTCGCAACGGGAATTATTATCCTTGGGACTACCAGCCGCTGCAAAAGGCGTCAGAGCGCTACATGCGTAACCACATGGACCTGAACGTGGTCGAAGAGAATGCCAGGTTTCCACGTGGAGTACAGGAGTGAACGAAGCCGACTACATTATCGTAGGCTCTGGTTCCGCCGGGGCGGCACTTGCCTACCGGCTGTCCGAGGACGGCAAGCATTCTGTCCTGATCATCGAATATGGTGGCACCGATGCTGGGCCGTTTATCCAGATGCCGGCGGCGTTGTCCTATCCGATGAACATGTCGCGCTATGACTGGGGTTTTGTCAGCGAACCCGAACCTCATCTGAACGGCCGCCGGCTTGTGGTGCCCCGTGGAAAGGTGCTGGGTGGTTCGTCGTCGATCAACGGGATGGTTTATGTCCGGGGGCATGCGCGGGACTATGACCACTGGGCAGAGGTCGGCGCTCGGGGCTGGGCCTATGCCGATGTGCTGCCCTACTTCAAGCGCATGGAGAATTGGCATGATGGCGGGCACGGCGGGGATCCGGACTGGCGCGGCAAGTCCGGTCCCATCCATGTATCTCGGGGTCCGCGCCAGAACCCGCTTTACCATGCCTTCGTGCAGGCAGGAGCACAGGCTGGATATGAGCTGACGGAAGATTACAACGGGCAGAAGCAGGAAGGCTTCGGCCCGATGGAAGCGACAATCTACAAGGGCCGCCGCTGGTCTGTCGCCAACGCCTATCTTCGGCCCGCGCTGAAACGATCCAATGTGCGGCTGATGCGCGGATTGGCGCAAAGGGTCGTGTTGCAGGACGGCAAGGCAATTGGCGTCGAAATCAACAGTGGCGGCCGAACGGAAATCGTGGGCGCCCGGCGCGAAGTGATCCTTGCGGCCTCATCGATCAATTCACCCAAACTTCTGATGTTGTCGGGAATTGGTCCGGCAGCCCATTTGCGGCAGCACGGCATTCAGGTGGTCGCGGACCGTCCCGGCGTCGGTGGCAATCTGCAGGATCACCTTGAAGTCTATTTCCAGCAGGCGAGCCTGCAGCCGATCACGCTATACAAGCACTGGAACCTTTTCGGAAAGGGACTTTCGGGGCTGCAATGGATGCTCACCGGGACCGGCCTTGGGGCGTCAAACCACTTCGAATCTGCAGGTTTCATAAGATCGCAGGCCGGCGTCGACTACCCGGACATCCAGTTCCATTTCCTGCCGATGGCCGTCCGGTATGACGGCAAAGCTGCGGCCGAAGGGCATGGCTATCAAGCGCATGTCGGCCCAATGCGGGCAGAGTCCCGGGGCCGGATTTCGCTGCGTTCGGCCGACCCGTCCGACCCGCCGGAAATTTGTTTCAACTACATGTCCGAGGAACAGGACTGGATCGATTTCCGGACCTGCATCCGAAAGACGCGTGAAATCTTCGCCCAGCCCGCCTTCGATCCTTTCCGCGGCAAGGAGATCCAGCCCGGCGAAGATGTTCAGAGCGACGGGCAGATTGATGATTTCCTGCGCCAGCATGCAGAGAGTGCCTACCACCCTTGCGGCACCTGCAGCATGGGCCGCGCCGATGATCCGAAGGCTGTGGTTGACCACATTGGTCGGGTGATCGGCGTCGATGCGCTGCGTGTCGTGGATTCGTCGATTTTTCCTCGTATCACCAATGGCAACCTCAACGCACCATCGATCATGGTGGGCGAAAAAATTGCAGATCACATCCTTGGAAAGCCCCCACTGCCGCCAGAAAATGCCGAGCCGTGGATCAATCCGAGATGGGAGAGTTCTGACCGATGATGCAGAT
>JAHEAO010000123.1 GCA_024642725.1 Paracoccaceae bacterium | reverse complement strand
GCGATCAATCTGAGCTTTGTTCTCTGCAATCGTCTGGAATGCGAATTCGCAATCGGCGGCACAGCAGAGCAACCGATGAAATTCGTAGTCCAGCTTGTGAAATGTTTCGACATCACTTTGACCGACGGCTTGTTTCTGTTGACTGAGGTTGCGTTCAATCAGCGCGTCGTATTTTTCCCGGCGACCTTGAGAGGCTTTGCGAAGTACTTGTTCTTCAACGGCCGCACGCGTGAACCGGGCATTCTCGATGGCTCGGCTAGAAAAACCGCGAATAACCGTTGCTTTCTGAGGGCGGACCAACAGCAGATTTAGGTTCACAAGCCGGCTGAATGCCTCGCGCACGGGTTGCCTTGATACTCCGAAGCGTTCGGCGATTTCGACTTCTGACATCTTGGTGCCGGGGTGCAGCACTAGGGTGACGATCTCTTTGTAGAGTTGATCGAAAACGTCATCTGCATTTGTCCGGCGCACCGCAAACCTGCCCGCCTTCGCCATCGTCACAGTCTCCATTGTAAGATTGTTTAGTATACTAGAATTCCAGTGATTTACCACCCTTGGCTGTTTTCGCCGCGATGCACCAAATCTGATCCGGGCTAACCTAGTAGATAAGATGCGGGTGCAACAGCCAAGAATCCACGCCTATCGCCAGATAGAATTTGGGGTCAATCTAAGAAACGCTTCTTGGGATTGCCTCTGTATGAAGGGGGCGACGGAAGGATCAAATCGGCAGGTCAAGCGGATCTTTCTGGCAAATCAGAGCGGTTGACTCGAAGCTCCCGTCTATAATACTAGTATCCCAATTGAGAAGGCACTCAACTGAAGCTTTTGGGGATCCTTTGCGCTGCGCCTCTGTCTGAAATCCGGTCTAAGTAACTCTGCGCGGCATCGGTTGCCCAAGAAGTGGAAAGATTGCTCAAGAAAAACTCAAAAGCCGAAACGGCAAGATGATCAGGGAGGATCAAATGACTTTCAAACTTACTAAGCGTTCGGCGCTGATTGGCGCTGCACTTAGCGGAGCGTTGGCGCTAATCGCGACCTCGGCCTCCGCTGAATGGCGTGGCTGGAACATTCATGTGGACCAATATCCTGTCACACAGGGGATGGAAGCGTTTCTGGCCGAGGTCTCAGAAAAGACTGGTGGAGAGCTGACTGGCAAGTTGTACAACAACGGCGTTCTTGGGGATCAACCCGACGCGATTGAGCAGACCCGGCTTGGCATTATCGACTTCGGTGAGTTCAGTCTTGGGCCCATGGGGCAATCGATTCCTGAGACCAACGTCGTGTCCCTGCCGTTTATCTTCAAGAGCATCCCCCAGATGTACCGACTGATGGATGGCGAAGTAGGTGATGCCATTGGTGCGGGTATGATTGCCAAAGGGCTTGTTCCGTTGGGTTGGTATGATGCCGGCGCGCGGTCGTTCTACAACTCGATACGTCCGATCAACACGCCTGATGACGTTCATGGCATGAAGGTCCGCGTGATGAACAACGACCTTTACGTCGCGATGATCGAGACCATGGACGGGAATGCGACCCCGATGGCCTTTGCGGAAGTCTATCAGTCTCTGAAGACAGGCGTTGTCGACGGAGCCGAGAACAACCCGCCATCCTACGAGTCCACGAACCATTTCGAGGTCGCAAAATACTATTCGCTGACAGAGCATCTGATCATTCCCGAATGCCTGTGTATGAGCAAGAAGACCTGGGACACGCTGACGCCGGAACAGCAGGAGATACTGAAAGTCGCAGGCCGCAATAGTGCGGAAGTTCAGCGCAAGCTCTGGCAAGAACGCGAAAAGGCGAGCATGGACAAGGTAACTGCGGGCGGCACGATCGTTAACACGATTGCCGACAAGGGCCCTTTCCAGGCTGCTATGGCGCCGGTCTACGACAAGTTCCTAGCGGCGAACCCGGACCTTACAGATCTCGTCAACATGATCCGCAACGCGGACTGACATATTGATATCGGTGGCCCGCGTTCGATTGCGGGCCACAAGTCGCCCGTACCCCAAACATCCCGCCATTGAGTATCGCGATGTCGCAGCCTTCGCCCAAATACGCGAAAGTCGAAGCATTGCTGGATCTGATCAGCAATCTTTGCATCCTTGTCGCGTCCTGCGCCCTAGTGGTGCTTATCATTACGTTCGGTTGGCTGGTCTTCGGCCGCTATGTCCTGAACGCAACACCGACTTGGGTCGAACAACTGGCCCTGCTTTTGATTTGCTACATCGCTTTTCTGGGTGCTGCTGCCGGTGTCCGCGAGAATTCCCATTTGGGTGTCTCCGTCTTCCGCGAGATGCTTCCATCACGTTTCGATGCGATCGCCCAGATCGCAACCGACATTGCCTTGGCCATCTTTGGAGCAGTGATGCTGATCGCCGGCATCGAATTGATGAAGTTTGGCTGGGATTCGAAGCTTGCGATGTTGAACATCCCCGAAAGCTTCAGAACCCTTGCCATCACATCTTGCGGTGCGCTGACGCTATTGTTCGCCGGTTCGAGAGCTGTTCTGAGAATTCTGAAATTCGGTGAGTTTGAATCGTCTCTGTCGCTGAAGGGCAACTGACTATGGGACTGGCAATACTGCTGGCGGTCTTCGGCATAGGTGTGGTGATTGGTATGCCGGTCGCCTTTGCAATGGGGATCGCTGCTGCAACCGCCTTCTACTACGAAGGTTTTCCGATGCTGATAACCTTTCAGCGGGCAACCGCCGGGGTATCGGTCTTTTCACTTCTTGCAATACCCTTCTTCATTTTTGCCGGCGAGATCATGTTGCACGGTGGCATTGCCCGCCGCCTGGTTGGTTTCGCTTCGGCTCTGGTCGGGCATTTCAAAGGTGGCCTGGCAATGGTCAACATCTTTTCGAGCATGCTGTTCGGCGGCATCTCGGGCAGCGCTGTTGCGGATATTTCCGCGCTGGGGTCGCTTCTGATCCCGGTGATGAAAGAACGCGGTTACCGACCGGATTACGCAGTCAACGTGACGGTGACCTCCTCGATCGCGGGTATCGTCATCCCGCCCAGTCACAACATGATAATCTTCGCTGTTGCGGCAGGTGGTGGAATATCGGTGTCAAAACTCTTCCTCGCAGGGGTGCTGCCGGGGGTTCTGATGTGTTTTTGCCTGGCCGTTGCGGCCTATGTTCTTGCAGTCAAGCACAACTACCCCGCAGAGCGCTTTCCGGGTTGGGCCGTCGTGGGTCGCAGCGCTGCCGATGCGATTCCGGGGCTGATTACGGCCGTCATAATCGTTGGCGGGACTCTATCGGGCATATTCACGGTTACGGAATCCGGAGCATTTGGCGCCATCTATGCACTGTTGCTCACCACCTTTTACTACCGCTCCCTTTCACTGAAATCGTTCGTAGCTGCGGTGGTTGGAGCGGTCCGAACGACAGCAATGGTCATGATACTGATCGCCTTCGCCAGTTCGTTCGCCTATCTTCTTGCGCTTTATCAAGTGCCCGGAAAACTCAGCGAACTCCTTGTCGCGGTCTCAGACAATCCGATCATCATCCTGCTCATGATCAACGTGATCCTGCTGATCCTTGGAATGATAATGGACATGGCGGCACTGATCCTCATCTGCACCCCTATCTTCCTGCCCATCGCAAAAAGCATTGGCATGGACCCGACGCAATTTGGCATCATGTTGCTCGTCAACCTCGGGCTCGGCCTCTGCACGCCGCCGGTCGGAACCTGCCTCTTCGTCGGTTGCGCTGTAGGAAAGGTGAAGATCGAGGACGCGCTGAAGTCGATTTGGCCATTCTACATCGCGATTCTGGCGGCGCTTATTCTGGTCACCTACGTACCGCAGGTGTCACTGCTCTTACCGTCCATGTTTTGACGCCTCGGAAGCTATCAATCTGTGGCGGGGGAAGAACCTTCGCGGTGTATCGAAGGGCGATGATCGAAGGAAGGAGACCAATCGCGTAGGCGGCGTTCGGTCAACAGCGCCACATTGACAACTCTGACAGCAAAGCCAAGAGAATAGGGAATAGAATGGACCTTCGAGGAAAAACAGTACTCATAACCGGTGGTGGTCGTGATATTGGTCGAGCCTGTGTGATGCGATTTGCAGCAGCCGGCGCCGATGTTGCAATCAATTATCACTCCAGCGATTCAGGGGCCAAGTCTGCCGTTGCCGAGATCGAGGCGGCGGGTGGGTCGGCTTTTGCCATGCAAGGCGATATGACAAAGCCCGAAGATGTCGCCGCCTTTGTCGATGCCACCGTGAAACGCTTCAGTAAGATCGATATCCTTGTGCCGGTCACCGGCGGGCTCGTGGCGCGCAAGACAATCTCAGAAATGTCGTTAGACCATTGGCAAACCGTCATGGACCTGAATCTGACTTCGGTGTTCCTGATCGTTAAGGCGACCATTCCGCATATGTCAGAGGGTGGTGCGATCGTTAATCTGGCTTCGCAAGCTGCGCGTGATGGCGGCGGCGCGGGGGCTGTCGCCTATGCCGCGTCTAAAGGTGCCCTGAACACGATGACCCGCGGCCTCGCGAAAGAACTTGGCCCGATGATCAGGGTCAATGCCGTGTGCCCCGGCATGATCGACACTGATTTTCATAACGTTTTTACCGGGCCAGAGGTGAGAGGCAAAGTCGCTGCGGCCACACCGCTGAAGCGAGAAGGCCACTCGGAAGATGTCGCCAATCTCGTCGCGTATCTGGCCTCGGAAGAAGCCGCATTTATCACCGGCGCGTGCGTCGACATAAATGGCGGAACGCTTTTCTCATAGGTAGCGAA
>JAHEAO010000059.1 GCA_024642725.1 Paracoccaceae bacterium | reverse complement strand
TCGCCTTGTCATGGCCGAACGGCAGAAGATGCTCCGTCGGGATGCCAAGCTTCGCCCCAATCTCCTGGATCGGCTTCTTCTTGGCTTCCCGCGCAATTTCAATGTCTGTCTTGAAGGCCATGATCTGTCCTTAACTCCCTAGGCTGTCGCCAGTGTTGATTCCGGCAGATGCGGCCCATGCCGATGCTGCCTGCTTGTCTCCGCCATCCGGCTTGACGCGTTTCACAAGGATACGGCCGCCGATGCACTGGACCGTGACACCCTTATCGGACACGTCCATTATGCGACTGGAAATGCCGTCCCCGTCAACTCGTTCGCTGTCGAAGATGTTCACTTTTGTGCCGTTGACCGTCGTCCAAGCTCCCGGCGCCGGATTGGTTCCGCGGATCAGGTCGTAGACCTGCGCCACCGGCTTGTTCCAGTCGATCTGGCTGTGTTTCGCCGTGCAGCGACGTTCGTATGTCGCCTTGGATTCATCCTGTTCGGCATGCGGCGGGTTGCCTGACCGGTAGAGGTCGCAAACCTGCAGCACCGAGTCGACTGCCGATGGATAGATCTTCTTGAAATAGAGATCGATAACCGTGTCGTCCGGTCCGATCGGGCATTCCCATTGCAAGAGCACATCGCCTTCATCAAGCCCGTCCGTCGGGTAGAACCAGGAATAACCCGATTTTTCACTTCCCATGATAATCGGCCAGTTGACCGCAGACGGCCCGCGATGCAGGGGCAAGAGCGACGGGTGGAAACAGATCGAACCGTGCTTCGGCGTATCCCGCGCAGCTTCCGGAACGAAGACGTTGACGAAGGCCATCACCATCAGGTCGGCATTGAATGCTGCCAGTTCGTCAATCGTCGACTGGTCCTTGAAATGCGCCGGCTGAAGGACGGGAAGGCCCTTTTCAAGCGCGAATTCCTTGATCGGATCGGCCGGCTTGCCGTCGCGGTCCGGCTCGCAGTAGACGGCGACGACTTCGTCGGTCCCTGCGTCGAGAAGCTTCGCGAGAACGTCCTTGCCGAACGCCTGCTGGCCCATCACGATCAGACGCATCACTTGACCTCCCCGACCGCACCCGAAGCGATGATCTCGTCAAGTTCGGCGCCCTTGTAGCCCAGAACGCTCGACAGGATTTCCTTCGTGTGTTCGCCCAGAAGCGGAGACCGTTCGACCTGCACATCGCTGTCCGACAGCTTGATCGGGCAACCGACGCTGATGTATTCGCCGCGTTCAGGATGCGGCACCTTCACCAGCGTGCCGGTTGCATAGAGCCCGTCATCTTCCGCGATTTCCTTCATCGACAGGATCGGTCCGACCGGGATGTCCAGCGGGTTGCAGATGTCCATGACCTCGAACTTGGTCTTGGTCATCGTCCATTCCTCGATCCGCGCGAAGATCGCGTTGAGTTTGTCCAGCCGCTCTTTCGGCGTGGCATAGCCGGGGGCGGTTTTCCAATCCGGCTCTCCGATCACGTCGCAGACTTTTTCCCAGACCGCCGCCTGTGTGATGAAATAGGTATAGGCGTTCGGATCGGTTTCCCATCCCTTGCACTTCAGGATGCGGCCCGGCTGACCGCCGCCGCTGTCATTGCCGGCACGCGGGGTGGCATCGCCGAAAGGAATGCCTTCGCCGAACTGCGAATATTCGGTCAACGGACCTGCCGCCAGACGTTGCTGGTCGCGCAGTTTCACCCGTGCAAGGTTCAGCACCGAATCCTGCATCGCCGCCGAAACCTTTTGTCCGCGACCCGACTTTTCGCGCTGGAAAAGCGCCGTCACGATACCCAGGCAAAGATGCAGACCGGTGCCAGAATCCCCAATCTGAGCACCGGTCACGAGCGGCGGGCCATCCCTGAAACCCGTCGTCGAAGCAGAGCCACCCGCGCATTGGGCGACGTTCTCGTAAACCTTGCAGTCCTGATACTTGCCCGGGCCAAAGCCCTTGATCGATGCCATGATGATGCGCGGGTTGATCTTCTGGATATTTTCCCAGGAGAACCCCATGCGGTCCAGCGCGCCGGGCGCGAAATTTTCGACCAGAACATCGCATTCCTCGACCAGCCGGGTCAGAACCTTCTTGCCTTCGGGCGTTTTCGGGTTCAGTTCGATCGAACGCTTGTTGTGGTTGAGCATCGTGAAATAGAGGCTGTCGGCCCCTGGCACATCGACGAGCTGCTTGCGGGTCGCGTCACCGACACCGGGGCGTTCGACCTTGATCACATCGGCGCCGAACCAAGCCAGAAGCTGGGTGCAAGTCGGGCCTGACTGGACGTGGGTGAAGTCGAGTACCTTTACGCCTTCCAGAGCTTTCATCAGTAATTCCTGTCCTTGAGTGTCATTCTGTTCCGGTGCTTCACTTTTTGCCGACGACGCTGACGGGGTTGAGGCTTCCGATATTGCCGCTTTCCTTGCCGGCAGCGGGATCGATAACGGCGTTGATCAGTGTCGGTTTGCCCGAATCCATCGCCGCGTTGACGGCGCGCGACAGCTCATCGGGGTTGGTGACATTGACGCCCTCGCCACCGAAGGCCTTCATCATCATGTCGTAGCGTGCATTTTCGACGAACACGGTCGTTGCCACATCGGCCCCGCCGGATTCGTTCTTGTCCGTGCCGCGATAGATGCCGTTGTTGTTGAAGATCACGATGCACACGGGCAAATTGTAGCGGCAGATGGTCTCTACCTCCATGCCCGAGAAGCCAAAGGCGCTGTCACCTTCGATGCAAAGTACCGGGTTCCCGGTTTCGACGGCCGCCGCGATGGCGCTGCCCATGCCGACACCCATCACGCCCCAGGTGCCCACATCGAGACGCTTGCGCGGCTTGTACATATCGATGATCGAGCGGGCGAAATCGAGCGTGTTGGCGCCCTCGTTCACCAGCATCGCGTCGGGGCGTTCGGCGATGATCCTCTTCAATGCGCCAAGCGCACCGTCATAGTCCATCGGTGTGTTGTTGTTTTGCAGTTTCGCCGCCATTCTCGCGACGTTTGCATCTTTCTTTGCCTTGACCGCACCGGTCCATTCTGCAGACGGCTTCGCCCAGTTCTTGCCCATGCCATCAAGCAAGGCCGACAGGACAGACCCGATGTCGCCGACCAGTGGGGCTGCGATTTCGACGTTGCTGTCCATCTCTTTTGGCTCGATGTCGATCTGAACGAACTTCGTGGAATGCGGCGCGCCCCATTGCTTGCCCTTACCGTGGCTGAGCAGCCAGTTCAGCCGGGCACCGACCATGACGACGACATCCGCCTCTTTCAGGACCAGAGACCGTGCCGGACCTGCCGACAATTCGTGCGTATCGGGCAGAAGCCCCTTCGCCATGCTCATCGGCAGGTAGGGAATGCCGCTTGTTTCAACGAATTCACGGACAAGATCATCAGCCTGCGCATAGGCCGCGCCCTTTCCAAGGATGATCAGCGGCTTTTTTGCACCCTTGATCACATCCAGCGCGCGGGCGACCGCGTCCGGTGCCGGGATCTGGGCGGGCGCAGCGTCGATCACCTTCACCAAGGACTTCGCGCCTTCGACTTCATCCATGACCTGGCCGAGCAAGGCGCCCGGAATATCAAGGTATACGCCACCCGGACGCCCCGATACGGCGGCACGGATCGCGCGGGCAACGCCGATGCCGATGTCTTCGGCATGCAGGATACGGTAGGCCGCCTTGCAGAGCGGCTTGGCAATGGCAAGCTGATCCATCTCTTCGTAGTCGCCCTGCATCAGGTCGACGACCTCACGCTCTGACGAGCCGGAAATCAGGATCATCGGCCAGCAATTCGTTGTGGCATGCGCAAGCGCGGTCAGACCGTTAAGGAAACCCGGCGCGGACACGGTCAGACAGATGCCGGGCTTCTTGGTCAGAAACCCCGCAATCGCAGCGGCGTTGCCGGCGTTCTGTTCATGGCGGAACGACAGGACGCGGATTCCCGCAGCCTGTGCCATCCTGCCGAAATCGGTGATCGGAATGCCCGGCACACCGTAAATCGTCTTCACATCGTTCAGCTTGAGCGCATCAATCAGCAGATGAAATCCGTCTGTCAGAGCGCCCGAAGCCGTACCCTGTGTCGTTGCATCCACGCTTTGCGCTGTTGCAGATTGTGTCATTTCGGTCCCCGTGACTTTCAGTTTGATTCGTTGGCCGCTTGTCTGAGCGAGCCGATTGATTCCAGGCGAGTCCATGTCTTGCTGATATGATCATGCAGCCGCATCGTGTGCTCGCGAACCCTGCGGGAAGCGAGATCGGGATCCCGCGACGTAAGGGCGTCGATGATTTCCATATGATCGGCGACCGACTTGCGTGCCCGGTCGCTTTCACCCATTGCCCGCCGCCGCACGGCCTGCATGTGGGTGAAAAGTCCATCTGCGGTTGTGCGCAGCAGTGAGCAACCCGACAATTCAAGTATGGTCTGGTGGAACTTGATATTGGCATCGGAGTATTCTTCGATCTCAGCACGGGCAGCGTCGCTGCTGTGTTTCATCGCAAACTTCCTCAGGGCCCTGAGCTGCGCGTCGCTGGCATTTTCAGTTGCCAGCCGGGCGGCCATGCTTTCAAGCGCGGCCCATGTCACAACCATTTCAAGGATCTCTTCCCGAGACTTGGGGCGCACGAATACACCCTTGCGCGGCACGATCTGCACCAACTCTTCCTGCGCGAGTCTGGCAAGGGCCTCACGGATCGGCGTACGGGAAATACCCAAACTCTCCGCCAGCTTGCGCTCATCCAGCCGCAGGTCGGCATCGGGGCCGTAGATGTCCATGTCGAGGATCGCGGCGCGGAGCACGGTGAAGGTATGATCCTTCAGCGTGAAGCTCTCTGCAATCGGGCTTAGCTTGTCGCCGATCGACACCAATTCAATCCTCCCCGTGCGCTTTTCGCGCCAACACACGACACGGTTCCTCCCAGTCGGTGTGTGGTATACCTTACACCCGACCTCACATCAGTCAAACAATTTCTTTTTGTTATTTTCCTCATAAAATGGTTGACTTTTTGATCTGTGGTATACCACATGCCTGTATTATTTCTGCTTCGGGAGGGAGCGAAATTGCTAATCAGGGCGCATGATTCGGCGCTTGTCGTGATCGACATGCAGGAACGTCTGGTTCCCGCCATGATCGCCCCTGCGCGCACGATCAAGAATACGCGCCTGCTGCTGCAGGCAGCAATAATAACAGACGTTCCCGCCCTTCTGACCGAGCAGTATCCAAAAGGCCTTGGCCACACGATTCCCGAGATCATGACAGCGGCGGGGAACGCGAGGGTGCTGCCCAAGATGCATTTCTCGTGCATGGAGGATTCCAATTTTGCGGCGGCCTTCAGATCCCTCGGACGCAGACAGGCGATCCTGACGGGAATGGAGGCGCATATCTGCGTTGTTCAGACCGCGGCGAGCCTCGTGGAAGAGGGATATGAGGTTTTTGTCGTCTCCGATGCGACCGCATCACGTACGACTGAAAGCGAATCCGCTTGCCTGGCCCGGCTTAGCGCGGCCGGCGTAAGCATCGTCACGACCGAGATGGTGGTGTTCGAATGGCTGGGGCAGGCGGGAACTGAAGCGTTCAAGGAAATGTTGCCGCTGATCAAGTAGGCAACAACTATAGGGAGAGTGTAATGAACATCCATGAGCATCAGGCCAAAGAGGTCCTGAAAGCCTTTGGCGCCCCGATCGCGAAGGGTGTCGCGATCACCAGTCTCGATCAGGCCGAGGCAGCCATCGGGTCCATGCCTGGGCCGGTTTGGGTTGTTAAAAGCCAGATCCATGCTGGCGGACGCGGCAAGGGCAAGTTCAAAGAGCTTGGCCCCGATGCCAAAGGCGGCGTGCGCGTTTCATTCTCGCGCGAAGATGCGCTGGCCAATGTCAAAGAGATGTTTGGCAACACCCTCGTGACCAAGCAGACCGGGCCGGCCGGGAAGCAGGTGAACAGGCTCTATATCGAAGACGGTGCCGACATCGACCGCGAGCTTTACCTTTCGATCCTCGTGGACCGCGAAACGGGAAAGACCTCTTTCGTCGCCTCGACCGAGGGTGGGATGGACATCGAAGCGGTGGCTGAAGAGACCCCCGAGAAGATCCATACGATCGGCATCACGGCTTCGAAGGGTGTGACGGACGCGGATGCAGAAAAGCTTGCCGATGCCTATGAACTGACGGGAGCCGCGAGAGAACAGGGAAAGAAACTGTTCAAGTCGCTCTACGAGGCATTCACCAGCAAGGACATGAGCCTTCTGGAAATCAACCCGTTGATCGTCACGAAGTCGAACGACATCCAGGTTCTGGACGCGAAGGTTTCCCTGGACGGCAACGCCCTGTTTCGTCACCCCGATATCATGGCCTACCGCGATGAGTCCGAGGAAGACGCCAAGGAGATCGAGGCGTCCAAATATGACCTCGCCTATATCGCTCTGGATGGTGAAATCGGCTGCATGGTCAATGGCGCAGGTCTGGCGATGGCGACGATGGACATCATCAAGCTCTACGGTGCCGAACCGGCGAACTTCCTTGACGTTGGCGGCGGTGCGACCACCGAGAAGGTGACGGCCGCGTTCAAGATCATTACCTCCGATCCCAATGTCAAAGGCATCCTTGTGAACATCTTCGGCGGCATCATGCGCTGCGACGTGATCGCACAAGGTGTTGTTCAGGCCGTCAAGGATGTCGGGCTTGAAGTGCCGCTGGTTGTCCGTCTCGAAGGCACCAAGGTCGAGGAAGGCAAGAAGATCATCAACGACAGCGGCCTGAATGTCATCGCCGCCGACGATCTGGACGATGCCGCCCAGAAAATCGTCAAAGCCGTGAAAGGGTAAGGCCATGTCCATTCTGATTAACAGAGACACGAAGATCATCGTTCAGGGCTTGACCGGAAAGACCGGCACGTTTCACACCGAACAGGCGCTGGCTTACCACGGCACGAAAATGGTCGCGGGCACCCACCCCAAGAAGGGTGGCACGAACTGGACCGGATCGAATGGCGAGACCTTGCCAATCTACGCAAGCGTCGCCGAAGCCAAAGCGGCGACCGGCGCGACCGCCAGCGTGATCTATGTCCCGCCCGCAGGCGCCGCTGCCGCGATCGAGGAGGCGATTGACGCTGGCATCGACCTGATCACCTGTATCACCGAAGGCGTACCCGTGCTCGACATGGTGCGCGTGAAAGAGAAACTCGACGCTTCTCCCTGCCGACTTGTCGGCCCCAACTGCCCCGGCCTGATGACACCCGATGAATGTAAGATCGGCATCATGCCGGGGTCCATTTTTCGAAAGGGATCCGTCGGAGTATTGTCACGTTCGGGAACGCTGACCTACGAGGCCGTCTATCAGACGACGATGGCGGGGCTTGGTCAGACGACAGCGGTCGGCATTGGTGGCGACCCGGTGAAGGGCACGGAATTCATCGATGTTCTGGAACTCTTCCTTGCCGATCCCGCCACCCAATCCATCATCATGATCGGAGAGATCGGTGGATCCGCCGAAGAGGACGCGGCGCAATTCCTGATCGACGAGGCGAAGCGAGGCCGCAAGAAGCCGGTCGTTGGCTTCATTGCCGGTCGCACCGCGCCTCCGGGCCGGACCATGGGTCATGCCGGTGCCGTCATCTCTGGCGGCAAGGGCGGCGCAGAGGACAAGATCGAAGCGATGCAGGCGGCGGGCATCCGCGTTTCGCCGTCGCCCGCGAAACTCGGCGAAACCCTTGTCGAACTGCTGAAGTAAGACGTGATCAGGCCCGCCGGCGCCGGTTATCCGCGCCGGCGGGCCTTCGCTGTCCCGTTTCAGCTTTCGTAGCGGGTATTTCCCCGGCGCCGGGGATCAATCGGAAGTTCCATGAACATCGGCTGATGGGCGCGTTGTGCGCAGGCCTGGCGCGGGCAAACATGGCAATTGATCCCGATCGGGCTGAACAGGTTGGGAACCTGAAAGTCGAAGGCTTTCGAATAGCCGACCAGATGCGCGTATTTCATCTCACATCCTATGGCCACGGTCAGGCGGTGGTTCTTGGTTTCATTGCTGAACGATGGTCGGTCGGAGGTTCGGCTGAGCGTAAAATAGCGCTTGCCGTCGGGAAGTTCGACAAACTGCGGCAGCACCTCTCCGGGCAATCTGAACGCGGTATGTATGTTCCATACCGGACAGGAGCCGCCGAATTCGGCTAGGTTGAAAGAGGTGGAGTTGAACCGCTTCGACACGTTTCCGGCACGGTCGATCCGCAGAAAGAAGAAGGGAACGCCCTTGGCGGTTGGCCGCTGCAACGTGGTCAGCCGGTGGCAGACCTGTTCGTAGGAGCAATTGAATTTCGAGGCGATCCTTTCGACGTCGTATTTCGTCTTCTCGGCCGTCTTTCGAAATTCCCGGTAGGGCATCAGGAAGGCGGCGGCAAAGTAATTCGCAAGCTCTACCTTGCAGCGGGCAATTCCGCGTTCGTTCTTGATCCCGCTCGACGATGTCAGCTGTTCGAGAATTTCTTCGAATTCGACGAGGCATAGCACATGGGCAAGCTGGAAGACCCGGTTCTGAAAATCGAGTGCTTCTGACAGGTAAACAGCCTTCGCCTTCTTGTCGTAAAGCCGGAGCGCCTCTTGCATGTCTTCCATCGGCTTCACCTTTGTTGAAATGCCGTGGGTTTCCTTCAAGCGGTTCTTGAGGACGAGATAGATGTCCTCGCTTGTGCACTGCTCCTTTTCCCTGATCTTCTCGGCCTCTCGTTCCAGCACGTCGAAGTAATTGTCGTGACTTCGGAAGAAGTTGTAGATTGAAGCTTCAGGCGACGCTTCGGCCAATGCCTCTCTTGGCCCCGCCTCGTCCTGCCGCATGATCTTTTCCAGCGTGCTGTTGTAGTTCGAATGCAACTTCACGAAGGCATCGACCAGCCGCGGCGCATGATCAATCGCCGAGCGCAGTTCCTGCAGGTCCGGCACCTCCGGACCAAAGGCAGGGTCCTGCAAGATGTTGCGAAGATCGACCAACAGATTCCGGGGCGGGTCCTTGACCAGATTCCGCCAGTCGACCTGATAGCTTTCGGAAACGGCCATCAGCATCTGGACCGACAGGCTGCGCTGGTTGTTTTCAAGCATGTTGATATAGGCCGCGCTGACACCAAGCGTGTGCGCCATTTCAGCCTGGGTCTGCCCCCGCTCGCGGCGCAGTTGCCGAAGCTGAGGACCAATGAACGCCTTTGCCATCCGTTTTCCCGTTGTTAACAACTTAACTTACTATGCATATGTTGCATCATACCATCAACAGATTAACACCTTTTGCGGCTCATCTGCCTTTAAACTTTGCTATAAAGGTCAACAAATCTGACGGAGGAATCGATACATGCCTTTCAAAATTCTGATCCTTGGCGCCTCTTATGGCTCATTGCTTGGCACTAAAATGATAGCTGCGGGGCATGATGTGACACTCGTCTGCCGGGCCGAAACGGCTGCGCTGATCAATGAAAAAGGTACCGATGTCCGCATCAAGCTGCGCGACGAAGACACCCATCGGAACTTCCTGTCCGCTGAGCTTGCGGGCAGGCTGGACGCGGCGACGCCCGAACAGGTTGATCCGCAAGCCTACGATCTGGTCTGTCTTGCGATGCAGGAGCCGCAGTATTCGCACCCGACCATCAAGGCGCTGATGTCGAAGATTGCGAAGGCCAGAGTCCCCTGCATGTCGATCATGAACATGCCGCCGCTGGCCTACCTCAAGCGGATCCCCGGCCTTGATTGTTCGGGGTTGAAAGACGCCTTTCTTGAACCCTCGATCTGGGATCAGTTCGACCCCAAGATGATGACGCTTTGCTCTCCCGACCCGCAGGCTTTCCGCCCGCCCGAGGAATTGCCAAACGTCCTGCATGTCGGTTTGCCGACAAATTTCAAAGTATCGAAATTCCACGACGCCAAGCTCGACGCGATGCTGGAACAGCTCGAGGCCGACATCGAAACCTATCGGGTCGACGGCAAGGACGTGCCGGTGAAGCTGCGCGTTTTCGACTCGCTTTTCGTCCCCTTCGCGAAATGGGCAATGCTGGCGACTGGCAATTATCGCTGTATCACGACTGAAGGCCCGCGATCCATCCGGGATGCCGTTCTGGGCGATGTCGATACGTCGAAAGAAATCTATGGCTTTGTGACTGACCTTGTCGTCAAGCTTGGTGCTGATCCCGAAGACATGGTTCCGTTCGACAAATACGCAGCGGCGGCGAAGAACCTGTTAAAGCCGTCCTCGGCTGCGCGCGCGGTCTTCGCAGGTGCGACCAATATCGAACGTGTCGACAAGCTGATCAAGCTGACCGGTGATGCGTTGGGACTGTCCCATCCGGCGATCAAAGAGACCGTTGCCATCGTCGACAGAAAACTTGCCGAAAACAGAAAGGCAGCCGCCTAAGGCCCAGGGCTCGCAGATTTGGTCTGCGAGCGCCCACCCTGTCCGAAATGCCGGTTGTATTTTGACCTGAACCTGATTCTATTTGTCCCGCGTAAGCGGCGGCTGGCGGCATGCCAGACCGGACAAAAGGAAAGAGGGCAAATATGGGCAAAACCATCGTTGGTATGACACTGGCGGCACTTCTGCTGGCGGGCTGCGACACACCAGGAAAAACCGTTGGGCTCGGTGCCGGCCTTGGGGCCGCCGGGGCACTGGCGTTGAACGCCAATCCGCTGACCGGTGCCGCTATTGGCGCGGGGGCCGGTGCGGTCTGCGAGCTTGTCAACGGATGCAACTGATCGCCTGAAACGCGTCTGCCTTGACTGCACCGACCCATTCAAGATCCGGGCCGACACCGCGAGTTTCCATTTGCGCTATCAGACGGGCCTGCCCGGTTCCGCAGCCATTTGGCGCGACAGGACCAGTCGCGACGCATTGGTCTGTGCGGCCTTCTGAGTGAACCGAATGGCAGGCCAGGTACGGCCCATTTCAAGTTTTCGCGTTCAGCTACGGCTTCCAGGACAAAATGAAGTCACCTGTATCAGGATCACCCGCGTCGAATTCAAATAGGTCGGCCCCGTCTCCGCTTGCATCGGCATAGTCGGTTCCCTTCGAGAAATAGACGGTGTCAGCGCCATCTCTGAGAAGGAATACATCATTGCCTTTTCCATCCATGAAGATGTCATCCGTGCTGGTGCCATCGGTCTGTTCGATGTTCTTTATCTTGTCCTTGGTTCCGAAACCGTCACGAACCGTACCTTCCGCTTTCTCCGGTGTCGGGGCCTTGCTCGAAAGCATATTCGGCAGCATCGGAAAGGATTCTTGCGCCCAGACGGCAGCCGGATTCGGCGCCGGTCCCGGCGGGCCGAGACATGATCAACCTTCGCGAAATGCCCTGTTGAAGTAGTTGGAAAGGGGCTGGATCAGATAGGAAAGCGGGGTCCTGTCGCGTGTCTTGAGGAATGCTTCGACGGGCATACCGGGCAGGAGCACAAGATCAGGAAGCCCTTCCAGGGCACCGTCCACGGGGACCAGTATCGCCTCGTAAAACACCGAACCGGTGTTTTCGTCGACAACGGTGTCAGCCGAAAGCCGGACGACACGCCCGGGGATCTCGGGAGTTGTCCTTTGATCGAAGGTTGGAAAGCGAAGCGACGCAGCCTGACCCTGATAAACCTGATCAATATGGATCGGGTCTATTCTTGCAGAGACTTGCAGCGGCTGACCTTCGGGAACGATATACATCATCGGCTCTGCCGGGCGCACAACCGATTTCAATGCGAAAACCCGCGACCCGAACACGATCCCGTCCGCCGGCGACCGGACATGGACGCGGCTCAGACGTTCGTTCAGGGTAATCTGCTTTTCGACAAGCTCAATCTCGTTGTAGCGCAAGTCTCGAAGCTTGCTGATCGCGTCCTCGCGGCGACGATCCGACATTTTCAGGATTTCTATCGAGATCGCGGATATCTGGCCTCTGGCTTCCGCGATAGCGGCCTCGATCCTTCCGATCTCGCCTTCAAGCCGCGCCTCTTCGCGCTGCAATGCAAGGACGCGTGCAATGGGGACAAGGCCCCTGTCGAGAAGCGACTGCTGGTCCTTGAGCTCTATGATGATCAAATCATGCTGTCGTGCTTCGGCCTTCGCCTGCGCCTCCATTCCCCGAATCTGGCTTTCGATCTGCAGCCGCCGTTCCGCAAGCTGTTCCATTTCCTTGGACATGGACTCAAGACGCGCCTTGAAGAGGCTGACTTGCCCGTCAAACTGATCCTGAACCCAGCTTGCGTCGAGGTTGTCATAGCCTTCGACCTTATTGAAAATCAGCTCGGATGCGTCGTCGCGTTCGGCTTCCAGCCGCTGTTTCCAAGCGTAAATCTCGAGCAGTTGCTGATCGGCGACCGCAAGCTCGGACCTGAGGAATGTGTCGTCGAAGGTTACAAGTATGTCTCCGGTTTTGACGGCATCGCCATCTCTGGCCTGAATGCTGCCGACAACCCCGCCATCCGGATGCTGAACGACCTGCCGCTCAAACTCGACCTTCACCCGTCCGCTTGCAACGACCGCTCCGGCGATCTGAGTTCCCACGCTCCATGCGGCCAATCCGCCGACCAAGAGAACCACGGCCGCATATCCCACCGCGAGCGGCAGCCGCGCGGTCCACCTTTGAGTTGGCTTCGCGGCGCTCATGAAACATGTCCCCGCCCGACGACCCGTTGGACATCGCCTGCATTCTTCAGCATCGATTTGATGATCTCGTCACGAGGTCCATAGGCAGCGACCTTGCCGTATTCGAGGACAAGAAGCTGGTCGCAGGCGGAAATCGCGGTCGGCCGATGGGTCATGATGATGATCGACTTCTCGGCCTGTTTCATTTCCGCGATGACAGCATTCAGCGCATCAGACCCGTCAGCGTCGAGTGCCGAATTCGGCTCATCAAGAACCAGAACGACAGGATCGGTGTAAAGCGCCCGGGCCAGCGCGAGGCGTTGCCGTTGCCCCCCGGACAGCCGCGCATCCGCGATACCTATTCTGGTGTCGTAGCCGTCCGCCAATTTAAGCACCACGTCATGAATGCGTGCCTTCTTGGCTGCCGCCACGACTTTGTCCGCATCGGGCTCTTCCGACATATGGGCAATGTTTTCAGCGATGGTTCCATCAAAGAGTTGAACATCCTGCGGCAGATACCCAATGAGCGTTCCAAGTCTTTCCGGTCCATATTGATCAAGAGTGGCGCCGCCCAGACGGACCTCGCCCGAAGTCGGCTTGATGACCCCCATCAGGCAACGCGCAAGCGTCGTCTTGCCCGAACCGCTCTTGCCGATAATGCCCAGCGCCTCACCCGGACCCACGTAGAATGTGATGTTCTGCAGAATGGGTTTGTCTCCGGGGCGCGGCATGTAAAGAAGGCTGATCGCGTTGAACGCGGCTGCCGGTCTTGGAAGGTAGGTCGGTGTTGTACGTTCCGAAGACGCCGCAAGCGCATCGGAAAGGTTGCGCCAGCCAGTCCTTGCCTTTTGCACGACTGGCCATTGATTGAGGCATTGCTCAACCGGCGCGAGCGCACGGCCCAACATGATCGATCCCGCAATCATGGCGCCGGCCGTCATCTCGTGCTGGAGCACCAGCCAGGCACCGAGCGCCAGCATCGCGGACTGAAGGAAAAGCCGAAAAGCCTTGGTGAAAGACAAGAACCCGGCGGTCCAGTCGGTCGCCTTGATCGACTGCTCAAGGGCGTCGTCCTGAAGCCGCCGCCAGCGAATTTCCATCGCCGGTGCCATGCCCTGTGCCCAGACCAGTTCGCTGCCCGCTTCGGCTTGCTTGGCAAAGTTCGATGCAGCGAATGAAAGCCTTTGAGAATCCGCCACCTTCCTGTGGGTCAGAAGCTGGTTTGCCAAAGTCGTCAGGACCAGAATTGCACCGCCGGAAACGGCGAGCCAGCCCAGTAGCGGATGAAAGATGAAGATGGCGAATAGAAAGAGCGGTGTCCAAGGGGCGTCAAACAATGCCAGAAGGACAGGTGATGTCAGAAAGGTCCGGATTGCTTCCAGATCCTGCAAGGCACTCGCCCCCGGGCCAGATCCCCGGCGCTGCGCCGATCTTTCAAGGACGACACCGAAAGCGCTAGAGTTGAAGGCCGCCTGAAAACGGGCCCCGGCTCTTGCCATCACACGCCCGCGGGCAAACTCCAGCAAGCCATAAAGGAAAAACAGCGCCGTCACCAAACCGAAGAGTGCGACAAGGGTTTCTTCCGACCGCGCGCCGAGAACCCGGTCGTAAACCTGAAGCATGAACAGCGGTCCGGTCAGCATCAGAAGATTGGTAAAGATGCTGAAGAAGATCGCCGAAGACACCAGCCCCCGGCATTTGGCGATTCCGAGCGAGATTCTGCTTTTTTCTGTTGGATGGGTCATTCAGCAACAGCCCGCGTGCGTTCGATTCTTCCGTGAGATAAACCGAGGCAAATTCCACCCCATCCGGCCGATACTACTTCGAAAATATTGCGCAACGGTTTCTTGGCTGGCCCGAAACAGACGGATTTGCGGAGGGACCCGCTTGGGCATGGAAATTGAGGTTCTGCCAAAGACCGGTCCTGCAAAGCTGGCACGTTCCACTCCAATTCAGCTCGGCAACAATTCAGGCGGCTGCATCATCTCTGGCACGATAGCCGCAAGCCCAAATATCAACAAGAATTTGCTTTCGGCTCCAACCTGACGGACTGCGACTGTCGAAAACTTTGTTCTCATTCGTCTGACAACGATCCCATCAGCGCCATACTTTCGCCATTGTGGAAACCTTCAATGGCGCCCGTACGTGCAATCCAGATGAAGAATTTCACAAGACAATGACCGCCAGTAATATCTTACGTTTTCAAGAAGATAACCAAGCGACGACGGACGCCACGATCACGCATTCTGTCACGCTGATCGTTCCGGTCTACAACGAGGAAGCGAGTATTTCGACATTCCTCGACAAGGTGACGCCTGTCTTTGATGAGATCGGGCCAAGAATTCGCTTCGAAATTCTCTTCGTCAATGATGGCAGCCGTGACGCCACCGAGCGGCTGATCCTGGCCGCCGCCGCACAGCGCAATGACATCAGCCTGATAAACCTGTCTCGCAACTTCGGTAAGGAGGCGGCCCTGTTTGCTGGCATGTGCCACGCCGAGGGCGAAGCCGTCATACCGCTAGACGTCGACCTGCAAGATCCCCCGGCGGTAATCTCGGATATGATCGCACGGTGGCTCGCGGGGGCCAAAGTGGTGAATGCGCGCCGCGCGCGCCGCGATGGCGACAGCCGTCTCAAGAGCCTCACCGCCAACGCCTTTTACCGCGTCTTCAATGCCATGGCCGAGCAGCCCATTCCCAGCGGCGTCGGCGATTTCCGCCTGTTCGACCGCGAGGTGGTGCAGGCCATTCGCAAGCTGGGTGAACGCTCGCGCTTCAACAAGGCGCTGTTCTCGTGGGTCGGGTTTGAAGCCGAAGAAGTTACATACAACCGTCCGGCCCGCGCCGCAGGCGAAACTTGCTGGTCTTATTGGAAACTGTGGAAGCTTGCGCTTGACGGAATCTTCGCGTCATCGACCGTGCCGCTGAGGATCTGGACCTATATGGGCGTGGTGATGGCGTTCGCGTCGCTTGCCTATTCCGCAGTGATTTTTGCAAGAACGTTGTTGTTCGGGATTGATGTGCCGGGCTATGCCTCGATGGTTATCCTGATCCTCGTTTTCGGCGGCATGAACATGTTCGCATTGGGCATCATTGGCGAATATGTCGGCCGGATTTATATCGAAGTGCGCCAGCGGCCCATCTACATCATTCGCTCGCATCACCCTTCATCAGCTACAGAGGACTGACATGGAACGTAGCGTCTATGACCGGATGAACGAACTGGAAACCCGGCACTGGTGGTTTACTGCGCGGCGCGCAATCATCGCTGCACTGATCGGGCCCTTGTTGAAGGAAAAGCCGGATGCCGCGATCCTGGAGGCCGGCTGTGGCAGTGGCGGGAACCTGTCCATGCTGGGTCATTTCGGCAAAGTGGATGCTTTTGAATTTGATGCCAATGCACGCAACGCGGCGGTCGAAAAGTCCGGGCTCGACGTTCACTTCGGCGCTTTGCCCGGAGAACTGCCTTTCACCGATAAACGGTATGATCTGATCGGCCTGTTCGACGTGCTCGAGCATATCGAGGCTGATCAAGCATCGCTCTCGGCTCTGGCGGGCTATCTGGATGAACGCGGAAAGATCCTGCTGACCGTCCCGGCCTTCCCGTTCCTTTGGTCCAAGCATGACGAACGTCACCACCATTTTCGCCGCTACACCCGCGCCAGCCTCGCAGAGGTGGCGCAGAAGGCCGGGCTGAAAGTCAGCTACAGTTCCTATTTCAATACGTTCCTGTTCCCGCTGGCTTTGGCCTCGCGGATGCTCAAAAGCCTGACCGGCAGCAATCAGCCCGACGATCAACTGCCCCCGGCCTGGCTCAACTCGGCATTTGCACGCGTCTTCGGTTTCGAGCGGCACCTGCTCGGCCATGTGCGTATGCCATTCGGCCTGTCGCTTGCAGCCGTTCTCGAAAAGGCCTGAACCGGCAATGGTCGCTGGGCAACTCCTCCGCTTCGGCGGGGTTGGCGGCTTGGCCACGCTTGTTCACGTCGTCGTGGCAATGCTGATGCGCGGCATGTTCGAGCTTTCCCCGTTGCAGGCAAATTTCGCGGGCTTCTCCAGCGCGATATTGCTTTCTTATGTCGGTCACGCGCGCTGCACTTTCGGCGTCGAGGTGACCCATGGATTCCAGTTCCTCCGCTTCCTTTCAGTCGGCCTGATCGCGCTGGCGACCAGCACCGGCACCGTATGGCTTCTCGATATCGGGCTGGGGCTCGACTTCGGAATCGCAATGGTCGCGGTTGCCGTGATGGTCCCGGCGGCGACTTACCTTGCCATGCGCTTCTGGGTGTTCAGGACCACTGGCACACAGGACGAATTTGATTGGCTGGGCTTGGCGACTTCGGGTGCGCTGGCGCTGGCGATCCTGGCGCTTTTCTGGGGCCGAATGATCAATCACGATACCGCATGGTATCTGATCGCGACGCGGGACTGGCTGGGCGGATCGGGGCTCTATACCACTCTCGTTGAGGTCAATCCGCCGCTCAATTTCTACCTGACCCTACCTGCAATCGGCTTCGCCGACTTGTTCGGCATCAGTGACACGAATGGTCAGTATGTGGCACTCGCGGCGCTCATCTTCCTGGTGCTGAACTGGTGCAACGTGATTGCCCGGGAAGAGCTTGGATTCCCTCCTGCCAAGAGTGCGCTGCTATTGTGCGGGATCGCGCTGGCGCTGGTGCTGCCTGCGCTCAACAATTTCGGCCAGCGCGAACAGGTCATGGTGGTCCTGACCATGCCTTGGCTTCTGGGCCAGATTGCACCGGTCCCGGCCAGCACCGGGCGTCAAATCGCACGTGCCGCCGTCGCAGCGATCGGCATCTGCCTGAAACCTCATTTCGTGGTGTTTCCGTTGGCGGTTACAGCGCTCATGACCCTGCGTCGGCGATCATTGAGACCGCTGTTTTCGATCGAGAACCTGACTTTCTTGGCCGTCGGGCTGGGATATATCGGATATGTCGCACTGGTCCATCCAGCCTACCTGTCGGAAATCGTCCCGATGGCGCAACAGATCTATGGAGCCTATGGCACATCGTTCGACATCGTCTTTCACAAGATCAGGTATGAAATGCTGTTGGCGCTGGTTCCGGTGATCGTCGCTCTATCCCTGCGCCTTCGGCAAATCGATGCCGGTCTGTTCGCGGTCGTCGCACTTGCCGGCTTGGGGTCATACTTTCTGCAAGGTACGGGATTTGAATATCACGCCATTCCTTTCCGCGCTTTCGCGCTCGTTGCCTGCTGCCTGTTGGTTCTTCAAAACCCCGGACTCAACTCTGTCACGATTGCTGCGGTGATCGCGGCCCTAGGTTTGATGGCGATCAACGTCGAACGCGGCTTCTATAGCAATCGCCCGGCGCTCGAGATTGCAGCGATGGCGTCGGAGATAGGTCAGGTCGACAGCCTGATGGTGCTGAGTTCCTACGTCCACGCCGGCCCGCCCGCCGCGATCGCAAGCGGAGCGGATTGGTCCAGCCGGTATCCGACCAACTGGTTGGTGCCCGGGGCGCTGAACCGCCTGCAAGAGACGGACTGCGAGAGCCAGCGCGAAACCTGTGACCGGCTCAGCGCCATAGCCACAAAGAACCGCACCGACAACCTTGCCGATATCGCCGCGTCCCGCCCCGATCTTCTGGTCTTCGATTTGCGCCTGGGGTATTTCGGCGGGATCGCATTTTCCTGGGCAGCTTTCATGGCCGAAGATCCCGCCTGGCCGGCAATCTTCGGCGAATACACGGAAATGGGGCAGTCCGAGCGTTTCGCCTATTATGCACGCAAGCCCCGAACCTGACG
>JAHEAO010000011.1 GCA_024642725.1 Paracoccaceae bacterium | reverse complement strand
CGGTAAATTTGATCTTATTCTGGTCAAAATCATGAAGAAGCAGCTTTTCAGCACCGCGCAGCGCTATTGCCAAGTCAATCCGCTCTGACGCACGCCGAGACGGCGTCGCAAAGAAGCGCAGCTGATCCGTGATGTTCTGCATTCGGTCAACAAGCGAACTGAGATCCCGGTTCAAGGTGCCAGGCGCCGACCCCGCCTCGATTTCTTCCGCAGCAAGGTAATTGCGCATGGCCGATATTGGCTGGCCGAGCTCATGGGTGATCGATGCCGAAAGTTGCCCCAGCGCTGCCAGCCGCGAGGTGCGTGCCAGTTCCGTCTGCGCCTTGTTCAGTCGCGCCTCGGCCAGCCGGCGTTCCTCGATCTCGTTGGTCAGCCTCTGCCGGTCTGCATTCGACACAGACAGCGCCCGGTCCAGTTGGGCGGAACGGAAGACCGATACCGATATCGCTGCCAAAAGGACAACCGCCAGACCTATTGCCTCGTACAGAAGGGCGCGCAGCCTTATGCCGGTGACGGAAGACAGATAGTAAAGGGTCCAACCCTCGCGCGGGATCGGCGCCTTGTTCAGCAGATAACCGACGCCGTCCAAACTTGCCCGACCATTTGCAGTTTCTGACCAGTCAATCATTTCCAGCGGTGCCTCGGCAAATTGTCTTTGGTCGGCAAGTGTCTGTCTTTGCGCCGTGGTCAGGGGCCTTATCGTGCCAAACAGATGTGCCGGTGTGCTGGCCGCGAGAATTATTCCGTCCTCGTTCACGACGAGTATCTGGTCGTTACTGCCAGACCAAGCGCCTGTAAGTGCGGACAGTCCGATCTTCACGACCGCCGCCCCACGAATGTTCCCGTTCCCATCGCGGACGGGCTCCGCAACGAAATAGCCGGGACGCCCGGTTGTGACGCCGACTGCAAAGAAATGCCCGGTCTGCCCATTCATTGCGTCCAGAAAATATGGCCGAAAAGCGTAGAACTGGCCGACAAAGCTGTCTGCGTTTTCATAGTTCGATGCTGCAACCGTCACGCCGGATGCAGACATAAGATAGACGACTTCCGCCTGTGCCCTTTCCGCAATCTCCGAAAGGTAAGGGTTGATTGCTGTCCCGTCGCCAGAGATTATCGCGACCAGAACCTTCGGGTCCGCAGCCAGAGCGTAGGGCAAGTGGTCAAGTCGTGTCAGCGCATTGCTGATGGACTCCGCGTAGAGCGCCGCCCGCACCGGATTGCGTTCGGTTTCCTGACGTAGAAAGATGCTCGTCATCGACACATAAGCTAGAATTCCGAGGACTAGAATAAAAATGGCGTAAAGCCACAACCGCCTGCGCCAGAAAACTTGCTTCATCCATTTCATGTGGCGCAGTCTCGTCAGGACCCGGAACGAATGTCAATTCGGCGAGGCATCGGCGGGGGAAGTGAAGTATTCTTACGAACCCGGGGGAACAACATAACCCGGTCAATCGAAAGAGCATTTTAAAGTTCGACAGGCCGTCTTACTCTTGTTGAACCCTTGGATCATTTCGTTATCCTTGGGCGTCAACGCTTCTCAAACATTTACAAAAGCACTTGCCGAATGTTCATTCTGAAAAAGATCAATTTCTCCTTTCTGTCTTTGCTCATCGGCTTGGGTTTCTTCGCATTTTCGCTGACACCGTCTTTGATCCCCCGCGACAATGTCTTGCAGGGCGTTCTCGGCGGGATCGTCATTGCGATTGGCTACGGGGTCGGGCGGCTGCTGCGCGCGGTATGGGACTATCTCGAACTGCCGGTCGCCTCGGACAAACCGGCGCGCTGGCTCAGCTACTTCGTCGGGCTACCAGTCTTGGGGTTCACCCTCTGGTCGCTTTCGAATGCGGGGAAATGGCAGGACTCGATCCGAGCCCGGATGGGAATGCCTGAGGTCTCGGATACCCACTGGCTTTCCATTACATTGATCGCGGCCGCCGTCTTCTTGGTCTTCTTTCTGATCGGCTGGGCGATCAGTGTTCTGTTTGACTGGCTACGGATTCGTTTGCACCATCTGCTGCCCAAAAGGGTGGCAAATGTACTGGGCTTCAGTCTACTGGTGATTGTCCTTTTATCCTTGGGAAACAAGTACGTTGTTGGCACCGCGTTCAAACTCGCCGATGAGACCTATTCCAAGGCCGCCCTCTTTTTCGACGCCGACACCCCGCCGCCGACCGACGCCTTGAAGTCGGGGAGCGCTGCTTCGCTGATCGGTTGGGGCGCAATGGGACAACGGGGACGCGATTACGTCGACAGCGGACCGACGGCCGCATCGATATCGGCATTTACGGGATCATCCGCGAAAGAGCCGCTACGCATCTATGTCGGTCTGGAAAATGCCGAAAGCGCTGAAGAGCGGGCCCAATTGGCTGTTGCCGAAATGAAGCGCGTCGGCGCATTTGACCGCAAGGTTCTTGTCATCGCGATGCCGACCGGCACCGGCTGGCTTGATCCCAGTGGTTTCCAAACGCTCGAATATCTGCACCACGGCGACGTCGCCACCGTCGCGGTTCAGTATTCCTACCTGAGCAGCCCCCTTACCCTCGTGTTCGAAACGCAGACCGGGCGGGATCAAGCGATCGCTCTCATGGATGCAGTCTACGGCTACTGGGCTGGTCTGTCCCCGGCGCACCGGCCCCGGCTCTATCTACATGGCCTCAGCCTCGGATCGTGGTCGTCCATGGCATCTCTCGATCTGGCCCAGATGATCGGCGACCCGATTCAGGGCGCCTTGTGGGTAGGCCCGCCCTTTCCATCGGAACTTTGGCGGCGCGCCACATCGCGGCGCAATGTGGACAGCCCCTATGTCTTGCCTGTGGTCGGTGAAGAAAAGCTCGTCCGGTTCGCCAATCAGACCTCGATGGCAAAGAGTGTCGACAAACCCTGGGGACCGATGCGGATCTTCTACTTGCAGCATGCAAGCGATGCCATTGTCTTCTATGAACCCGAGGCGGCATGGAGACGGCCTGCATGGATGCGCGAGCCAGTTGCTTTTGACGTGTCACCTTATTTGCGATGGGTCCCGATCGTTACGATGCTGCAGCTTGCCGTCGATATGGCCATCGCAACCGCGGTGCCGATGGGCTTTGGTCACAACTATTCGGCCGACAATTACATCGATGGCTGGGTCGCAGTGACAGAGCCAGACGGATGGACACCAGAGACGATTGCGCGCCTGAAGGCGTATTGTAACCTTGGCGATCTGGCTGGCTGTAAGAACTGACAGCCCGCTAGCGCATCATCGGGTTAGTGAAAGTCACGCGATTTCGGGATGATGCGGGCGTCACGCGGATGACCATGCCGCCTTGCTGAAACCAGCCCGCTGACATGGTCGGCCCGCGCGGTGTGAATGTTTATCGGGTCATTGGCCAGCCGGTCCAGCGCGTCGCTGCGGTTTTCCAGATGCTGCACGACGATATGGATCACGTCCGCGTCGCGCTGCACGTAGCCGCGCACCGCGATCAGCCGTGACCCCATGATCACCTTGCGATAGGCCGCCATGACCTTGGGCCAGACCACGAGGTTGGCGACGCCGGTCTCATCCTCGAGCGTGATGAAACAGACCCCCTTGGCGGTGCCGGGGCGCTGGCGGATCAGCACGATCCCGGCCATCGCCACCTTTTGTCCGTTATGGCTGTCCAGCAGATCGCGGGCCGAGATATGGCGCTGTCGCGTCAGGCTGGCGCGCAGGAAGACCATCGGATGTGCCTTCAGCGACAGCCGCAGGGTCTGGTAATCGGCCACGACATGTTCGCATTTCGGCATCTCGGGTAGCGGCACCAGCGCCTCTGCCCCCTCGTCTCGGGTGTCCGACACGGTAAACAGCGGCAGGTCGGGCGCGTCCTTCAGCGCGCGCGACTGCCACAGCGCCTGCCGCCGGTCGAGCGCCATGGACCGGAACGCATCCGCCGCCGCCAGCCGTTGGATGGTGCCAGCATCGACACAGGTGCGGGTCTTGAGGTCTTCCAGATCGGCATAGGGCGCCTCGCGCGCCGCCATGATCCGCCCGGCCATCTGGCTTCGCATCCCGTCGATCTGGCGCAGGCCCAGCCGCACGGCAAAACCACCGGTTCCAACGGGTTCCAGCGCGTTGTCCCAGTCGCTGTAATTCACATCCGGCGGGCGCACCACGACGCCATGCTCGCGCGCATCGCGCACGATCTGCGCCGGGGCGTAAAAGCCCATCGGTTGCGAATTGAGCAGCGCGGCGCAGAAGACATCGGGGTAATGCAGTTTGATCCAGCTCGAGATATAGACCAAGAGCGCGAAACTGGCGGCATGGCTTTCGGGAAAGCCGTATTCGCCGAAACCCTTGATCTGGTTGAAACAGCGGCGGGCGAAGTCCTCATCATAACCGCGCGCGATCATCCGGCCCACCATCTTGTCCTCAAGCTCGCCGATCGTGCCGCGTGACCGGAACGTGGCCATCGCCTTGCGCAACTCGTTCGCCTCGGCCGGGCTGAAACAGGCGGCGTCGATGGCGATCTTCATCGCCTGTTCCTGAAAGATCGGTACACCCAGCGTGCGACCAAGGATCTTCTTCAACTCGTCGGGGTCATGTTCCGGCCCGGGAGAGGGAAACTCCACCGCCTCGGCCCCGCTGCGCCGGCGCAGGTAGGGATGCACCATGTCGCCCTGAATGGGGCCGGGTCGAACGATGGCGACCTCGATCACCAGATCGTAGAAGCAGCGCGGTTTCAGCCGAGGCAGCATGTTCATCTGCGCCCGGCTTTCGACCTGGAAAACGCCGACGCTGTCGCCCTTGCACAGCATGTCGTAAACCGCCGGGTCCTCTTTCGGTACCGTCGCCAGATCGAACCGCTGGCCGTGATGCGCGTCGATCAGGTCAAAGGCCTTGCGGATGCAGGTCAGCATGCCCAGCGCCAGCACATCGACCTTGAGGATGCGCAATTCGTCTATGTCGTCCTTGTCCCATTCGATGAAGCTGCGGTCGGGCATCGCACCGTTGCCGATGGGCACGGTCTGCGTCAGCGGCGTCTGCGTCAGGATGAACCCGCCGACATGTTGGCCGAGATGGCGCGGCATGCCGATCATCTGGTCGGCCAGCCGGATTGTGCGTGCCATCAGCGGATCGTTCAGGTCCAGCCCCGCGTCGGCGGCCTCAGTCGCGCCAACCTCGCGCCCGTAGCTGCCCCAGATGGTCCTAGCCAGTGCCGCCGTCACATCCTCGCTCAGCCCCATGACCTTGCCCACCTCGCGGATCGCGCTGCGCGGGCGGTAATGGATGACGGTCGCGCACAGTCCGGCGCGGTCACGGCCGTATTTCTGGTAGATATGCTGGATCACCTCCTCGCGCCGCTCATGCTCGAAATCGACATCGATATCGGGCGGCTCCTTGCGTTCCTCAGAGATGAAGCGTTCGAACAGCAGGTCGTGCTTGGCCGGATCGACGGCGGTGATGCCAAGGACATAGCAGACCGCCGAATTGGCCGCCGATCCGCGCCCTTGGCACAGGATTGGCGGGCTGGAGCGTTCGCGGGCGAAGCGGATCACGTCATGAATGGTCAGGAAATACTGGGCGATGTTGAGTTTCTCGATCATCGCCAATTCTTTTTTCAGGGTCGCCCGGGTCTTGGCGGGCACGCCGTCCGGATAGCGTTGGTCCACGCCTTGCCACGTCAACTCGGCCAGATAGTCCTGCGGGCTGCGGCCCTCGGGCACGGTTTCCTGCGGATATTCATAGGCCAGTTCGCGCAGATCGAAGCGGCAGGCATCGGCGACCTCGCGCGTGGCGCGGATGGCATGCGGCCACTCGGCGAACAGGCGCTGCATCCGGGCGGGCGATTTCAGATGCCGTTCAGCATTGGCACCCAGCAGATAACCCGCGCGCGCCAGCGTCGTCTTTTCCCGGATACAAGTCATTACGTCCTGCAACGGGCGCCGGTCGGGCGCGTGGTAGTGCACGTCGTTGGTGGCCAGGATCGAAAGGCCGTGACCCTGCGCCAGCCGGTCCAGCCAGTTGATCCGCGCCCGGTCGTCGCCGCGATAAAGGTAACTTGCCGCAACATGGCGCAGCGTCGGCAGCCGCCGCACCAGCACGCCCAGCCTGGCCGCGAAAGCCGCCAGATCCTCGCCTGGCAGGGCGATCAGCTGCACCCCCTCCGCATGGGCGGCCAGATCGGCCAGCGTAATGTCGCAGACCCCCTTGGCCTGCCAGTTGCCGTCGACATCGTGCATCTTGCCCTTGGACAACAGCATGCACAGCCGGCCATAGGCGTCGCGGTCGCGCGGATAGGCCAGGAATTCCTCGCCCGAGATCAGCCGCAGCCGACAGCCAATGACCGGGCGCAGCTGCGCCTTCAGCGCGGCGGCATGCAGGCGGACGACCCCGGCCATCGTATTCAGATCGGCGATCCCCAGCGCGTCATGGCCCTGCGTCCAAGCCTGCCGCACCAAATCGACCGCGTCCGATGCCCCGCGCAGGAAGGAAAAGCAGCTGGCCACGCCAAGCTCGACGAAGACCGCGCGCGGGTTCGGGGTGAAATCACCGTCCTTCAGGCTGCGGCGTGGCTGGCGGTGGTCATTTTCGGGCATCAGTCGAACATCCCGTGCAGGAACCAGCGCGGATCGCCGCCGCGCCCGTCCTCGTGCAGCCCCTCGCGATACAGCCAGAAGCGTCGGCCCGCCTGGTCCTCGACCTTGAAATAGTCGCGCAGCCGGGTACCTGGCCGGTCATGCCACCATTCCGGGGCGATCCGTTCCGGCCCGGCATAGCGGGCGACGCGGTGGGTCTGCCGCCGCCAGATGAACTGCGCCGGCGGGCCTTCGGGGACGGCATAAAGCACGCGCAGCTCTTCCGGTGTATCCAGCAGCCGCACCGGGCGGTCGCGGCGGTCGGCCAGCGTCGCCGCCTGCCCCGCCGCCATGGCGCTGGTCCAGCCCTGCACCCGTTCCGGGACATGGCTTTCGCGCAGCACCGGCCGAGTGACCGCGCGCGGCCCGAACCGGGCGCTCAACCGGTCGATCAGCCGTGACAGTTCCAGCCCCTCCTCCGCGCCGCCCGCCAGCCGGGTCTGGACGATATCCATCCGCTCGACCCCGCCCGCCTCGAGCGTGATCAGATCGAAGCCGAAGCCCGGGTTGATCCGTTCCAACTTGTCGTCGAAGAGCCGTCGCAGGTGGTCCGCATCCCGGCTGGGGGCCGAGGTCGCAACGGTCACGGAGGCGACCTCTCCATCCGTGCGGTAGACGACAAGCTGCAGCCGCCTGCAGCCATAGCCCCGGTCGCGCAACTGAGTGCAAAGGTCATGGCAGAGCGCGGGCAGATAGGGCGTGGGGTCCAGGATCGGCTCGGCTAGACGGCTTTGCACCCGGAACCGTGGCATCGCCTGGACGCTCGACACCGGCTCTGCCAGACGGCCCGTTGCCTGATCGAGCCGCAAGAGCGGATTGCCCGCCAGTTCGGCCCGGACGAAACGGCGGGCCAGCGCCAGACGCGGCACCCCGGCCAGCGCGCCGATGGTCTTCAGCCCCAGCCGCTGCAACAGAAGCACCGTCTCCGCCTCCAGCCGCAGCGCCGCCACCGGCAGCGGGGCAAGGGCCGGGCCCACCCCGTCCGCAGGACAGATCCGCCGCACGCCGCCATGGCGCGCCAGCGCCCAGGCCGCCCCCCAAGTCGGCGCGACGGCCAGACCCGCGCTTAAGCCCAGAAGCGACAGCCGGGTCTCGATCTCGACCAGCATCGCGGCCTCGCCCCCCCACAGATGATCGGATCCGGTCGTGTCCAGCACCAGCCCGTCCGTTCCGTCGCGCGCGGTCCAGGGGCACCAGCGCCGCGCCCACAGCACCAGCCGGTCCAGCGCCGCGCGGTCGCCCTGCGGATTGGCATAGTCGATGTGCAACTCGGGGCAGATCGCCCGCATGTCCACCACCCGCGCCCCGGCCCGGATGCCGTTCAGCCGGGCGGCGCGGTTGGCGGCATGGATCACCGGGCCATGCGCGCCCTCGGCCGCCAGCGCGACGGGCAGATCATCCGGCGGCGCGTTGCCCTGACGCTCCATCCCCCTCTGCCAGCGTTCGATCGGGAGCTGGGGCAGAGAAATCGACACGATCCGCCGCCCGGTCATAGCTTGCCACCCATGTCCCGGGCCGGGACTGGCGCGAGCGGAACAGTTCCGCCTGCCAGCGCGGCGCGCCGGGGCTGGCGGGGTCGTGCGGATGCGGGGCCGAGGGCAGCGAGGCGATCCGCCAGCGATCCCGCGCGGCGCTGAGGTCGGGGCTGGCGGCTCGCCGGATCAGCCAGCAGGCGATGCCGCCCGCCTCGGCGCGCAGGGCCAGTCGCTTGGTTGCGGTGAAACTTAGCGCAGGCGGGTCGCCCCAGATCTCTCCGATCACCGCGGCGAGCCCTTTGCACCGCAAGCCATCTTCCATCGCCAGAAGCACATCGGCAGGCCGGGTCACATCGACTCGCAGGATGGGCCAGCGCGCACCTAAGCCCGGCAGGTAGGGCCGCCCCGCCTCTTTCCCCGACAGCCGGTCCTGCACCCATAGCACCGGCAGGCTGCTGCGCGGGATCCGGGCCAGCACGAAGCCCGCGGCGCCGGCATCGACCGCCGTCGCGGGAAAGACCTCGGACAGGGTCTTGGCCAGTCCGGTCGCGGGCAAGGCCCCCGACACGGCCCCGGACACCGACCGCGCCACAATGGAAGAAGAGATGCACGTCACAGAGAATCCCGGCAGATGTTCTTCTTTTGTTCTAATCCAGACTCCCCTCGGCGTCAAATGCCGGATGTTCAGGCGATGGCTTGAAGCCAAGGCCGGTGCACGGTTAATCTCAACCCGGACCCGGGCCGCACGCCCGCACGGAAAACGACCGAGGCAGAGCATGGCCCCCACACACCCCGCCGCCGCCACGCCCGGCCTGACGCTGTATTTCATCGTCGAGCCGCCCAACTACCAGTATATCGCCTGCTACCTTGCCGCCTCGCTCCGTGAACAGTTCGGTCCCGGGGTCGAGCTTCTGGGCTATTGCCCCGAACACAAGATCTCTGAAATCGACCCGGCCGCGATCGCGGTGCTCAAACGCATGTCGGTCGAGGTGCGGCCGTTCCGGGCCGAGGGACGGTTCGACCCGGAATATCCGCATGGCAACAAGCTTCTGGCCACGCTCGAACCCCGCGACACCGAGTTCTCTGGATTCATGGATTCCGACATCCTGTGCATCCGCCCCAACGATCCCGCCAATATCGTCAAAGCCGGGCATGTCTCGCTGACACCCGCCGCCTCGATGAACTGGGCCAAACAGACGATCTGGGACGAGATCTACCGCACCTGCGGCATGGCGATGCCGGATGAACGCATCATGCTCATGCGCCAGAAGAAGGGCAAGAAACGACTGCCCTATTTCAGTTCCGGCTTTTTCACCTTTCCGCAGCACCACCGTAACGCCGAGGGCAAATCCTTCCCGGAAGTCTGGATGGACATCGCCCAGACAATCGACGCCAATCCCGACATCCCGAAGAAGCGGCCCTATCTCGACCAGATCAGTCTGCCGCTGGCAATCCGCAAGGCCGGGCTCGACTGGAACATGCTGCCGCAGGAACAACATTTCATCCTCGGCGGCCGGTCGCGCGGCGAGCCTCTGCCCGAGGGGCTTGAAATCTATACCGTGCACTATCGCCAGTGGCCTATCCTGAAAGAGGTCGGGCTGAGCGGGCTGGGCAAGCGGCTCTTGGAAAAGCACGCGGGCGTCCGCCGCGTCACCAAGGTCGGCAAGGCATAGCGCCTCAAATCCAGTCCAGATTCACCTTGGTGATCGGAAAACGGTCGGAAACCGCGGACCGTAGCGCCTCGAAACGGGGCCGCAGATCGCGAAACTTGTTCTCATGGGTTTCGGCAACCGTCAGGCGGACGCCATTGAACAAGTCTTCCGCCAGCATCCGCTCAAGCAACTCAAGCTCTGCCCCCTCGATGTCCATCTTGAGAAATGCTATCTCACCGTGGCGCCCAACCAAATCGGTGATCATCGCCGGAAGGTCGATCAGTGCGACTTCAATGCTATTGGACAGGTCCTCATTGATCTTGCGCCCACCCGGAACAACCGTGCTCTTGACCGATGCCCCCTTTGGGTTTTCATCAAAATTTGCGGCCCGCATCAGCCGGATGTGACCGGCCTCGACACCGACGGCAGCGTTATGCATCACCACGTTTGAGTGATCGGCGAAGGCTTCCTGAAGCTTACCAAATGCATATGGATCGGGCTCAAATGCATGAACAACCGCGCCCGTCTCGGCAAGAGGCCGGGTGACTGTTCCAAGGTTTGCTCCGCAATCGAGAACAATGTCACCAGGCTTGAGCATAGAGACAATTCCTTGCAAGAGTCCCTTGGCATGGGCCGCCCGCATGTTTCGATCCTGGCGCCTTTTCAGCTTTTGCAGCTGTTCTTCCGCCGTTGGTTTCATTCCGCCCCCCGCCACTGCAAAACCCTAATAGTCGACATAATGCGACTGAATCGTTGGTGGATAACTGTCCTTCTCGCCCTGTTTGCGCACCGCGTAGAACAGAAATTGCGGCTGATCGAAACGCTGGTCGGCTCCACGACGAGTATAGGTTGGGTCGGCGATTTCCTTTGGCGCCACGTCCTTGACGCGCGGGAGAGTCCAGACCCCCAGAACCTCGTAACCCAGCGTGGCACCCCAGTAGCGCCACGGCACATCGGGGCCCACTTGGTAGAATCCATGCCCGAACCACCCATCGCTGCCAACACAGGACATGAACACGCCACCATCTTTGAGCATACCGTGCACATTGCGGAATGCAGCCGCGATATCGAAAACATGCTCAGTCGTGCCGCCATCGTAGATCAGATCAAATCTCTGCCTCAAATCGGGTCCGATCGGATCTGAAAGATCGTGAATGAACTCAGCCCCCTCGATATCCGAGAAATCGAGGCTTTTGAGCGCGGGCCATCCGATCGCGGCAAGGAACGACTCGCAGAAACCATCTTCTTGGAACAACGCTTCTTCTTGCACGTCCATGCCCATGGCGGCCATGTTGCGCACTAGGCGTTTGCCCCAGTTGGGGCGAAAATGCATCTTCTGGCGGCCCAGCATGATGCCATCGGTCTTGCCTTCCACCAACGGTGCGCAGCGCGCCATGTGCGTCGCGATATTGATACTTATGCCCAAAGCCCCGTCCTCACGCCAACCTGCGTTTATTCTGTTTGCTTGGCTCCCAGAAATTCTAGAGGTTCGGGGTGGCCCTGTCGATGCGCGGACTCTCAAAAATTGGTTCCGCCGCCCTGCGATTTGGGGTATCCCACTGTCAACAACACTTGGCGCCGGGATCGGTTCTTGGCAGCCGAGGCTATAGGAACAGGCGCAAGATGGCAGAACTCAAGAGACGCCCGGTGGCATCGCTATGGATTGGTGAGAGATTGCATTATCTCAACCAGCTTTGCCTCAGATCGCATGTCGCTGCCGGGCACCCGACTACACTTTACTGCACAGACGAGCTGACCAATGCCCCAGATGGCGTCGAAATCCGGCCCGCCGCCGAGATCATGGACATGGACATGAAACTTGTCGGCGACACCAGCCCCTCGTTCTTGTCCAACGTCTTCCGCTACAAGATGATCCGCGCTACCGGTGCCGTCTGGATCGATTGCGACGCCTACTGCCACCGTGCCTTTCCGGACGACGACTACATATTTGGCGTCCACGGGCTGAACGGCGCCCTGAATTGCGGTGTTGTCGCACTGCCGAGCCAGTGCGAGGTCATGGACCAGCTTCTGGACTATTACGAGAACCTTCCGGACTATCCGGCATGGTGGAACAAGAACCAGCGCAAGAAGTATGATCGGCAACCCGAGAACCTGTCGCATGCAGCCCGCATCTATGCGGCAGAGCGCACGGCCTTTGGACCGCAAGCCTTTACACATTTTGCGAAAGTCACAGGAATATTTGATCAGGCCAGGCCCCGAGAAGTCCTATATCCCGTGCCCTTCCAACTGAACGACATTTTCTATGACCCCCACGGGCATGTTGAAGGCCATTTCACCGATGAAACGCTATCGGTTCACCTCTATACCAATGGCACCAAACCATGGTGGCGCAAGAACGCCCCGATGCCCGGCAGCTATGCCGCGAGGATGTGCGAAAAGCAGGGCATCGATGCTGAATCCGCACTCGAATAAGCGCTTCTGACGGCGCTCAAGGGACTGCAGCCATAGACCTGCAAAGACACATATCCCCACATGGCCGCACCACCGCCGTGTCGATGATGAAAGATGAAGCGCCATACCTGATCGAATGGTTCGCGCATCACCTTGCGGTTGGGTTCACCGACATCTTGGTCTATACCAACGACTGCACCGACGGCACCGACGACATGCTGATCCGCCTGGAAGAACTAGGGCTTGGCCATCACCGCCGCAATGTCATCCCCGAAGGCATCAAACCCCAGCCGTCGGCCATCAAACATGCGCAGGCCGAAAAGGTCGTGCAGGACAGCGATTGGGTGCTCGTTTTCGATGCCGACGAATTCCTCTGCATCAACTACGGCGACGGATCGCTTGACAGTATGCTCTCTGCTGCCGGCGACGCGAACGGCATCGTTGTCACTTGGCGCATCTTCGGCTCCGGCGGCCTTGTCGACTGGTCCCGCGATCCGGTGACCGAACAATACTGCCATGCCGCCCCGCCGCTCTGGAACAAGGGATGGGGGGTAAAGACTCTGTTCAAATTCGATGCCGACTACTGGAAGCTTGGCATCCATCGCCCGTCGATCAAGAACAAGCACTTGCAGACCGACTTTCCTGACACGATCCACTGGCTGAACGGGTCTGGCCTGCCGATGGAGGATTACTTCAAATTCCGCGGCTGGCGCAGCATCCGGCGCACCATCGGCTATGACTGGGTGCAGATGAACCACTATGCCATCAAGTCGATTGATGCCTATGCAGTCCGAAAGTTCCGCGGCAACGTCAACCTGAAGAAAGACAAATACAACGCCGACTATTGGGCGCTGCAGGACCGCAACGAGGTCAAGGATACGAATATCCTTCGCTACTCTGCCAAACGCGCGGCGATAGCAACTCAACTCCTGACCGATCCCGTCCTAAATAGACTGCACAACGAAGCGCTCGACCGGATCGAAGCCCGGCTCGACGACTTCAAGAAGACCGATGCCTATGCCGAACTGAAACAGAGCCTGTTGGCCGCTTCCGACATACCGCTGACCAAGATTGAAGCGAAACCGCCTAAAGCGCGCGATCCTGCCAAGATCGCGGCAATGATGTCCGAAGTCGAAAAGAAATCGCAAAGCCGCCCGAAGGCAGAGCGCCGCAATGCTGGTGTTGCCGGGTTTGATCCTTCGCAAGCTGACAACAGCCCGTACCTGACGGGGCACATTGACCGCACAACCGATATTGCCTTTGAAACCGTCGCCAATCACGAGGTATTGCTTCCGGTCGACCCGAGGGTATTCACGCCTGCAGCCCTCGCCGATGTTGCATCGGGAAAATTCGACCGCAGAGCGGCGCGGTACAGGGCCCAGCTTCTTGCTCCTGCGGATCGTCTGCTGGAGGTCGGCGCGGGGGTCTGTTTTCTGCCCATCCTTTCGTGCAAATGCTTCCCAGATCTGACCGTCCTCGCACAGGAAGAGCGAAGGGCTCTTGCCGATTTCGGACGGGAAGCCGCGCAGTTGAACGGCCTGGGCGACACTCCACGATTGAAGATCGTCGACGGCCCCTTGTTCTTCGCGACCGATGGCGCCGATCAGGCCAGTGGTCTTGCTGCCCTGATTCAGGATTTCAAGCCGACTGTGCTATTCCTTGGTGATCACCGAATTGACGCGGCAATGCTGGCAACATGCCCTTCGGCTTCACTGCGGCGGATCATCGTATCCGACCGGCAGCTCGGCGCGGATGATCCAGAAGGGCTACGTCTTGCATCCGCGCTCAATAAGGACGGCTTCGGTCTTGCTGACGGCATGGAAAAAACCGGAACGCTGGTCTTCGATCGATAGGAAAAACCTGCTCATGACGTCGGTAGTTCGGTGAACTCCTCTCCCCGTCGCTCAGAGAAGGCCATTAGCATCTCGGACACGGCGTCCTTGTCCGGTAACCTCAGGTCAGCCTCGGGCGGAACGTACCCGAACCATTTCAGCCGCGAAAAGAGATCGCCAAAATCAAGTTCTCCAACAGAGCGGTAGTCCGACCTGGCCACATCGGCCGAAACCCAATCCTTCCGGATTACGTCGATCACATCGGGTGTGATTCCGCAGAATGACTGGTACTGGAGCACGTAGTCGGCGACATTGGCGTTCGAGCGGCGCAAGATGATCCCGACCTTGCCACCCTTGGGCATCACGAATGCTGCGAGATGCAACGCCGAACCATCCAATGCAACAATCCGCTTTGCAGCCCTGTAACGCGCGATCTGCACTTCGATCGGATGTTGCTCGGGATAGAAGACCTCGTATCCGTGGAGACGCAAGTTATCCTCAATCACCGTTTCGCCGAGCACCCCACCGCGCTGCGCTCCGAGTTGTGCCCTGGAAATATAGAGGTTTTCCCCGCCGTCAGGTGCAATGTTCTCACCCAAACGGTCCCGCATGAAAGACCGGTAGCCTTGCGATCCCGCATAACGCTCCTTCCAGCCGAACCCGAGTTCGGGGACGATCAGATGCTCCACCTCGATCGCGGTTCCATGGGTCTGGATCGGCACCTTGATGTCGAGCAACTCGAAGAAATTCTTGTGTGCGGACAGCGCCCGCCGGGTCTGTTTCACACTGCCGCGGTAAGGAAGGTACAATACGCTGTCGATCTGGTCATGCAGACGGTCCAGCGCCCAGAGCCGCGCCGTGGACTCGACCAGGAAATGTCCGAAATGACCGCGCATATGGCCGGCGAACATGTGCCGTCCTTCCAGCCGTTCGATCTTCTCGTCACTTGATAACGAGGGCACAGGCGTGGACTTTCCCGCCCGTATCCACGCCCGCGACAATTCGCAATAGCTCCGATCGGACAAGAGCACGCCGGATGCAAGCCTTCGGTCATGATTTCGTTCCGGCACGACAATCGCGTTGGAAAGTTCCAGGATTTCAGACTTGAAAGGACCATTCTTGGAAACGCTTTCGGAAACCAGATCCGATTTCTCAACCGATGCATCGGTCGGCTCTGCCGGTTCCGGAGATGACGTGGCTGCGTTGGTACTGGCTGCGAGCGCTTGCGCGGCTTCGTCCACGACCTTCCTCGCGAACTTCGCACCCGGCTCATCGGCAAGAAATGTCTCGCTCGCGCGCAATGCCAGTTTCTGATGTCCCGACGCTAACAGGTTCCCAAGTAGCTCTTTCTTCCACGGGCGCACCTCTCTTCGTTTCCGCAAAGATTTCCGAAAGGCCGCTTCATCAAAACTGCCGCGCCCGACATCGCGAAAGACCGCGTCAAGCGCCCCGCAAGTCTTGAGTTGCCGAATCAGCCTGTGGCCGAAGTGACCGCATTTGATCAGCCTCACCGATGGCCCCTGCAGCCGGTCCGCGTGAGCCCGGTCCTCGGGTACGAAGGGATCATAAAAGAGGAAGATCTCCTCGGCATGCGGCACCGCGTCCGCGGCGTCCAGAAATTCCGGACTCGTCCAGTCCCACTTCCTATGCGCATAGCGATAACGTTTTTCAAATGGAGCGATATCGCGCGAAAGTGTGCTTTGCGGGCTGAAGGCAATGACGGTGCTCCCGGGCACGATGGACGACAGGCTGATCGCCGCAAATCCTCCCATCGACGCGCCGGTAAAGACGACCCTGCGGAACCCCTCAAAGAACCCTGCGTCCCGCAGCCCGGTCAACAATTCCGGACCAGAGGCATTGCGATACCAGTCCTTGCGCTTCGCCATGATCCCAAGAATGGAAAAACCGTTCTTCGCAGTGCGGACGTCCAACCAAGGCTGCGGTGGATCGTATTCCCCAACCGATGCCAGATTGTCGAAGGTCACGAACAGGATGTCGGAGCGCCGGACGAACCGGGCGTCGCAGAACTCGCCGGGCAACAGGAAATCGTCCAGCTTTGCGGCTTCGCCGGCATTTGCTGCGATCCTCGGCGGAGCTTTCGGTTCGCATTTAGCTGCCCTGGCCATGCTCTGTCAGACCCGCCCCACCATCATTTAGCGGCCTTCCGGCAATAGACGTGGACACCGGCCTTTGAATTCTTACCGTCCATCTCGAACCCGGATCTGGCAAGATTTGCACGACACTCCTTCATGCCTTCGCGGCCATATATGTCGCGGTGCATTTCAGAAACGATGGTATGCACCCCGTCCAGGTTGGCATGGCGCAGGAATTCCAGTTCCGCCCCTTCGATATCCATTACAATAACATCGTGGGGAAATTCCGCACGCAGCGCGTCATAAGAAATCGTCGGCACCGTTACCTTGCGCGCTTTCTCAGGGTTCTTGATCACTGTCAGCCCCGAACCCAGAAAGTTACCGCGCAGAAAGAAATCGACTGCCGCCGGCGGGTTTGGTTCGCTCAAGAAGACGCCGTCGCGCACAGCGATCACATCTGCCAAGTTGTTGCGCAAGTACAGTTCAGAGATATAGGGCAGCAAATTCGGGTTGGCCTCTATCGACACGACTCGTTCAGCCTTGCAGTTCTTTGCAATTGCCGCGCCGACGACACCGGACCCCGCGCCCATCTCAAGAATGCGCGCTCCGGGGCCGATCACAGCAAGACCGGCCTGAATCTCTCGATGCTCATATCGACCTTCGTTCATCGACTTGATCATGCCGGGACCGAAATGCGGTGCCTCAGGCACTTCAATACTGTGATAGGTCGCAAGAATCGTCGCTTCGCGGGACTCTGTCAATTTCTGCAATGCCTCCATTGCCCGTATCTTGCCGCTTGTTGCAGCGTATTATCGTTGTCCCGACTATGACGCATCCTATTGTCGCTGTCAGCGTCGTTCGGGATGTTTTTGGCCGATACCGTGGTATTTGGATACCAAGGCACGACCGATTGTCGCTTTTCGGGGCGGCAATAGGGACGCAACAAGGATTACCCGTCCGCTCCCGTTCCGACCCGTGCGCCCAGCCCAAGTGATATTTCGCGCGCGACGCCCGCAACGACTTGCCCCAGCCGGTCTACATCCGCCATGGTTACCCGGCTAACCGGGCCGGAGACGGAAACGCCCGCCACGGCTTCGCCCGTCGCGTCGAATATGGCGGCGGCGATACACCGCATGCCTTCCGAGCGCTCCTCGTTATCAACTGAATAGCCGCGCTCATGTATCTCTCTGAGTTCACGCCTCAGAAGATCAGGGTTTGTGAACGTCGTTGGCGTGAATCGCTCTAGCCCAACGGCCAGAATCTTGTCGATACGAGCAGCCGGATATTGCGCGAGCAACGCTTTGCCAATGCCGGATGCGTGCATCGGCGATTGCGTCCCAGGCGGAAAGAAGGCACGGATCGATGCATGAGTTTCTACCTGGCTTACGAAAAGAACCTGATCGCGTCGCTCAATGCCAAGGTTCGCAGTCTCCCCGGTTTCTTCCATGAGCCAACGCATGACTGGCCGGCTGCGCTCAACCAATCCGGTGCGACGCAGAAAGGATGAACCGACGAGAAAGGCTTTGGGTCCGATGAACCAGGTTTGGTGCTCGCTTTCGATTTCGACCATCCCCCGGTTCTGCAAGGTGACAAGTATCCGGTAGATCGTCGCCGGTGACTGGTCCAACCGCTCTGCCAGTTCCGTCAGCGTCGGGCCAGGCACTTCGGCAAGATGCTCCAGCACCTCCATCGCCCGATCGAGGGATTGAATCGTGTTCTGTTCTGTCTTGTCGTGGAAACCCTTCGGTCGCCCACGCTTTCTAGGCTCAGCCATTTACGCGCCCCCATTTCTGAAAATACATTTCAATATATGAAAAAAGCAAGCCCCTGAAATTCCCCGCATAATCCGGCTTGTCAAAAAATGAAAAAACATTTCAAAAAAATTGCATTCCGTGAACCAGTAGGAAATTATGCACTCTGACACCCGTGAGGAGGGCACCATGAGTTTCCAGAACCCAGTTTTCATTCCCGGACCGACAAACATTCCAGAGGAAGTGCGCCGTGCCTGTGACATGCCAACGCTCGATCATCGTTCACCGCTGTTTGGTGAAATTCTTCACCCGGCGCGCAGCAATGTGCAGAAGGTGTTGAAATCGAAAACCGCTGAAGTTTTCTTTTTCCCGTCGACCGGAACCGGAGGTTGGGAAACTGCGCTGACCAATACACTTTCCCCCGGTGACAAGGTTCTGGCTGCGCGCAATGGGATGTTCAGCCATCGATGGATCGACATGTGCAACCGCCACGGCCTGAACATGACGGTTGTCGAGGTTCCATGGGGCAAGGGCATTCCCGCCGACCGCTATGAAGAGATCTTGACGGCCGATACCGGCCACGAAATCAGAGCGGTTCTGGCCACGCATAACGAAACGGCAACAGGGGTCAAATCGGATATCGCCGCGGTCCGGCGTGCTCTCGACGCGGCAAAGCATCCAGCTCTGCTTCTCGTCGATGGTGTTAGTTCGATTGGCTCGATGGACTTCCGGATGGATGACTGGGGCGTCGACATTGCCGTCACCGGAAGTCAAAAGGGGTTCATGCTGCCGGCAGGCCTCGCGATTGTCGCATTCTCGAAAAAAGCCATGGCTTCGGTTGAGAGCGCAAAGCTGCCCCGCACCTTCTTCGACATCCGGGACATGGCCAAGGGCTACGCTGCGAGCGGCTTCCCCTACACACCTCCGGTTGGACTATTGAACGGTCTCAACTATGCTTCAAACCAACTTTTGGCGGAGGGGCTCGAGAATGTCTTTGCCCGGCATGCGCGGATTGCCCAAGGTGTTCGTGCGGCAGTCGGCGCCTGGGGCTTGAAGCTGTGTGCCGCATCGCCAGACCTGTATTCGGATACAGTCAGCGCCATTCGCACGCCCGAGGGATTCAACGCGACTCGCATCGTCGAACATGCCGCCAAGTCCTACCAAGTCGCATTTGGCACGGGCCTTGGCGAGGTTGCCGGCAAAGTCTTCCGTATCGGTCATCTTGGCTCTATGACTGACGTGATGGCGCTCGCGGGCATCGCGACGGCGGAAATGGTCATGGCTGATCTGGGTCTTGATGTTAAGCTGGGGTCGGGCGTCGCCGCCGCGCAGCAATATTATCGCACGACGACAAGTCAACCGAAGAAAGCCGCCGCATGAAGGACGAGACGATGTATATCCCGACCTATCAGGACATGCTGGACGCGCATGAGCGCATCAGGCCGCATATCCGCCGCACGCCCGTCCGGACCTCGGACTACCTGAACGAGCTGACAGGCGCGCAGCTGTTCTTTAAATGCGAGAACCTGCAGGAGCCCGGCGCCTTCAAGGTACGCGGCGCCACCAACGCCGTCTTCGGGCTGAGCGAGGAGCAGGCAAAAAAGGGCGTGGCCACCCATTCCTCGGGCAACCACGCCTCGTGTTTGTCCTATGCCGCGATGCTTCGCGGCATCCCCTGCAACGTGGTGATGCCGCGCACCGCGCCGCAGGCTAAGAAGGACACGGTTCGCCGCTATGGCGGCAAGATCACCGAATGCGAGCCCTCGACCTCATCGCGCGAAGAAGCCTTCGCCAAGGTGCAGGCCGCCACGGGTGGCGATTTTGTGCATCCCTATAACGACCACCGCGTGATCGCCGGACAGGGCACCTGTTCCAAGGAACTGGTCGAGGACACGGACGGCCTTGATTTCGTCGTCGCGCCCATCGGCGGCGGTGGCATGATCTCGGGCACCTGCCTGACGCTGTCCACGCTCGCCCCCGAAACCAAGGTGATCGCGGCAGAACCCGAGCAGGCCGACGACGCCTACCGCAGTTTCAAGGCCGGTCATATCATCGCCGACGACGCCCCCAAGACCATCGCCGATGGCCTTCTGGTGCCGCTCAAGGACCTGACCTGGCATTTCGTGAAGAACCATGTCGCCGACATGTTCACCGCGTCCGACCCCGAGATCATCGACGCGATGAAGTTGACCTGGAAACACCTGCGCGTGGTGATGGAACCGTCCTCGGCGGTTCCGCTGGCCACTATACTGAAGAACAAGGACGTCTTCGCCGGTAAGCGCGTCGGCGTCATCATCACCGGCGGCAACGTCGATCTGGACAAGCTGCCCTGGCAATAGGGCGAAGGAGAACCCAATGAACGCACCCGTAGACATCAAGACACTCGAGGTCGGCTATGACGTCCCTGCCCTGCCCGGCATGGACGAAAAAGACATCCAGACGCCCTGTCTGATCCTCGATCTCGACGCGCTCGAACGCAACATCAAGAAGATGGGCGACTATGCCAAGGCGCATGGCATGCGCCACCGCAGCCACGGCAAGATGCACAAATCGGTCGACGTGCAGAAGCTGCAGGAAAGGCTGGGTGGTGCCGTGGGCGTCTGCTGCCAGAAGGTCAGCGAGGCCGAGGTCTTCGTGCGCGGCGGCATCAAGGATGTGCTGGTCTCGAACCAGGTCCGCGATCCGGCCAAGATCGACCGCCTTGCCCGCCTGCCGAAACTTGGCTCGCGGATCATCGTCTGCGTTGACGACATCAAGAACGTGGCGGAACTTTCCGCCGCTGCGCAAAAGCACGGCACGACGCTGGAATGCTTCATCGAGATCGATTGCGGCGCCGGACGTTGCGGAGTCAACTCGACCGAAGCCGTGGTTGAGATCGCCAAGGCGATCGATGCCGCGCCGGGACTGAAATTCAGCGGCATCCAAGCCTATCAGGGCGCGATGCAGCACATGGACAAATATGAGGACCGCAAGGCCAAGCTTGACGCCGCCATCGCTCAGGTCAAGGACGCGGTCGACGCGCTGACCAAGATCGGGCTGAAGCCGGAATTGGTTTCGGGCGGCGGCACCGGGAGCTATTACTTCGAAAGCAACTCCGGTGTTTATAACGAGCTTCAGTGCGGGTCCTATGCTTTCATGGACGCCGATTACGGTCGCATCCTCGACAAGGACGGCAAACGGATCGACCACGGCGAATGGGAAAACGCGCTGTTCATCCTGACTTCGGTCATGAGCCATACAAAGGCGGACAAGGCGATCGTCGATGCCGGGTTGAAAGCCCAGTCTGTCGATAGCGGGCTGCCGTTCGTTTATGGACGCGACGATGTGAAATACATCAAATGCTCGGACGAACATGGCGTGGTTGAGGATCCCAAGGGGGTGCTGAAAGTCGGCGACAAGCTGAAGCTGGTGCCCGGACATTGCGATCCGACCTGCAATGTCCATGACTGGTATGTGGGCGTCCGCAATGGCAAGGTTGAAGCCCTCTGGCCGGTTTCGGCCCGCGGCAAAGCCTATTGATGCGGTGGGGCGTCCACACGTGGACGCCCCAGCAAGTCATTGATATACAACGATACCGGAAAAAATATTAAGGATTTCTTCATGATTATCGTGCCGGAACGCGCCATCGCGGGCCTTATCTCGGCTGAGCAGGCCTTTGCCGCGGTCGAAGCCGTCTTTGCATCAATGGCAAAGGGCGATGCCTATAACTTCCCGGTTATCCGCGAGGCTTTGGGCGAAGGCCGGCAATACGGATTCAAATCCGGCCTTGACCGCGCCGGGTCCAATCTCGGGGTCAAGGCGGGCGGCTACTTTCCCGGAAATGCCGACAGAGGAATCACCAACCACCAGTCGACCGTCTACCTGTTCGACCCCGATACCGGGCGACCGACGGCGATGGTGGGCGGCAATCTGTTGACCGCGCTTCGCACCGCCGCTGCTTCGGCGGTTTCGATTGACCGGCTGGCCCGCAAGGATTCGAAAGTTCTGGGCATGGTCGGGGCCGGTCATCAGGCCGGGTTCCAGCTGCGCGCCGCGGCCAAGACCCGCAAGTTCGAACGTGTTGTCGCGTGGAACTACCACCCCGACATGCTGCCAACGCTGGGCAAGGTCGCGGAAGAACTGGGCCTGCCGTTCAAGGGCGTCAGCCTTGAAGAGCTGGGAGCAGAGGCCGATGTGATCATTACCATCACCTCGTCGCCCGCCGCGTCCCTTATGGATGCCCACGTGCGCCCCGGCACGCATCTGGCCTGCATGGGCACCGACACCATCGGCAAGCAAGAGGTCGAGCCATCCCTTCTGGCCCGCGCCACGGTCTTTACCGACGAGGTCGCGCAATCCATCACGCTGGGGGAAGCGCAGCACGCGATCGGGTCAGGCCTGATCAAGGCCGCCGACATCACGACAATCGGAGAGGTCATCAACGGCACCCATCCGGGCCGAACGTCAGACGATGAGATCACGCTGTTCGACGGCACCGGTGTGGGCCTGCAGGATCTGGCGGTCGCCAAGGCGGCGGTCGATCTGGCGGTTGCCAAGGGCATAGCGATCGAAGTCGAGGTTTGACGCCAAGGCGGTTCAGGAACTGACCTTTTTCGCGACCGGTGCAACAAAGCATAGAATCCATGACCTTCCGTTGAATGCCGACTGTCACACGGGGGGGAAGCCGGATTCGTTTTGACTGGCGTATGACAAGATATATTGTCCCCGAATAAAGGAGGAAATTGATCGATGCCCGCGCTGGTAGCCTTTCTGTTTCTGAATGCCGTCTTGCATGGGTTGCTGGTAATGCGGCACGGTGCAGCGGCGAACAAGCCCTTCGTGCTTTTCACGGTCGTTTATGCTGCTTTGGGTGCGATGGTGCTGGCGGGCATTCCTTATGCCCTGTGGATCACTCTTGCCCTGTCTGTCATAGGATTTGTTGGTCTTTCGGTCACTTTCAATCAGCCTGATCGTGAGAAATCTTTGGATAAGATGATTTGGGTGGCTGACCTGGCGGTGGTGCTGCTGACACTCTATCTGCTGTTTCCTGCACGCTAGGAACTAACTCGACTAGCCGCAAATATTGCTGTCGGGCAGCGGTTATCGGTATCGAGAGTTGGCGCAGCTGTGCGGACAAAGGGTGAGTTCGCTTTACGTTCGGCTAGGTCCGCTTTTGGTTTGCGTTCGGCTGTGGCTCCGTAAAGATTCTGACAAGAGCGGCGATTTGGAGAACCGACAACTATGAAAACTCTGCGGCATTCGCTATAGCGCCTGAAAAAGAGAAGCTTCTACATGTCCGAAATCCTTGCGCTTGCCAGCGCAAACCTCTTGTCGCCGATCATCTTGTCATTCGTGCTTGGTCTTTTCGCTGCAATGACGCGATCCGACTTGTCCATCCCCGAAGCGGTGGCGAAAGGCATGTCGATTTATTTGCTATTTGCGATCGGCTTTAAGGGTGGCGCCTCGGTCGCGGATCATGGAGTCGACACGGCCCTGCTAATGGCCGTCGGTGCAGGGGTCCTTCTGTCCTTCGGTCTTCCCCTTCTTGCCTTTGCTTTGTTAAAAATACTCACGAAATTCTCTCGGCTGGATGCCGCCGCTGTAGCTGCGCATTATGGCTCGATCAGTATCGTGACGTTCGTGGCCGCGACTTCGGTTCTGGAAGGGCGGGCGATTGCAGCAGAGGGATACATGGTTGCTGTCGCAGCAGCGATGGAGGCTCCGGCGATCCTGTCCGCCCTTTGGCTGATATCTCGAAATGGTTCGAGTGGGCGAATGGAACCGGGGCTGATGCGGGAAATCCTGCTCAATGGTTCAATCGTCTTGCTGGTTGGCAGTTTTGTCATCGGCATGATGACCGGCGAAAAAGGCTTGGCTGAAATTGCACCGTTCATCGTGTCGCCTTTCAAGGGCGTGCTTTGTCTTTTCCTGCTCGACATGGGACTGGTCGCCGGACGCGGATTGAGGCAGTCGAAGGGAGTTCTGGGGGTGGGGGCGGTGGCATTTGGTATCGTCATGCCGCTGGCCGGATCCATTATCGGACTTGCAGTGGGCATGATGATCGGGCTTTCGACGGGCGGCGTAGTTCTCTTGATGGTGCTTGCCGCTTCGGCCTCTTACATCGCAGTGCCTGCGGCCATGAGGGTGGCGTTGCCGGAGGCAAACCCGGCGATCTACCTGACACTTTCGTTAGGTGTCACATTCCCGTTCAATCTCACTTTGGGTATCCCTCTATATGTGGCATTGGCCACGCAGATGACCGGAGGCTGACATGCAGATGAACTCAGCGAAACGCGTCGAAATCGTAATTGAAAAGCCACTCGAAAGAAGACTGACCGATGCGCTCAATAAGGCGGGCGTGACTGGCTATACAATCGTGCCCGTGCACGGAGGGTCGGGCCGATCCGGGCCATGGACACGCGAAGGTCAGGTCGGCCGTGCCGGAATGGTAATGGTCGTCTGTCTGATCAAGCCCGAGCGACTGGACGCGCTTCTGGAGTCTGCCTTTGCGGTGGTCGAGCGTCATATTGGCGTGGTCTCGGTAAGCGACACGCTCGTCCTTAGGGCTGAGCGTTTCTGACTTCTGACCATAGTCCGTCGTGTGGCCGCCAAGTTGACAACAAACCCAAGCCAGAAATGGTTTTTGGGTTTTTTGCGTTTTTGGCCACCTCCGACACTGCTGACATTTGCTGCGTTGCAGAGTTTCAAAAAAATGGGCTCCGACCCACCATTCGCCGCGTTTCGTCCTAAGGTCTAGTCTTGGTGCTCTGGCGCTTTTCGCGCATCGCACGCGCTCTATGCCCGCGGCGTGCCCGTCCGGGGCTGCCTCAGCCCTTCAATTTGCCGCTGATCCGCTTGGCCATGAAATCTATGAACAGCCGAACCTTGGGGTCCTGATGGCGGCGGTGTGCGTACAGGCAGCCCAGTTGCACCGGCATCGGCGGCGTTTCTTCCGCCACGACGACAAGCGCGCCTGTTGCAAGGTGATCGGCGACTTCGAAGATCGGCTTCATCACAATGCCTTCGCCATTGAGCGCCCATCCGGTCAGCACGTCGCCATCATCCGACTCGTAGGGTCCGGTAATCCTGTATCTTTGCGGGCCGCCCTCGGTCATCAGGGTCCATCGGTATTCGGTCGTTCCGGGGAAGCGCAGGGCAAGGCAGTCGTGATTGTCTGCCATGATCTGATCGCCGGACATCGGATGGCCCTTGCGGGCGATATAGTCGGGCGACGCGCACAGCACGCGTTCGCAATCCGCGATCTTGCGGAGCCTCAGGTTTGAATCCTCGGGCACCCCGATGAAGAAGGCCACGTCGAGCCCCTCTGCCATGACATCGATCTTGCGGTCCGACAGCCTGAGCCGGATGTCGATCAGGGGAAATTCCTTTTTGAATCCCGGGACATCGGGGGCGATCAGCCGCCGCCCTATGCCAAGGGGCGCAGCGACGTAAAGCGACCCTTTCGGATTCTGGGTGACGTTGTTGACGGCGGCCTCTGCCTCGTCAACGGCGGTCAGGACATTGCAGGCGCCTTGATAGAACAGCCTGCCCTGCTCTGTCGGTTGCAGCGCCCGTGTCGTGCGAATGAACAGGCGGACATTCAGATGGGTTTCAAGCTGCGCGAGCCGCGACGACGCGACCGCAGGCGACACCCGCAGATCGCGCGCAGCCGCCGACATGCTTCCCAGTTCGTAGGTGCGGACGAAGGTCTTGAGGTTGTTGAAGTAGGACATGGCGGACTTCAGGAATGTTTGAAACTGGTGGTCAATTTACAAACTACGCCAAAGCATTCCGTTGTCCAGAAAATGCACGCCTCTGCCAGGACCGAACGTGGTCTGCCACCTATCCAAACTTCAGGAAGAACTTGGAATAGGGCACCTTCAATCCCGCGACTGCGGATTGAACAGCCGCGGCGTCCCGCGCCCGCGCCGCTTCGACGAATTGATCGACCGAGGCCCGGAAAGCGGCGGCAAGCGGTTCGTATTCCGCGTTTCCGGCCGCCTGAGCCGGCGGCAGGGCAAGCACGTCATCGGCCAGATAGCCAAGCACGCCTGCGTATTCGAGCACCCGGTTCGCCGCGGCATCGTCGAAGCCGGACAGATCGAGTTCCAGAACATGCTCCATCTCTGCATGATAGGCGTTCATCCGGTCCGAGAAGGTCTGGACCCCGTTGCGACCATGCAAGGATCCGAATTCTTCGCGGATGGCTTCAAGCGTCACATGCGCGACAGGCAACTGGCCTGCGGCGGCTTCGGATTCGGCCTGTTCGAGATAGCCGGTTACGTCGGCAATCATCTGTGACCATTGCGGATCGTCCTGATACTGGGGCGGCGGAGAATCGGCGTAGACCGATGTCAGATCTGCCCATTTCATATCCAGAGCTTTCAGGGCCTTGGCGGATTTCTCGGCGTCACCTGAATTGGTTGCGAACAGCGCCGAGCGATAAGACGAATACATATCGCCGAACGCGAGTTCAAACTCAGCCACCGGCCCGGCATGGGCTGATGTCGTGCAAAGGCAGATGGCGGTTGCGGCCGCAAGGAAAGAACGCTTCATCGAGGTCTCCGGGTCATGTGAGAATGATCGGATAAAGCCCTAGCCGAGACTGGCGAACGCGCATTGACCTGCATCAATCGCGCCCGATCAGCGCAGGTCCGCCATGGTGCGGCGCACTGTCTTGATGCGATCCTTGTTCGGGGGATGCGTTCCAAGGAACTGGTTGCCGGGATCCGGAATGCGGGTGAAGAACTGTGCGCCCACGAGGGGATCGAAGCCCGCGCGATAGGTGATGATCGTGCCCAGCTCATCCGCTTCGAGTTCGAAATCCTTGGAGAATATTCTGGACCCGAACCCGGCGCCAATGTTCTGCAGGACGCCGATCGTATTTGCATCGGCCCCCATCGCGGCCCCAAAGATGCCTCCGATCGCGTCGCCCGCCATTGCCGTATCACGGGTCCTGGAAAGATGGCCTTCGATATGGTGGGCCGCTTCATGACCCATCACGAAGGCAAGTTCATCCTCGTTTCTGACTTCGGCGATCAGGGCGAGGTTGAATGCGATGATCGGGCGGCCGGTCTTGTCGACGGTCTGATAGGCATTGGCAGGCTGGCCGGGGCGCGTATCCACCACGATCTGGTAATCGCAATTGGCGTTGGGCGCGCGGCTTCGACACATCCGTTCCGCCACGGGCTCCATCCGGTTGACGACCTCGGTGAAGGGCTTTGCCGCGACGCTGGCAGGGGGGGCCGGTTGCATCGGCGCAGGGCGGTTTCTTGGGGGTTTGCCCGTTTGGACGGTCGTGACCTCGCAGCCGGAAACAACGAGTGCCAGACCCAGAACCAAACCCAACCGCATCGGTGCCTCCTTGGTTTTTTTGCGCCAATCTAGCGAAGATGGCTGCAAGGGCCAGACAAGTTTCCGTAACCTCTTGCAATAGGCGTATGGCCGCATAGGTTGCCTTTCATGTTTACAATCGAACACGAATTCGACGCCACGGTCGTCACGCTTGTGGATGAAGGGTCAACCCATCTGCAGGAGGATGTGATCATCAATGCCTTCGAGGATTGCGTGACGATCGAGCAATATGATGCCCGCACCGAGCGAGTCGAGAAGATCACGCTGTCGCTTGCGCAGGTTCGCGATCTGGGCGCGGCGCTGAATTTGCCGGAAGGCATCTACAGGTTGCGACGGGCCTAGTGCAGGCGGGGATGTCCGTATCCTGACGCGAGACCTGCACGGGTCCCCGCTTCAGTCCAATCGAAAGACCTTATCGCGCGAGGTTTGCCCGCGCACCAGCACCAGCGCGGTTTTCGCGACACCCAGTGCGTGCGCCAGCAAGCGCGCCACCTCCCTGTTGGCCTTGCCGTCTTCAGGCACGGTGGTGACGTAGACGCGAAGCTGGCCATCCTCTTCGATAATGGCGTTGCGAGACGCTTTCGGCGTGACCCGGACGGCGATCTCGGCCCCCGGCACGGCGAGATGTGAAAGCGCGCCTTTCTTCATCGCAGGTTTCTCTGGACCCCTATGCATGTTTTCCCGATGGTTGTGACAGCCTAAGGCACAGGGGAATCTGATGGAAACCGCCTTTTACTGGGACGAGCGCTGTTTCTGGCACGGCGGCGGCAATTATGCCTTCATGCTGCCGATCGGCGGTCTCGTGCAGCCCATGGGCGCGGGGGGCCTGCCGGAGAACCCGGAAACGAAACGCCGCCTGAAGAACCTTATCGACGTGACCGGGCTGGCGGCGGAGCTTGATATGAGAGGGGCGGCCCCAGCGACATGGACCGACCTGTTGCGCGTCCACCCCGAATCCTACCTGCGGAAATTCCAGAGCCTGTCGGACGAAAACGGCGGCGAGATTGGCTTGCGGACTCCGTTCGCCAAGGGCGGATTTGAAATTGCGGCGCTTTCTGCGGGCCTCGCAAAGGCAGCGTTTTGCGCAGTGCTTCGGGGCGAGGCGCAAAATTCCTATGCGCTGTCCCGGCCGCCCGGGCACCATTGCCTGCCGGAATTCCCCAATGGATTCTGTCTGCTGGCGAATATCGCAATCGCAATCGAAGCCGCGATGGCCGACCGGTTGACGGACCGTGTTGCCGTTATCGACTGGGATGTCCATCACGGCAACGGCACCGAGGCGATCTTTTACAATCGTGACGACGTGCTGACCATTTCGATCCACCAAGAGCACAACTATCCGCTGGACACCGGCGATGCCGAGGATCGCGGCACAGACGCTGGCCAAGGCTGCAACATGAACATTCCCCTGCCGCCGGGGGCCGGTCATGCGACCTATATCGAGGCGATGGAGCGGCTGGTCCTACCCGCCCTTGAAGAGTTCCAGCCGGACTCAATCATCATTGCCTGCGGGTATGATGCTGCCGCGCTTGATCCGCTTGGCCGCATGCTGGCAACAGCCGAGACTTTCCGGCAAATGACCGAGCTTGCGATGGATGCGGCGGACGAGCTTTGCAACGGTCGACTGACCATGGTGCATGAAGGCGGCTATTCCGAACTTTACGTTCCTTTCTGCGGCCACGCCGTCCTGCAGCAGCTTTCGGCAAGCACAATCGCCGCCCCCGACCCGTTCACCGACACTTTCGCCGCGCGACAGCCCAATCCGGCGATCAGGCGCTATTTCTCAAGCGTCATCGACGATCTCGAGGCGCAGTTTTTCGGCTGACACAAACGCCACATCGTGCGAATCCGCGTTCCGATGCCGGTTCCTGCGACGTCGTCGCCCCCTTGAACCCGGCACGGTCATGCCCGACATAGCTTCCAAAGACCCGGAGACACAGATGCCCCTAACCAACCCCGATGCGATGGACTTCCTGCTGACCCGGCGGTCGCGACCCGCCAAGACGCTTGCCGGCCCCGTTCCAACCCGCGAGGCGCTTATCCCGCTGCTGACGGCCGCAGCCCGCAGCCCCGATCATGGCAAGCTGGAGCCGTGGCGCTTCATCGTGCTGGAGCGCCCGGCCCTGCAGCGTCTTGCGGGATTGGTGGGTGATTGCGGCGCCAGGCTTGGCAAGTCCCCCGAGGATATCGAAAAAGCACGCGGGACCTACGAAACCGCCGGTCTGGTCGTCGCAGTCGTCGCCTCTCCGAAAGTGTCGGAAAAGATACCGGCGATCGAGCAGACCTATTCTGCCGGGGCGGTTTGTCTGGCGCTATTGAATGCGGCGCTTGCCTCTGGCTGGGGGGCGAGCTGGCTGACGGGGTGGCCGGTGCATGACCGTGAATTCTGCGCCGCCGGGTTGCAGCTCGAAAATCAGGAAAGCATCGCTGGCATGATCCATATCGGCACCGAAACCGCGCCGCCACCGGACCGCCCAAGGCCGGATATCGACGCAATCACAACCTGGGTCGCCGCATGATCTTCGACGACATATTCAAGGCGATCGGCCAGTTGATGGATGCCCGGTTTCGCCGTGTCCTTGTGCTGGGGATCGGTCTGACGGTCGCGCTGCTGATCGCGATCTATGTCTTTGTCCTGTGGCTGGTGGCGCTTGTGGCGCCCGAAACCGTCACGTTGCCCTGGATCGGAGAGGTCAGCTGGGTTAACGATCTGATATCGGGTGCGTCGGTTCTTCTGCTGATGGTGCTGTCGGTGTTTCTGATGGTGCCCGTCGCCTCGGCTTTCACATCGCTGTTCCTGGATCAGGTGGCGGATGCGGTCGAGGACCGGTATTACCCGACTTTGCCGCCGGTTCAGCAGACGAACTGGCTGGACGGCCTTTCGGACAGCCTGCGCTTCATGGCGGTGATCGTCGTGGCCAACCTGCTGGCACTGATTGTCTACGCAGTGATGGCGATGACTATCGTCCTGGCCCCCTTCACACCTTTGGTGTTCTGGTCGCTCAACGGCTACCTTCTGGGGCGCGAGTATTTCCAGCTGGTTGCGATCCGCAGAATGGACCCAACTGCGGCAAGATCGCTCTTCCGCCGGAATTCAGGCAAAATCTGGTTCGCGGGAGCGCTGATGGCGATTCCGCTATCCGTGCCGTTGGTCAACCTGCTGGTTCCGATCGTCGGTGCAGCGACCTTCACGCATCTGTTTCACCGTCTCGCGCGGTAGGGGTCGCGCGAGACGGCAAGATTCAGGCCGCCTTGCGCCGGCGCGCATGACCGCCGCCCTTCGATACAGGAGGCGTGTTGCGCGGGCCGTCTGGCTGGAACGGCACGATATCCGCGGTAGAAACCGCAGCCTGACGAGCCGGGGCCATCAGGCGCGGCACGAGCAACCACCAAAGGCCGATGGCAAGCACGCACCCGCCAACGGTCCAAGCGTTCAGACCGGCCAGAGTCGTTGCCGGATCGATAAGGGCGCTAACGCCGAAACCGATGCCGAGTGGCAACAGGCACGTGACCAGCAAGCAAACCAAGGACGACAGAAAATCGTATCTTGTCCAGGCGGCAGGAACCGGGCGGCGGTGCGCCCCGTATGCCCAGGCAAGAATAATTGCCCCCGCCGACAAGATGACGACCGACAACAACAAATGCATCGAATGCTCCAGAAAAAGGTGCAGAGAAGTTACCTTCAGCCACCATAGCCAGGCGACTCATGCACCGATAAGAGCGGATAATAGGCTATCGCCGGATTGCGCGAAATGAAAATTATGTGTGGCTCAGCTGCCGTCCATGCGGCCGAACATATCGATGTCATGCACCGAGAATCCGCCAAAAATGATAGTGCCGGCGATCAGCGCCCAGATCACGATGGTCACGCCCGTGACGATCCACATCGTTCGCTTGACATTGAAGTTGGATGGCGCGCCGGCCTGCGTACCGGGGACGATTTCATTATCATCGCCCTGCGTGCGCAGCCGGATCGGCAGGGTAATGAACATCACCAGAAACCAGATGACGGCAAAGAGCACGATGGCCGAGGTGATCGCCATCAGACCTGCTCCAGCTCAATCAGGCACCCGTTGAAATCCTTGGGGTGCAGGAACAGGACGGGCTTGCCATGCGCGCCGATCTTCGGGTCTCCGCTTCCCAGAACCCGCGCGCCCGCCGCCAGCAGCCGGTCGCGTGCCACGAGGATGTCTTCGACCTCGTAGCACATGTGATGAATGCCGCCGGAGGGGTTCTTTTCCAGGAATCCGTTGATCGGGCTGTTTTCCCCCAACGGATAGAGCAGTTCGATCTTGGTGTTGGGCAGTTCGATGAAGACGACCGTGACGCCATGATCGGGTTCATCCTGGGGTGCGCCGACCTTTGCGCCCAGCGTGTCACGGTATTGCGCTGCGGCGGCCTTCAGGTCTGGCACCGCGATTGCTACGTGATTCAGACGTCCGATCATGGTTCTGGCTCCTTGTCCGCTGCGACCTTATCCCCCCGGACCGGTTGCCTTGCAAGGGTCAGCCTGCCGCAGGCACGCGTTCTTAACCGGCGATTTACCACTTGCCCGGCTAAATGCGACTCACCCGACCAGAGAGGCCCTGCCATGCCCGAATTTCCTGACAGCTTCCCGCTTGGTCAATCGCCCACGGCGGATCGTCCGCTTCTGGGGCTGACCGTGCTCATGGTTGAAGACAGCCGATATGCGTCCGAAGCGATGCGATTGCTTTGCCTGCGATCCGGCGCCCGGATCCGGCGCGCCGACAATCTGGCCTCGGCGCGCCGGCACCTTGCCGTTTACCGACCGTCTGTCGTGATTGTCGATCTTGGTCTTCCCGATGGGTCGGGCGAAGACCTGATCAGCGAACTGGCCCGGGGGACGCCGCGCGTGGGTGTCATCCTGGGGACCAGCGGCAATGACGACGGCGCGCAACTCGCGGCTGCCGCCGGGGCGGACGGATTCCTGGCCAAACCGATTGAAAACCTTGCCAGCTTCCAGAGAATCATTCTGGAACACCTGCCGGCCGATGCGCAACCCAAGGGGCTTCGGAGGGTTACGGATGAAGTCATCGCCCCTGACAAGCTGGCCCTGCAAGATGACCTTGTTCACATTGCCAATTTCCTGACAGCATCTGCCAGCGATCAGGCCTCGATCGACTACGTTGCGCAGTTCCTTTCAGGTATCGCGCGCATAGCACATGACGACGTGATGCAGGATGCCGCCGCGAACCTTGCCCGGCACCGCGCCGGCGGGCAGCCTTGTGCCGAAGACATCGACAGGATTTTCGGGCTGGTTCAGGAACGGCTGCAGCAACGCAAGGTGGTCTGAGCGTCTTTCGGACTTTGGCGGCCCGGCTTCAGGTCAGCGCCGGGTCGCGTGAAACCAGCACGGGCGCGGTGAACCCGGACAGGCTTTGCTTTTGTTCCCCAACGGGGCTGAAATTGTCAGCCGAAAGCCATTTTTCGAAAGCTTGTCTCAGCGCGGGCCATTCGGAATCGATCGCGGCAAACCAGGCAGTGTCGCGGTTTCTTCCCTTTACCACTGCGGCTTGACGAAAAATGCCTTCGTAGCTGAGGCCAAGCCGTTCGGCGGCGCGGCGCGACCCGAGGTTCAATGCGTTGCACTTCCATTCATAGCGCCGATAGCCGGCCTCGAAGGCCCAGCGCATCATCAGATACATGGTCTCGGTCGCCGCGCGCGTGCGCTGCAGGGCGGGCGAGAAGTTGATGTGCCCCACTTCGATGCTACCCGCCTCGGGTGTAATCCGAAGGTAGCTGGCGACGCCTTCCCAGCGGCCGGTTTCCAGATTTCGGATGGCATAGAAGAGCGGATCTGCAGATTGCTCGAAGGACCGGACCCAGTCTGCATAACCCTTGAAATCCGCGAAAGGGCCATATGGCAAGTAGTCCCAGATCCGGTCGCTGGCGCTGTTTGCGGCAAACAGATCCTGGGCATGAGCAGCGGCGTTCAGACGTTCCAGCCGCGCGTAGTTGCCTTCAAGCCTGCGCCCGTCGGGGCGTGGTGGAGGGGTCCAATTTGGAACCAATCCGCCGAGAAGCTTGTCTTTGTCCACGGTTACCCCCAATCTCGCTTAAACCACTGCGCAGACTCCATTTTCTTTGCATGGCTTTAACGCAATTCCGCCCTCTTTCAATGAAAGAAAAACCTATCGGAAAATGGGTTTCTGCGCCCAGGTACGGAACGAGGGTCCTGAGTTGAACAAGCTGCTGCAAAGATTTTGGAACGATGAAATGGGCAGCGCCGTCATGGACTGGTGCATCCTTGGGGCCGGAGCCGGTTCGCTTGTCGTCGCAATCGTGACATCGCTGGCCTAGTCGCCGCTACATCCGTTCGCAAGAAACCCGCCTGTCCGGCGGGTTTTGTTTTTTAAGCACAGGCGAGCTATTCCTCGGGGATGACCCGAAGGCGCAATTCGCGAAGCTGCTCGTTCATCGGCTCTGACGGCGCACCCATCATCAGGTCTTCGGCCCGCTGGTTCATCGGGAACATGATGACCTCACGAATGTTCGCTTCATCCGCCAGCAGCATGACAATCCGGTCGATGCCTGCCGCGCAGCCGCCATGCGGCGGTGCGCCGTAGCGGAACGCGTTGACCATGCCGCCGAACCGCTTGCGGACCTCATCCTCGCCATAGCCGGCGAGTTCAAAGGCCTTGAACATGATTTCGGGTTTGTGGTTCCGGATTGCGCCACTGACCAGTTCATAGCCGTTGCAGGCCAGATCATACTGATACCCCATGACGCCCAGCGGATCGCCTGATAGCGCGTCCAGACCGCCCTGCGGCATGGAGAACGGGTTGTGAGAGAAATCGATGTTTCCTTCGTCGTCTTTCTCGTACATCGGGAAATCGACGATCCACGCGAATGCGAAACGGTCCTTGTCGGTCAGACCAAGCTCTTCGCCGATCACTGTGCGTGCACGCCCTGCCACCGCCTCGAACGACGATGGCTTGCCACCAAGGAAGAAGGCCGCATCGCCGACGCCCAGCCCAAGCTGCAGACGGATCGCCTCGGTCCGTTCCGGGCCGATGTTCTTGGCCAAGGGGCCGGCCGCTTCGAGCCCGGCGTCGCCGTGGCGCCAGAAGATGTAGCCCATCCCCGGCAGGCCCTCTTTCTGGGCAAAGGCGTTCATCCGGTCGCAGAACTTGCGGGACCCGCCCCCCTTGGCCGGAATGGCGCGAATCTGGGTACCGTCCTGTTCCAGCAGTTTGGCGAAGATCGCAAAGCCGGAGCCGGCGAAATGCTCGGAGACGACCTGCATCTTGATCGGGTTGCGCAAGTCGGGCTTGTCGGTGCCGTACCAGAGCGCGGCATCCTTGTAGGAGATCTGCGGCCAGTGCTTGTCAACGACGCGGCCGTTGCCGAATTCCTCGAACACTCCCTCGATCACGGGCTGAATGGTGTTGAACACATCCTCTTGCGTGACAAACGACATTTCCAAATCGAGTTGGTAGAAGTCCGTTGGAGAGCGGTCTGCGCGCGGATCCTCATCGCGGAAGCAGGGCGCGATCTGGAAGTATTTGTCGAAGCCCGAGACCATGATCAGCTGCTTGAATTGCTGTGGGGCCTGCGGCAGCGCGTAGAACTTGCCCGGGTGAAGGCGGGACGGCACGAGGAAGTCCCGCGCCCCTTCCGGTGAGGAGGCGGTGATGATCGGGGTCTGGAATTCATTGAACCCCTGCGCCCACATCCGCTTTCGCATGGACGCCACGACATTCGACCGCAGGATCATGTTCTGGTGCAATTCGTCGCGCCGCAGATCGAGGAAGCGATAGCGAAGGCGCGTTTCCTCGGGATATTCCTGATCGCCAAAGACCATCAGCGGCAGTTCGTCCGCGGCTCCGAGAACTTCTATCTCACGGATGAAAAGCTCGATCTCGCCGGTCGGAAGCTTTGGGTTGATGAGTTCGGGATCGCGCGCCTTCACTTCGCCGTCCACCCGGATGCACCATTCGGAGCGCACCTTTTCAACTTCGGCGAAGGCCGCGCTGTCGGGGTCGCACAACACCTGGGTGATGCCGTAGTGATCGCGCAGGTCAATGAAAAGGATACCGCCGTGGTCGCGGACACGGTGGACCCAGCCCGCCAGGCGAACGGTCTTGCCAACATCGTCTTTGGTCAGGTCGGCGCAGGTCTGGCTGCGATAGGCGTGCATGGCTGCCTCTCAGAGTGCTTCAAACATGGTTCGCGCCGATACACCTTGCCCGGACACGGAAGTCAAGCAGACTTGGTGACCGGGCGTGACCGCGCAGGGCGGCTGCAACGGGCCGAGGACCTTTACAGACGGGGCGAGATTCGACAGACTACGGACGTTTTCATGCATTGGCCGGTATTTTTCGGCGATCAGGTATTGTTTTCAGACGCCGTTGTTGGTGCCGCCAAGCATCAAAGGGGGTGGAAATGTGGACAGGACTCCTTGACCAGATGCTGGATCATATCATCCAGACAGGCGATCTGCGTGTCACCATGCCGGGCGGCGGCAAGCACCGATATGGTGATGGGACGGGCCCGCGCATCGAAGTGACGTTTCACGATCCGTCCTTGCCCCGGCGGATGGTTCGCAATCCCGATCTGGCGCTGGGCGAGGGCTATATGGATGGCAGCGTGACGATCGAGGGCGACGATCTTTACGGCCTGCTTTCGCTTGCGATCACCAATATTGCGCGCCAGCGGAAAGCAATCTTGTGGCAGCGGCCACTCGTCGCCATGCGCCGGGCGCTGCGCAGGGTCGAACAGAACAATCCCGTCGGACGTTCCCGTGTCAATGTCGCGCATCACTACGATCTGTCGAGCGAGCTCTATGACCTCTTCCTAGACGAGGACCGGCAGTATTCATGCGCCTATTTCCGCAGGCCATCGGATACGTTGGAACAGGCCCAGTCGAACAAGAAGCGCCATATCGCAAGCAAGCTTCTGATCCAGCCCGGAATGTCCGTCCTTGATATCGGCTGTGGATGGGGCGGAATGGCGCTGACGCTGGCAAGGGACTACGGGGCGCGGGTGACCGGTGTGACGCTGTCTCGTGAACAGCACGCCATGGCCACAAGGCGCGCCGCCGATACGGGGCTGGCGGACCAGGTCGAATTCAGGTTGATGGATTACCGGCATGTTACCGAACGCTTCGACCGGATCGTGTCGGTCGGCATGTTCGAACATGTCGGCGCTCCGCATTTTCTCGAGTATTTCCGCCACGTTCGCGAAAGGCTTGCTCCTGACGGCGTTGCCCTTGTTCACACCATCGGTCGCGCCGATCCGCCAGGCTTCACGAGCCCATGGATCACCAAGTATATCTTTCCGGGCGGCTATGTCCCGGCGATGTCCGAGACCATGGCAGCAGTCGAGAAGGCCCGGTTGTTCACGACGGATATCGAGGTCTGGCGTCTGCACTATGCGGATACGCTGAAGCTTTGGCATGATCGGTTCATGGCCAATATCGACAAGGCGCGCGCACTCTATGACGACCGGTTCTGCCGGATGTGGCGCTATTATCTGATCGCCTCCGAACTGACATTCCGTTTGAACCGGCAAGTGGTCTTCCAGTTTCAGCTTTCCCGAAAGCAGGAGACGGTGCCGCTGACGCGCGACTACCTTTACAGATCCGGTGACATGTCAGAAATGCGCCACGCCGCAGAGTAACCGTTCAGACCGGCTGGCCCATGAGAAGCGAAGGCTCTGTCGTGGCGCGACGGCGGAAATACGTCCACAGACCGCCCACGACCGCGATCGAAAAATATCCGTCGAGCGCATAGTGGTACCCGGTGTAGACCGACAGGAAGAGGACGATCGCAAGGTAGGTAAACCCGGCAATCGCCAACCCGCGCGACCGCTCTGCGAGATAGAAGGCAAAGACAGCAGCGACGGCAACATGGACACTGGGAAAGGACGATATCCCGGAGCCGATGAAAACATAATCGCCCGTATAGAAGAGCCAAAGGGCGTTCTGGATCTTTCCGATGCTCCCCTCGGCAAGACCGTTGTTCACCAAAGCCGCCGTCAGATCGGCAAACCGGTCGCCGCCGACAATCCGGTCATAGTAGACCGGGCCGCCAGACATGCCGATCAGAGCGAAGACATTGCCGATCAGAACCCACGCAATGACGTAGAGGAACAACGTCCGCTTTACCCGTTCGGCATCGTTGTCGAAGATACAGAGCGCGACGGGCAGGAAGACCGCCATCGGGCCCCAGAACTTCATGTAGAGAATCATGGTCAGTTGCTCTGGGAGCCATGCTGAGAATTTGTCTGTCAGCGTCCAGGGATCGTAGCCCCCGTGCAGCGCGCGATCCCAATCGGCAAGCATCGGATCGGCGTAGAACGGTATCACTTCGGGGAGATTCGATTTGACCAGAGTGAAGCCCGTCTGGAACAGAACACAGCCGATCAGCCCCAGCATCAACACGCTGAGCGTGGATCGGAAACACCAGATGCGAGACAGCATGGTCATAACCACGCCGGCGACCGCCAAGGCGAGCAGCACATAGAGAAATTTCGGGACGACGCGCTGCAATGTCGCAGCGAGAGCTATGATCGAGGTGTCGGGATCCTCGCGCACCATCAACGTCGTCGCGATCGCAAATTCGAAATATATGATCGAGAAGATAACGAATTTCTTCATTATCCCCAATCCTACATGCTTTTGCTGCGTCTGGCTCATGCCGCCCCGTAACTCGTGCAAAGGTCACATAGGATTAAGAACTTGGAAATATGGCGCAAATTTGGTCAGTTCGGACGGATGCTGTGGCAAGTTCATGGCTAACCGCTTGCACCCCGGCGTCGCATGGCTATAACCCACGACAATTTGCACGTGGGGATGTCGTAAAATGCCGAAGAGAACCGATCTAAAGTCTATCATGATCATCGGTGCCGGCCCCATTGTCATTGGTCAGGCCTGCGAGTTCGACTATTCGGGTGCCCAGGCCTGCAAGGCTTTGCGGGAAGAAGGCTACCGGGTCATTCTGGTCAATTCGAACCCGGCCACGATCATGACAGATCCCGAACTGGCCGATGCAACCTATATCGAACCGATCACGCCCGAAGTCGTCGCCAAGATCATCGAAAAGGAACGCCCCGACGCGCTTCTGCCGACCATGGGCGGCCAGACCGGGCTTAATACCTCGCTGGCGCTGGCGGATATGGGCGTCCTCGACAAGTTCGGCGTTGAACTGATCGGCGCCAACCGCAAGGCCATCGAGATGGCCGAGGACCGCAAGCTGTTCCGCGAGGCGATGGACCGCATCGGGCTGGAAAACCCGAAGGCAACGATCATCACGGCACCCAAGCTGGCGAACGGCAAATTCGACCTGAAGGCCGGCGTGGCCGCCGCCATCGATGCGATCGAATATGTAGGGCTGCCCGCGATCATCCGGCCCGCTTTCACGCTTGGCGGCACCGGCGGCGGTGTCGCGTATAACCGCGAGGATTACGAACGGATCTGCCATTCGGGGCTTGATGCGTCACCCATGGCACAGATCCTGATCGATGAAAGCCTGTTGGGCTGGAAAGAGTTCGAGATGGAGGTGGTGCGCGACAAGGCCGACAATGCGATCATCGTCTGCGCCATCGAAAACGTCGACCCAATGGGCGTGCATACCGGAGATTCGATCACCGTCGCCCCGGCGCTGACGCTGACCGACAAGGAATACCAGATCATGCGCAACGGCTCGATCGCCGTATTGCGCGAGATCGGTGTCGAAACCGGCGGGTCGAACGTGCAATGGGCGATCAACCCTGCTGACGGCCGCATGGTGGTGATCGAGATGAACCCGCGCGTGTCGCGGTCCTCGGCGCTGGCGTCCAAGGCCACTGGCTTCCCCATCGCCAAGATCGCAGCCAAGCTGGCCGTGGGTTACACGCTGGACGAGCTGGACAATGACATCACCAAGGTCACGCCTGCCAGTTTCGAGCCGACCATCGACTATGTCGTTACCAAGATCCCGCGCTTCGCCTTCGAGAAATTCCCCGGCGCCAAGCCGGAACTGACGACCGCGATGAAATCGGTGGGCGAAGCGATGGCCATTGGCCGCACGATCCACGAAAGCCTGCAAAAGGCTTTGGCGAGCATGGAAACCGGTTTGACCGGCTTTGATGAGATCGCCATTCCGGGCGCGCCCGACAAAGCGGCCGTCGTCAAGGCACTATCGGCCAAGACACCCGACCGGATGCGGACCATCGCACAGGCGATGCGCCACGGCCTGACGGATGATGAAATCCACGCCGTCACCATGTTCGATCCATGGTTCCTTGCCCGTATCCGGGAGATTATCGAAGCCGAGGAGACCCTTCGACAAGATGGCCTGCCAGTCACGGAAGACGGATTGCGCGCGGTCAAGATGCTGGGCTTCACCGATGCCCGGCTTGGCAAGCTGACCGGCCGGGACGAAGAAAACGTCCGCCGCGCCCGGACCAACCTTGGCGTCAATGCCGTCTTCAAACGGATCGACACCTGCGCTGCCGAATTTGAAGCTCAGACGCCCTATATGTATTCGACCTATGAATCCCCGGCGATGGGCGATGTCGAATGCGAGGCCCGGCCTTCGAACCGCAACAAGATCGTCATTCTTGGCGGCGGGCCGAACCGGATCGGACAGGGCATCGAGTTCGACTATTGCTGTTGTCACGCCTGCTTCGCGCTGACCGAAGCGGGCTACGAGACGATAATGATCAACTGCAACCCCGAGACGGTCAGCACCGACTACGACACGTCGGACCGGCTCTATTTCGAGCCGCTGACCTTTGAGCATGTGATGGAAATTCTGCGCGTCGAGCAGGAAAACGGGACCTTGCACGGTGTCATCGTCCAATTCGGCGGGCAGACCCCGCTGAAACTGGCGAATGCCCTGCAGGATGCAGGCATCCCGATCCTCGGCACCACGCCCGACGCGATCGATCTGGCCGAAGACCGCGAGCGGTTCCAGAAACTGCTGGGCAAGCTGGGGCTCAAGCAGCCGGTCAACGGCATCGCTTCGAGCGATGAACAGGCGATGGCCATTGCCAAGACCGTTGGCTATCCGCTGGTGATCCGCCCGTCTTACGTTCTGGGCGGCAGGGCGATGGAGATCGTACGGGATGACGACCATCTGGCGCGTTACATCCGCGATGCTGTCAATGTGTCGGGCAAGAACCCGGTGCTGCTGGACAGCTATCTGACCAACGCGACCGAGGTCGATGTCGATGCTTTGAGTGACGGCACCGATGTGCATGTGGCGGGCATCATGGAGCATATCGAGGAGGCCGGCGTGCATTCCGGCGATTCAGCCTGTTCGCTGCCGCCCCACACCTTGTCTGCGGAGACCGTGGCCGAGATCGAAACCCAGACCCGCGCGCTGGCGCTGGCGCTGAATGTGGTCGGCCTGATGAACGTGCAGTTCGCCATCAAGGACGGCACGATCTATGTGCTCGAGGTCAACCCGCGTGCCAGCCGCACGGTGCCTTTTGTCGCCAAGGCGACCGACAGCGCCATCGCATCCATCGCCGCGCGGCTGATGGCGGGCGAAAAGCTGGCCGATTTTCCGCACGCCCAGCCGCATGTGCCGGTAAGCGACGATGTGACCATCCCGATGGGCGACACGCATGCGCTGGCCGATTTCCGCACGCCGTGGTTCAGCGTCAAGGAGGCCGTGATGCCCTTCGCCCGCTTCCCCGGCGTCGATACGCTCTTGGGCCCCGAGATGCGGTCGACCGGCGAAGTGATGGGCTGGGACCGGACTTTCCCGCGCGCGTTTCTCAAGGCGCAGCTTGGTGCCGGGACGCACCTGCCCGAGACTGGCACGGTGTTCTTGTCGATCAAGGAAACCGACAAAACGCCGCAGCTTCTGGAAACGGCGCGGATTGTTCTGGAACTTGGCCTTGATATCATCGCCACCCGCGGAACGGCCGCATTTCTGGCCGAGAACGGGTTGGACTCGACGATCGTGAACAAGGCCTATGAAGGCGGCAGGACCATCGTCGATGTCATGAAAGATGGCGGCGTCGCGCTGGTGATGAACACGACCGAGGGCGCGCAGGCCGTGGAAGACAGCCGTTCGATGCGGAATGTCGCGCTGATGGACAAGATCCCCTATTTCACCACGCTGGCTGCCAGCCATGCCGCGGCTTTGGCGATGAAAGCAAGCCGGGAAGGGGAATTGGGGGTTCGCAGCCTGCAGGGATAGTCTGGTTCCCGGCCGCCGGCTTCGTGTCGCCAGCCGGGGTCAGTGCCTTCTGCGGATCGGGATCGTCGGCTTTCGATCCCTGCCCTTCAGCTTGCCCGATTCAACAGCTCCATCGGTTCGTCTTCACCGGACTCATCCAGCCCTGTTCTGGCCCGCGCCGCCTGCAGGGCCTGGAGCGCGAGACTTGGCGTGCCCCGCCGTGAGGCGAACGCGACGGCGGCGGTCCTGGGCGCACTGCGACTGCCCAGGACGAAACTGTCCTGTCGAAGGGATATCGGACCGAACGCCGCGACTGGCAGATCGGGAACCTGCACAGGTCTGGCGGCATGGCCGGTTTCCACCAGGTAAGCGTCGAGCGCTTCTTCAAACTTTGCCGACATCGCGTTGAGCCCCAACTGTTCGGCCTTGTCGCAAAGGTTCATCGTCAGATCAAAAAGCCAGTCGTGGTCCTGCATGCGCCATCCCCATTTTGCGTGCGATCTGCTTTGCAGCAGCTTGGAGCAAGATCCTTAACAGACCTATAATCGCACAATAAGCCTGCCCCCGCGGGCAATGGGTGAATGTCCGCCAACGGGCGGCGGAAGCGGCGGCAATTCGCTTAGCGCACGGATTTCGGACAGCCAAAGCGGCATATTCTTGCCCGGACACGGTTGGCAGAGGGCGGGGCCAAAGCCGAGTGTTATGCCGATTGTCGCGAATCGAAGCCCGGATTTGGCACAGCCCGATACGCTAGCCGCCGCGCGAGGGTGCAACGCGGGTGTGACTGAATGCTTGAACAGGTCGCCCTTCGCAGCCTAGACAAGGCTGTCGCCCGGACTTCAGGACCCCAGCATGCAGAAACGTCAAACCGTCAAAGACTATATCCGCACGATCGTCGACTTTCCGCATGAAGGCATCATGTTTCGCGATGTGACGACACTATTCGCCGACCCGCGCGGCTTTCGGATGTGTGTTGACCAGTTGTTGCACCCCTATGCGGGGATGCAGATCGACAAGGTCGTGGGGCTTGAAGCGCGTGGTTTCATTCTGGGCGGCGCCATTGCCCATCAGCTGACGGTCGGCTTCGTGCCGGTGCGCAAGAAGGGCAAGTTGCCGGGGCGAACGATATCGCAGGACTACAAGCTGGAATATGGCGAGGCCATCGTCGAGATCCATGACGACGCCATCCAGCCCGGCGAGAAGATCCTGCTGGTCGATGACCTTCTGGCGACCGGCGGAACCGCAGAAGCGGGCATCAAGCTGATTGAACGGCTGGGCGGCGAGATCATCGGCTGCGCCTTCGTCGTCGACTTGCCGGAACTGGGCGGCCGTCGCCGGCTTGAGGCGATGGGTTACGAGGTCCATGCCCTCTGCGACTTCGAAGGCACCTGATGGTGAATGGCAGGGGCAGGTCTCATCGATCTCCCCGGACGCCGCTTTCAGTCGCGGATCACCGCCCCCGGGTTCATGATCCCGTTCGGATCGAGCGCCGTCTTGATCAGGCGCATGGCCGCCAGTTTGGTCGGATCGCCATACCGCTCCAGATCATCGATCTTGGCGCGACCCACCCCGTGCTCGGCACTGAAGGACCCTTCAAATTCATACACGAGGTCATGGATGATGCGCCGGGCCCTTGACGGCCCGTCCGGATAGTCCGCCTTGCTGCGACCCTTTGCCGGGAAGACGTTGAAATGCAGGTTCCCGTCGCCAAGATGCCCGAAGTTGTTGATCCGGACATCGCCCATCTGCTTCAGGGCATCGGTCGCCCTGGCGATGAAGTCCGGCACGGAGCTGATCGGAAGCGAAATATCCTGCGAGGAAATCGCACCGATGCGCTTGTTGGCCGCGGGAATGGATTCGCGCAACGTCCAGAACTCTTGCCGCTGCGCTTCGGTTTGCGCGACGATCCCGTCTGTTGACAGCCCGTGTTCGAGGGCATCGGCGAAGATGTCGGTCAACAATTCAGCCGGATCCTGCGTTGCGGGCAGTCCGAGGTCGATGAGGACCATCCACTTTGGCGGTTCCTCGAAGGGCTGGCGTATGTGCGGCATTGTTTCGGCTAGGAACTGCAGGCCCGTGCCGGAAATCAGTTCGAATGCGGAAAGACCTTCTGCAACGCGCTTGCCCACAATCTCGAGCAGTTGAAGCGCCGCCGCGGGATCGCGGACCACGATCAGCGCCGCGCTTTGCTGTGCCGGGCGCGGGAAGAGCCGGAGCGCGGCGGCGGTGATGACGCCCAAGGTCCCTTCGGAACCGATGAAAAGGTTCCGCAGATCGTATCCGGTGTTGTCCTTGCGCAACCGCCTGAGGCCGTTCCAGATCTCGCCGTTGGGCAGCACGACTTCAAGTCCAAGGCACAGGTCGCGGGCCGTGCCGTAGCGGATCACATTGACGCCGCCGGCGTTCGTCGCAAGGTTGCCGCCGATGCGCGCGGACCCTTCGGAAGCCAGCCACAAGGGAAAAAGCCGGTCCACCGATTCCGCGGCCGAGTGAACATCATGCAAAACCGCACCTGCCTCGGCGATCATGACGTTTTCGACCGGATAGGTTGCGCGGATCGCTGTCATTCGTTCGAGCGACAAGATGATCGGGGCCGGACCATCGGGCAGGATTTGGCCCCCGACAAGGCCGGTTCCCCCACCATAGGGGACAACGCCGACGCGGGCTTGGTTGGCCCCCTTGAGGATGACGGAAACTTCCCGAGCGGAGGCAGGCGCAAGGACGAGGCCGGGGACCCCTGAAAACACGCCGCGCGGTTCTTCGAGATAGTGCGGCGCCACGGGGCGAAAGGTGCTATCGGGAAGTTGCGCCCGAAGCATCGTCGCAAACTGCTCTGTCACGGGATTGAGTGTCATGCCGTTCCTTTTTCGGGGATGAAGCACGACCGCGACTGTCGGCGCAAGGGGTCCGGCTATTGAAGCAGGCGGGGTTCCAGCACCATCACGGTCGGGCGCGGCGGCAGCGTTCGCAATGACACGTCCAGACTGGTCTCTCCGGTTCTGACAATATCGAACTCATCGGACATTTCGACAAGGAACTGATCCAGTGTGGCGCGCCCGAACCAGTGCATCGGAATGACAATGGACGAGCGAAGCCGCTTGACGATGCGGACCATGACCGGAACCGGAACCGTCAGCCCGCCATCGACCGCCGCCAGGACGACATCCAGCCGCCCCAATGCCGCGTATTGCTGTTCGTTTGGTTCGTGGTGCAAATGGCCCAGATGGCCGATGCACAGGCCTTCGACCTCGAAGACGAAAATGGAATTGCCGCGGGTCTCGGTGCCGCCTCCGGACCGGATGTCTGTCGACACATTCCGGATGAGCATCTCACCCAGGTCGAGGTAATGTTCGATCCCTTCCCCGAATTCACCCCAGCCGGGGAGCACATGCGGGATGCCGGGATCGACAAAAGCGGTCCAGTGGCTTGAGTGGGCATGGTTCATCGTGACCGCCGTGGGCAGAAATGCGGCCGGGCCGGTGTAGCCGGTGTAATCGGTCGCCACGCTCACCCCCCCGGGGGTCTGGATCAGGAACATCGAATGGTCGATGTATGAAATCCGCACGCTGTACTGAGGCACGGCATCGGACCAACTGGCCCGCTGAATGAATTCCAGCCCCGGCGCGGCATCCGCGATGGCGATGCAATGGCTGGGGCGCCGGTCTTGAGCCGAAGCCGTGGTGGTGACAAGGAGCAGTACAAGGATCAGTCGAAACATCGGAAATCCTCCTTACCCTAGGATAGGGCGGAGGACGGATTTGTCACCCGACGTTGATCAAAAAGGATAGTGAATGAACTTCCGCGCCCCAAAGAGCGGTCTGTTTCAGGTGCCCTGACTCACCCGACATCCGATTTCCCGCGCCGGTCTCCGCGCAGGTTTGCGTAAAGAACATGATTTCGCCAGCGGCCGTTGATCTGCAGGTAACTCTGCGCAACGCCTTCGTATTTGTACCCACATTTTTCCAGAACCCCCCGGGAAGCCGCATTTTCGGGCAGGCAGGCGCTTTCAATGCGGCTGAGGTCGAGGGCGGTAAAAGCGTAATGCACCACAGCAAGCAGTGCTTCGCGCATGTAGCCGTTTCGGGCGAAGGGCTGGCCGATCCAGTACCCGCATGTCCCGGCTTGCGATGGGCCCCGGCGGATATTGTCCAATGTTATGGCCCCCAGAATGGCCTCATCCTTGCGACGCACAAGGAACATCGGCAGCGCGCTTTCATTTGCGATGGAGCGTTGTGCCCAGTAGACGCGGTTGGTGAACCCTTTGCGCGACAGATGGTCGTCGGCCCAGGTCGGTTCCCATGGCTTGAGGAAATCGGCACTTTCGCGTCTGAGCGCCGACCATTGGCGATAGTCCGAGTGTTGTGGCGGTCGCAGCACCATCCGTTCGGTTTCGATCCGAACCTTGCGCCGCCGAGAGAGCATCAGGCGGCGAGCCTTTCGCGCAGATCATCCAGACGCGGAGCCTTTTCAACCGGGCCGTAAAGCGCGAGCGCTGCGGCCCCGGTGATCATTCCGGCCGCAAATTCGCGAACATCGCCGGTCGTGACCGCGTCGATCCTGCTGATCGTCTCTTCAAGGTCCGGCACCCGGCCCCAGATCGAAACCATCCGGGCCAGTCGCTCTGCCCGGGACGACGGGCTTTCCAGCCCCATCAGCAGGCCCGCCTTCATCTGCGCTCTGGCGCGCGCGACTTCGGCGGGGGTCATGTCATCGGCGCTGCGCTTCAGTTCGTCCATCGTCAGGCCGGCCAGTTCGCTCAGGTCTTCGGCGCTGGTTCCGGCATAGATCGTGGTCATGCCGGTTTCGGCATAGGCCCCCGTCTGGGCGTAGATCGTATAGCAAAGACCCCGCTTTTCCCGAATTTCCTGGAAAAGCCGTGACGACATGCCGCCACCGAATGCGGTGGAAAAGATCTGTGCCGTGTAGATTGCGTCGTCGCGATAACCCGGGCCTTCGAAACCCAAGGCGAAATGCGCCTGTTCCAGCGTCTTGAGCTCTATCCGTTCGCCGCTTTGGAATGTCGCATCCACCTGAGTGAAAGCGGGCTGCGGCGCAAGATGGCCGAACAATGCCTCGGCAGTGCGTACGATGGTGTCGTGATCGACAGCGCCCGCCGCCGACAGGATCATCCGTTCGGGGCCGTAGTGATCGGCGACAAATTCGGACAGGTCGTGGCGCGCGAATTGCGAAACGCGTTCAGTCGGTCCGAGGATCGTGCGACCCAGAGGCTGCTCTGGATAGGCCCGTTCCTGCAGCCAGTCAAAGATGACGTCGTCGGGCGTGTCGAGCGCCTGCCCGATCTCTTGCAGGATGACCCCGCGTTCGACTTCGATCTCTGCGGGATCAAAGATCGGGTTCAGCAGAATGTCCGATATCACGTCCAGAGCCAGCGGAACATCGGCCTTGAGAACCCGCGCGTAGAAAGCGGTCAGTTCACGGCTGGTATACGCATTTATGTATCCGCCGACGTCTTCTATTTCCTCGGCGATCTGCAGGGCGCTGCGGCGTTTCGTGCCTTTGAAGGCCATGTGTTCCAGAAAATGCGCGATACCATTCTGGTCAAGCCGTTCGTGGCGGCCGCCGGCGTCTATCCAGATACCGATCGAGGCCGAGGCGAGGCCGGGCATATGTTCAGTGACGATACGAAAGCCATTGGGCAGGGTGTGAAGCTGGACGGTCAACGCGAGCGGCGCTCCTTGATAAGATTTTCGAGCGTGACAAGGTCGTTGGCAACCTCTGTCACGCGCTCTGGCCGTACATAAAGATCGGACATCCGATTGGGAAGAGGCGGCCTGTACCCGGTCGCTGCTTCGACCGCGTCGGGGAATTTTGCCGGATGCGCGGTGGCAAGAGTGATCATCGGGATCGTTCCCAGATGATCTTCCGCCACCTTTACGCCGACCGCTGAATGCGGGCACAGGATCTCTCCGGTTCGCCCGAACATGGAACGGATCGTGGCGTTTGTTTCCTGTTCCGAGGCACGGCCCGAGGCAAAGGTTTCACGCAGTGCCTGCAGCGCTCCCTGGCTGATGCTGAAGCCGCCGCCCGACTTGAGGTCTTCCATCACCTGCGCCACGGCGCCGCCATCGCGGCCGTAAGCGTCGAAAAGCGCGCGTTCGAAATTCGACGACACCTGAATATCCATCGACGGGCTGATGGACGGGATGACACCGCTTGTGGCATAGGACCCGGTCGTCAATGCACGGTGCAGAATATCGTTCTGGTTCGTGGCGATGACCAGTTTTTCGATCGGAAGTCCCATGCGCTTGGCAATGTAGCCCGCGAAGATGTCGCCGAAATTCCCGGTGGGCACGGTGAAACTGACGGGCCGATGGGGCGCGCCGAGACTGACCGCGGCGGAGAAATAGTAAACAACCTGTGCCAGCACCCGGGCCCAGTTGATGGAATTGACCCCGGCCAGACGCACTTCGTCGCGGAAGGCGAAATCGTTGAACATGTCCTTGAGCTTGGCTTGGCAGTCGTCGAAATCGCCCGCCATCGCCAGCGCGTGGACATTCGCTTCTTCCGGGGTGGTCATCTGGCGTCGCTGCACCTCGCTGACGCGCCCGCTGGGAAAAAGGATGAAAACATCGACTGCATCGAGGCCGCGGAAGGCTTCGATCGCGGCCGATCCGGTGTCGCCGGATGTCGCGCCAACGATGGTCACGCGTTCACTGCGGCGTGTCAGGGACAATTCGAAGAGCTGGCCGATCAGCTGCATCGCGAAGTCTTTGAACGCAAGGGTCGGCCCGTGGAAGAGTTCCAGCAGGAAGTGGTTCGGCGCCAGCTGGACCAGCGGCGCGCGGGCGTCATGGCCGAAGCTCTTGTAGGCCCGGCTGATTGCGCCTGCGAAATCATCGTCAGAAAAGCTGTCGCCAACGAATGGGCGCATGACGCGGAAGGCGATCTCTTCGTAGGACAGGCCGGCCAGACCTGCGATCTGAGATTCCGTCATCGTCGGAATGGTCTCGGGGACGTAGAGGCCGCCGTCCCGGGCAAGCCCCGTGAGCATGGCTTCTTCGAAGGTCAGGACCGGCGCCTGACCGCGGGTGGATATGTAACGCATGACGTCCCCTGCCCTAACTGGCTTGCCGCTTGATACGCCAGAGCAGAAACACTGTCATCCCCAACCATACGGCAGCGAGCGAAAACCATGTGATCGCGTATTGCAGATGATCATTCGGAATGCCTTCGGTGCCCACCGGCATCGGTTCTATCCCGTCGCCGGTATCGGAACGCGCGACAACGAGTATGGGTTCGGTGCCCAGGTCCGCCGCCAGTTCGGGGATGTCCCGGGCGAACCAGATGTTGTTGTTGCGATCATTTTCCGGAGTGGCGGAGGTGCGGTCGTCTGGCCAATGCAAGTTGCCGATGACCGTCACATCGTGCAAGGCGCGGGGCGCATCTTTTTCGTCGTCCTGCACGAAGCCGCGATCCAGAAGAAACCTCCGGCTTCCCGTATCCAGCGCGGTAATGATCCGGTAACCGGCCCCCAGTTGCTTGCGACTGACGAGAACGTGCACCTCTTCTTCCCCTAACCGGCCAGTGGCCGTTACGGGCAGATAGCGATCGCCGACCGGGTCGGGGGACAGCGGCACCTCGACCGGGTCGGCCAGAATCCGGGCCTCGATGCCACGCAGAATATCCTCTTTCCACGCCAGTCGCTTTACCTGCCAGATTCCCAGCCCGACCGGAACAGCCGTCATCACGAGGCTGAATAGCAGAAGACTGATCATTTTCTTCGTCACGGACCCACTCCAAGCGAAAGGCGCGAGGGTTGCCCCCGCGCCCGTCTTCATTGTCTTTCAAAAATGCTCGCCGAAGGCGAAGGCGCTATCAGCCACCCCAGACGTAGACTGCCGCGAAGAGGAACAGCCAGACAACGTCCACGAAGTGCCAATACCAAGCGGCGGCCTCGAAGCCCAAGTGATGCTCGGGCGTGAAATGGCCCTTTATTGCCCTGATCAGGCAGACCATCAGAAAGATCGTGCCGATGATCACGTGGAAACCATGGAAGCCGGTCGCCATGAAGAAGTTGGCGCCGTAGATATTCCCGGCAAAGCCGAAGGCGGCGTGGCTGTATTCGTAGGCTTGAAACAACGTGAAGAGGATCCCCAGGACGACGGCCAGCGCCAGTCCGTTGATCAGGTCCTTGCGGTTGTTTTCATGCGCAATCGCGTGGTGCGCCCAAGTTGCGGCGGCACCGGAACACAGCAGGATCAGCGTATTGATCAGCGGCAGATGCCAGGGATCAAAGGTTTCGATCCCCGCCGGCGGCCACACACCGTCAACCATCGGGCTTTCCGGCCCCATCGGATACATAGCGTGCTTGAAGAAGCTCCAGAACCATGCCGAGAAGAACATGACCTCGGACATGATGAACATGAGCATGCCGTAGCGAAGGCCGATCATGACAACCGGTGTGTGGTCGCCTTCCTCGGCTTCACCCACGACTTCAGACCACCAGCCGTACATCGTGTACAGAACACCGACGAATCCGATCAGTGCCACGAAGGGCGTTACGTCATGAAACCAAAGTACAGCCCCAAAGAGCATCACAAAGGCGGAAACCGCCCCCATGAACGGCCAGATGGACGGGTGCAGAATATGATAGTCGTGGTTCTTTTCGTGCGCCATTTGCGATCTCTCGTTCGGGTCTTAGTTGGATCCGTCCGAAGGCGTCGCCAGATTGGCGAATTCCTCGGGCAAATCGGTTTCGTGGAATGTGTAAGACAGCGTGATGTAATTTACAAACTTTGCATCACGATCCCTGGTGATTTCTGGGTCGACGTAGAAGGTCACAGGCATCTGAACCGTTTCGCCGGGCTGCAGAACCTGCAGTTCGAAGCAGAAACAATCGATCTTGGTAAAAAAGCCGCCTGCCTCATATGGCGTGACGTTGAAGCTGGCTGTGCCTGCAATCACCCGGTCGGTCGGGTTGCTCGCTTCGTAGAATGCCAGGCCGGTTTCGCCGATCCGAAGCTCCATCTCGCGGACCATCGGCTTGAAATGCCATGGCATCCCGCGTTCGACATTCCCATCGAACCTGATGGTGATCATCTGGTCCAGAATCTCGTCGGACCCTGCTTCAGACACTCCAGTGACCCCGCCAAAGCCTGTCACGGCGCAGAACCAGTTGTAGAACGGCACCGAGGCCCAAGCCAAAGCGCCCATGACCAGCACGACGCCGACGGTCTGTGCAAGCGTGCGGTTCTTGCCTTCAAGCTTCATTGCTGAACCTCCTGAGCGGCGATCTTCGGGTCCAGCACCTTGACCTTGACCACGGTCAGGCCAAAAACCAGCGCAACGAAGAACGCCAGCAACAGGCCGACGCCGAGGTTGCGGGACAACCGGCGCGTATGAATCTCGTGTTCCTTGGCCAGCCCCATCACCAGCCTCCCATATCAAAGCCGCGCAAGGTGGCCTCGACCAGCAGCATGCCGAAATGCAGGAACAGATAGATCAGCGAGAACCGGAAAAAGGCCTTCTCGGTCTTGTAGCCATCCGCAACCGCCTGAACCTCGTTCCGGCCTTGGATGTCCATTGCGCCCTTAAGGAACCACAGGTTCATCATCAATGAGGCAACCATATAGACAGGACCGCCGATCGACGTCATGCCAAGCCCAAGCGCGACAGGCGCAAGAAGCAGCGTATAGGCAAGAATGTGGTTGCGCGTGACGCGGCGACCGTGGGTCACGGTCAGCATCGGGACGCCAGCGTTTGAATAGTCTTCCTTCATGAACAGTGCGAGCGCCCAGAAATGCGGCGGTGTCCACATGAAGATGACAGCGAACATCAGCGCGCTTTCCACCGTGATGCTGCCTGTCGCCGCGGCCCAGCCGATCATCGGAGGGAAGGCACCGGCCGCACCGCCGATGACAATGTTCTGCGGCGTCCAGCGCTTCAGCCACATCGTGTAGACGACCGCGTAGAAGAAGATGGTGAACGCCAAAAGCCCTGCCGCCAGCAAATTCGCAGTCAGCCCGAGCATGACCACGGCCATGCCCGACAGCGCCACGCCAAGCGCCAGCGCTTCTTCGGCGGCAACCTTGCCGGACGGAACCGGGCGCCCCTTGGTGCGGTTCATGATGCGGTCGATATCGGCGTCGAACCACATGTTCAGCGCACCGGAAGCCCCCGCGCCGATCGCGATGAAAAGTATCGAGGCGAATCCGACCAGCGGATGCACATCGACCGGTGCCACCAGCAAGCCGACGAGCGCCGTGAAGACGACCAAAGACATTACACGGGGCTTCATCAGCGCAACGTAGTCGCCGAAGCCCGCCTCTTTGTCTTGATCAAGGACGCTCGTGTCAGTCATTCATCCAACCTGCGGCAATGCGGCCGCGCCCTGTGAGCGCGGCGGTGCCAGATACTAGTCGTTCGAGGCGACCGTCAACGCTGTGGGCGTTCCGGCATATTCGGCAATCGCGCCTTGCAGCCAGTTCGCATAGGCCTCTTCGCTCACGACTTTCACGGTAATCGGCATATAGGCGTGGTCCTTGCCGCAAAGTTCGGAGCACTGGCCGAAATAGATGCCCTCTTGCTCTGCCTTGAACCACAGTTGTGCCAGACGTCCGGGAACGCCGTCCTGCTTTACGCCAAAGGCCGGCATCGCCCAGGAATGGATCACGTCGGACGCTGTGACCTGCAGCACGATGACCTTGTTCACCGGAACCACGAGGGCCGTATCCGTCGCCAGCAGATATTCGTCCTGGCTGTAGCCATGGGCTTCCAGGTCTTCCCGCGCGAGGAGGAAGCTGTCGAAGCTGAATTCGCTATCGGGGTATTCGTAGGTCCAGTACCACTGGTTCCCTGTCGCCTTGATGGTGATGTCGCCCTGAGGAATTTCCTGCTGCTTGAACAAGATCGGCAGCGAGAACGCGCCGATGAAAACAAGGATAATGATCGGAACAATCGTCCAGGTAACTTCGACGGGCGTGTTGTGCGTAAAGCGCGCTGGTGTGGGATTGGAGCGCTGGTTGTAACGCAGGACCACAATCGCAAGCAGCAACACGACGAACAGCACGATGGCCGTAATGATGACGTTGATCATGCCATCAAGCCAGTGGATGTCGCGAGAGAGTTCCGTGACGGCAGGTTGAAAGCCCATGGCCCCGTTGGTCGGTTTGCCGATGACTTCAAGGCCTTCCAGCCCGTCTTGGGCTGCGGCCATACCGGCCAGAAGAGTTGCCCCGATGCTTGCCCAGAGGGCCGAAAGAATAGTGAGTACGCGCATTTTGTCTTCCTGTTCGACTGTCGGTGCAGGCGCCCTGCCCCGGCTCTCCGCTAATTCGCCACGGAATCCCCGTTGTGTCTGGGCCGTGTGAAACCATATTAGGAGCGTGTAAACAAGCAAATCCATTGCGGCAATCGGCCGCTTTCGTCGATTTACTGCCCAGAACCGAGGTATCACGTGTTAGAAAAGCAATTTCGCCCCTTCGAGACCGCGCTGGATCATGACCGGGCGCTGGCGCTTCTGAAAGAGGCCGTGGCCGGCGCGGATGATGGCGAGTTGTTTCTGGAACGGCGGCGGTCAGAGGTTCTGGTTCTGGACGACGGGCGTGTAAAGAACGCCAGTTACGACGCCTCGGAAGGTTTCGGGCTGCGCGCGGTTTGCGGCGAAACCACAGGCTACGCCCATTCGACGGAAATTTCCGAAAAGGCCCTGAAGCGCGCGGTGGAAACGGCAAGACTGGCTGTCGGCGGCGGCGGCGGCACCTTGGCCGCCCCTCCGCAATCCACGAATCGGCGGCTTTATTCTGATCATGACCCGCTGCTTGATGCCACCTTTCCGGCAAAAATAGAGACGCTGCGAGAAATCGACGCCTATGCCCGCGCGCTGGACAGTCGTGTCGTTCAGGTCTCGGCTACGATCGCAGCTTCGATGCAAGAGGTCGAGATCCTGAGGCCGGAGGGTCTGCTGGTGCGGGATGCGCGTCCGATGGTGCGCGTCAATGTCTCGGTCATTGTGGAACAAAACGGAAGGCGCGAAAGCGGCGGGCACGGCGAGGGCGGAAGAATCGCGCTGGACGGCCTGATCGCACCGGAAAAATGGCAATCGGCAACGCAGGAGGCACTTCGAATTGCCCTTGTGAACCTTGAAGCCGTCCCCGCCCCTGCCGGTGTCATGGAGGTTGCTCTGGGTGCCGGATGGCCGGGGATTTTGCTGCACGAGGCCATCGGTCACGGGCTGGAAGGCGATTTCAACCGAAAGAAGACCAGCGCCTTTGCGGGTCTGATGGGACAGCAGATTGCGGCCAAGGGAGTGACGGTGCTGGACGATGGCACCATCCCCGACAGGCGCGGGTCACTGACTGTTGATGACGAAGGCACGCCGTCCGGCAAGAACGTTCTGATCGAGGACGGAGTGCTCGTGGGCTACATGCAGGACCGTCAGAACGCGCGCCTGATGGGGGTCAAACCCACGGGCAACGGCCGCCGCGAAAGCTATGCCCATGCGCCAATGCCACGAATGACGAATACCTACATGCTGGGCGGGAACGCCGATCCGTCAGAGGTCATCGCCGAGGTCCGGGATGGCATCTATGCTGTCGGTTTCGGCGGGGGTCAGGTGGACATTACGAACGGCAAGTTCGTCTTTTCCTGTACCGAGGCTTACCGCGTCGAGAACGGCAAGATCGGCGCACCCGTCAAGGGCGCCACGCTGATCGGTGACGGGGCCACCGCCTTGAAGCAGATCCGCGCCATCGGCAATGACATGAAGCTTGACCCCGGTATCGGCAATTGCGGCAAGGCCGGGCAATGGGTGCCGGTCGGCGTGGGCCAGCCGACGCTTTTGATCGGCGGCTTGACGGTTGGTGGGTCGGCCGCTTGACCCAATGGTTGGCAAGACCCGTCGTGCCCAGTGAAAGCGCGGCCCTGGCTGCAGTCTGGCACACGGCCTGACACGACACCCGTTCCGATCACGTCCCAGCAGCGCCAATGAAACGCCGAACAGTGGCGGAACTTGCAGAAAGACTTGCGAAACCGGTCGGGGGGCCAGTGAAATTGCGCATCTTCAAAAAGATTCTGAAATCCTAATAGCATACACGGTCCGTTAACCATCTCTGGAGCATGTTGGCTGCAGCAAGAGACGGAGACGAGGATGGCAAAGGATTTATTCCCTTCACCCCACCCCCTCACCCCACCCCACGAAGAGGATGATCGCCGGAACTGGCTTCGTCTCTTGCGATCCCGCCGCGTTGGTCCGGCGACATTCTTTCGGCTTATGGCCGAGCATGGCAGCGCCAAGGACGCACTGGCGGCGCTGCCGGATGTGGCCGCTGCGGCGGGCGTGAAAGATTACGCTATCTGCCCTGAAAACATCGTTCTGGCGGAAATGAAGGCCGGTGAAAGGGTCGGGGCGAAGCTCGTGGCTTATGGAGAGCTGGACTACCCGGATTCTCTGGCCGATCTTGCGGATGCTCCGCCGCTGCTGTGGGTGCTTGGCGATCGGGCCTTGCTCGCCCGCCCGATGGTTGCACTGGTGGGTGCACGAAATGCGTCCAGCCTGGGAACACGGATGGCGCGCAAGCTGGCGCTTGGTCTTGGTGAGGCCGGATTTGTCATCGTTTCGGGTCTGGCCCGCGGAATTGATGCGGCAGCGCATATTGCGGCGCTGGAGCATGGGACCATAGCGGTGATGGCCGGGGGCATCGACGTCGTTTACCCGGCAGAAAATGCGGCTCTTGCGCAGGAAATCGGCGAAAAGGGTCTCGCGATTTCGGAACAGCCTTTGGGGTTGCAGCCGCTGCCAAGACATTTCCCGCAGCGTAACCGTATCGTATCGGGCCTTTGCAAGGCAGTCATCGTGGTCGAAGCCGCGGCGCGGTCCGGGAGCCTTATCACCGCCAGAAACGCGCTGGATCAGGGTCGCGATGTCCTGGCTGTCCCGGGGCATCCGTTCGATGCGCGGGCTTCTGGCTGCAACATGCTGATCCGCGATGGCGCTACGCTGGTGCGTGGCGTCGAGGATGTCCTCGCCGTACTGGGCGAAACCCTGACGGAGCCTGACGCAATCGCGCCAAAGCAAACGCCCGATCTGCAAACGGGGTCGGAACAAGCGACGACGCTGCACGACCAGATCCTGTCGCGGCTCAGCCCCAACCCGGTTGCAGAGGATCAGTTGATCCGGGATCTCAGGCTGGCGGCCAAGACCGTTACGCCAGAACTGGTGACGCTCGAGCTTGACGGTCGGATCGTCCGGCACGCCGGCGGTCTGGTTTCCTTGTCGGGCGCAGCCTGAGCCACTGCAAGTCAATGCCAGTTGTCGGACGCGGATCGGGAAACCGGCTTGGCTGTCGCAATGCCCTGAGTCGGATTCCTCTTGCAGATCCGTGGATTTGGACCCTACGAATCCCGGCATGGAAGAGCTTCGCGCCGCGATTCACGTCACCAGCATTGTTGGCTTCGGCATTGCAGTTACGATGCTGGTTCCGGCATTTGCGAACCTTGCCGCGAACGAACCGTCCTGGACCGACTTCGCCGGTGCCGCAATCATGACAGCCGGAGGCTGGGCGATGATCGGCATCGCCACTGCGGGTGCGCGAGCAAAGGTTTCACCGCGATTTGGGATCATTCTCGTAAACATGCTGTGGTGGCTGATCCCGCTGCTTTCTGTTGCTCCCCTGATGATCGGGCCGGCAAAGCTGACCTATGTCGACGCGGCATTTGAAACCGTTTCAGGCTTCACGACCACGGGGTCAACTGTCCTGACCGGACTGGATTCCTATGATCCCGGCACGTTGTTGTGGCGCAGCCTGATTCAGTGGTTTGGCGGCACCGGAATGCTATCGCTGGGGCTCGTCATACTTCCCTTTCTGAAAATTGGCGGACTTCAACTGTTCCGCATGGAAAGTTCCGACCGATCCGAAAAGGTCCTGCCTCAGTTCGCGACAATCGTGAAGTCGATCACCGTAATCTATGTCTGTTTGACGCTGCTTTGCGCAATCGCCTATCTGCTGAGCGGCATGAGCGTTTTCGATGCGATCAACCACGCTATGACGACACTATCAACGGGCGGATATTCAACGCACGACAAGTCGATGGGATTTTTCCCGAACAGCAGCACACTTTGGGTCGGTTCTTTCTTCATGTTGCTTGGCGGGATGCCATTCAGCCTTTTCGTAACATTGGTTTTTCTGCGCCAGAAGCCGCGCATTGATCCACAGATCATATGGTATCTGGTGATCGTTGCGGGGGCTGCGGGGCTTTTGTTCGCCAGTCGAATTGGCACCGGAGTCTATTCGCTGCGCAGCATCGCCGAGGATGTCTTTGACGTGATTTCGGTGATTACAACGACCGGTTACGCAGCCGGCGACTATACGCTCTGGGGGAGTCTGGCCGTCCCGTTGTTCTTCCTGCTGACGTTCTTCGGGGGCTGCGCCGGGTCGACGGCCGGAGGGCTCAAGATCTACCGCCTGATCGTGCTGGTCGAAATGGTCCGTTCTGCGCTGCGCGAAATCGTACATCCGAACGGCGTGTTCCCGGTGCGCTATGGCAAGCAACGGGTCGACCCTGCCATTTTTCGCTCGGCCCTTGTGATGAGCGTCTCTTTCGCCGGGGTCTTGGCCATCTGTACGCTTGTCCTGGGGGCGCAGGGCAATGACCTGATCACCTCGCTTTCCGGATCAGTCACTGCGCTTGCCAACGTCGGCCCGGGTCTTGGCACCGAGATCGGACCGTCCGAGACCTTCACGACCTTGCCGGACAGTTCCAAAGTCACGCTTGCGGCTGCAATGATCGCGGGGCGGCTTGAAATCATGGTCGTGCTTGTGCTGTTCATGCCTTTGATGTGGCGATAACCAGTCGGCAACAATTGCTTTGAGGCACGTTCAGAGTGGCGCATTGACATTCCGCGCATCGCCCCCACATGGTCCCCCGCCATTGATCCGACCCTGAGTCGAAAGGAAGTCCATGCCGGTTGTCGTCGTTGAATCTCCAGCTAAAGCCAAGACAATAAACAAATATCTGGGAAATGACTTCATCGTTCTTGCATCTTATGGCCACGTTCGCGACCTGCCCCCGAAAGATGGATCGGTCGACACAGAGCACAATTTCGAGATGAAATGGGAGGTCGCAAGCGACAGCAAGAAGCATGTCAAAGCGATCATCGACGCGCTGAAGGACGACAACGAACTGATCCTTGCGACAGACCCGGATCGCGAAGGAGAAGCGATCAGCTGGCACCTCGAGGAGGCCTTGACGGCCCGCAAAGCGATCAAGAAAGACACCAAGGTGAGCCGGGTTGTCTTCAATGCGATTACCAAATCCGCGGTGACCGAAGCGATGAAAGCGCCCCGTCAGGTGGACCGCCCGCTGGTCGAAGCCTATCTGGCGCGGCGCGCGCTGGACTATCTTGTCGGCTTCAACCTGTCCCCGGTGCTTTGGCGCAAACTGCCGGGTGCAAAATCGGCCGGACGTGTCCAATCCGTGTGCCTGCGGCTGATCGTCGAGCGCGAGATGGAAATCGAGGCATTCCGGGCGCAGGAATACTGGACCGTGAAGGCCGTCCTGTCGACACCGCGCGGCCAGGAGTTCGAGGCCCGGCTGACAGTGCTGGGCGGCAGGAAGCTGGACAAGTTCGACATCCCGAATTCCACCCAAGCGGAACTGGCAGTTCAGGCAATCAAGAGCCGCGATCTGACGGTCAGGTCGGTAGAATCCAAGCCGGCGAACCGCAACCCTTCCGCGCCGTTCATGACCTCGACACTACAGCAGGAAGCCAGCCGGAAATTCGGCTTTGGCGCACGGCAGACCATGAGCCTTGCGCAACGGCTGTATGAAGCCGGTCACATCACCTACATGCGAACCGACGGCATCGACATGGCGCCGGAAGCCGTCATGGCCGCGAGGGATGCGATCAAGGATCGGTACGGTGCGAACTACCTTCCCGACAGCCCGCGCATGTACAAGAACAAGGCCAAGAATGCGCAGGAGGCGCATGAATGCATCCGGCCGACCGAGATGAGCCTGTCAACCGACAAGCTGAAGGTTTCGGATGCCGACCAGCGCAAGCTTTATGACCTGATCTGGAAGCGCACAATTGCGAGCCAGATGGCGGCGGCACAGATGGAGCGAACGACAGTCGATGTCTGCAGCCGTGACGAACAGGTTGAATTGCGCGCCACGGGTCAGGTCGTGCTGTTTGACGGGTTCATGAAAGTCTACGAGGAAGGTCGCGACGACGCAGTCACGGACGATGACGACAAGCGCCTGCCGCAGATCATGCAAGGTGAGCCGGCGGCCAAGAAATCGATAGAGCCCGAACAACATTTCACCCAACCGCCCCCGCGCTACACCGAAGCGAGCCTTGTGAAGCGCATGGAAGAGCTCGGAATTGGACGGCCATCGACCTATGCGAGTATCGTCACGACGATTCAGGACCGGGAATATGTCACAAAGGACAAGAACCGGCTGATACCGTCAGACAAGGGCCGTCTGGTCACGATCTTTCTGTCGAACTATTTCCGCAAGTACGTTGGCTATGACTTCACTGCGGATCTGGAAAACCAGCTGGATGAGGTTTCCGCCGGAGACCGCGACTACAAGGACGTATTGGACCGGTTCTGGCGAGATTTTTCCGCTGCGATCGCGGAGACGGCCGATCTCAGGATCGGTGAGGTTCTGGACAAGATCGATGAAGTGCTGGAACCTCACCTGTTCCCGGCGAAAGAGGATGGCAGCAATCCCCGCGCTTGTCCAAATTGCGGTGAAGGCCGGTTGAGCCTCAAGACGGCACGGTCGGGCGGGGCCTTCATCGGATGTTCCAATTATCCCGAATGCCGGTTCACGCGGCCTCTGACGGCGCCCAACGGTGAAGATGCCGGAATGGTTGACGGCAAGGTCCTTGGCACCGATCAAGGCGACGAAATCAGCCTTCGAAATGGCCGGTTCGGCCCCTATGTTCAGCGCGGCGAAGCCACTGAAGATGTTCCCAAACCGCCCCGCGCCAGCCTGCCAAAGGGCTGGGATGCGGCCGAACTGGACTTTGAAAAAGCACTCATGCTGCTCAGCCTGCCCCGGGAAATCGGCAAACACCCCGAAGACGGTGAACCTGTCGAAGCCGGCATCGGTCGCTATGGGCCATATGTCAAACATGGCCGTATCTACGCCAACCTGCCCGAGGTTGACGAAGTCTTCACCATCGGCATGAACCGGGCCGTCGAGGAGCTGGCCAAGAAGGCCAGCCGCGGCCCCGGCGCACGCGCCGCAGCAAAGGCGCTGAAGGAATTGGGAGATCATCCCGACGGTGGGCCGATCGCGGTCATGGACGGGCGCTATGGCCCTTACGTGAAATGGGCCAAGGTCAATGCAACGCTGCCCAAAGGCACGGAGCCGGCTGACGTTACACCCGAGATGGCGATCGCGCTGATTGCCGAAAAGGCCGGCAAGAAGGGTGGTCGAAAGGCCGCGCCGAAAAAAGCCGGCGCCAAAAAGCCTGCGGCGAAGAAGACTGCCAAGAAAGCTGGTTGAACAGCTAGGGTTTCGCTGCGGTGCAGAGATTGACTCGGGCCATGGCCTTCGTCAAAACACGGGGCAACAGCCATTGATTGGGGATAGACATGAAGAAGGTATACGGCACTGCCGCTGAAGCCCTGGACGGGCTCTTGCACGATGGCATGCTGATTGCAGCTGGCGGCTTCGGCCTGTGTGGCATTCCGGAGTTGCTGCTGCAGGCGATCAAAGAGGCCGGAACCAAGAACCTGACTTTCGCGTCGAACAATGCGGGTGTCGATGACTTCGGGATCGGTATTCTTCTGCAGACCAAGCAGGTCAGCAAGATGATCAGTTCATACGTCGGAGAGAATGCAGAATTCATGCGCCAATACCTGTCGGGCGAGCTGGAACTGGAATTCAACCCTCAGGGCACCTTGGCAGAGCGGATGCGCGCCGGCGGCGCAGGAATTCCTGGGTTCTACACGAAGACCGGGGTCGGAACCGTGATCGCCGAGGGCAAAGAGCACAAGGATTTCGATGGTCAGACTTACATTCTCGAGCGGGGGATCGTCGCGGATCTTTCTATCGTGAAGGCATGGAAAGCTGACGACACCGGCAACCTGATCTTCCGCAAGACCGCGCGCAATTTCAACCCGCCCGCCGCGATGTGCGGACGTGTTTGCGTCGCCGAAGTCGAGGAGATCGTTCCCCGTGGAAGCCTTGATCCTGACGGCATCCACCTGCCGGGCATCTACGTGCACCGGATCGTTCAGGGGGAACATGAAAAACGTATCGAACAGCGCACCGTGAGGGAAGCATAATGGCTTGGGACCGCAATCAGATGGCTGCCCGGGCGGCCAAAGAGCTTGAAGACGGCATGTATGTCAACCTTGGCATTGGGATTCCGACGCTGGTCAGCAACTACATTCCCGAAGGCGTTGACGTGACCCTTCAATCCGAGAACGGTATGCTGGGCATGGGGCCTTTCCCCGTCGCCGGAACGGAAGATCCTGACCTGATCAATGCTGGCAAGCAGACCATTACGGAACTGGACCGCACCAGCTATTTCGACAGTGCCCAATCCTTTGGAATGATCCGCGGCGGCAAGATCGCAATGGCCATTCTGGGCGCGATGGAAGTGTCCGAGCATGGCGATCTGGCAAACTGGATGATCCCCGGCAAACTGGTCAAAGGCATGGGCGGCGCCATGGATCTGGTCGCAGGAGTCGGGAGGGTTGTCGTGGTGATGGATCACACGAGCAAGCACGGCGAATCCAAGGTGCTCAAGGAATGCACTTTGCCGCTGACCGGAAAGGGTGTTGTTGACCGGATCATCACGAACCTTGGCGTCTTGGACGTGACGCACAAGGGCCTGCACATCGTCGAGCTTGCAGATGGCGTGACCCGGGAAGAAATCATCGCGGCGACGGAAGCGACCCTGGTCTGATCTGACCTCCGCATCGTTCAAGACGGGCGGCGCCTTGGGGGCCGCCCCTTTTGTTTGAATAGGGACTGTTCTCAAAGTCGAAACAACTTCATAATCCTGCCCAAATCTGTCGCTAGATGCGCAGGCAATGACAATGAGCAGCCACTACCCAATGCCACAAACCACACCCCGTGGCACGAACCGCCGTTGGCGCGACATCGCCTTGCTGGTCGGTCTGTTCTCGCTTGTGCTGTTGGGCCTGATCGGATTGGCCGTCGCGACGGGCTGGCACGAAACCACGGCGCAAATCGCCAAGCTCGGCTGGGGCCAACTGGCGGCATTGCTTGGCCTGAGTTTGGCCAACTACGGTTTCCGCGGACTGCGCTGGCACATTTTTGCACGGAAGCTCGGGCTGGGGACCAGTCTGGTGCAGAACCTGCGGCACTTTCTGGGGGGGTTCGCGATGTCGGTGACGCCGGGACGCGTCGGTGAACTGGTGCGGATGCGCTGGCTACGGCGCGAAACCGGTTGGGCCTTTGAACGGACCGCGCCGCTTGTTCTGGCGGACCGTGCGTCGGATCTCGCGGCGATGGGCGTTATCCTTGCCGTTGCGCTTGCCCTTTCTGCGACCGGGATTGGAGGCGCCCTTCCGGTCACCGTTTTTGCCATCGTCGCGGCCCTGGTCGTGACGCGGCCGCGCTTGCTGAGCTGGATCGCTGAAGTAGGCTATGGTCTGATCGGGCGCTGGCCACGGCTTTTTGTTCGTGTTCGCAGGGCGGCGCGTTCGCTTGCGCAATTTTCGAACCCGGCGTTGATGAGTCTCGCAGCGATTGTCGGTGCGATCGGCTGGTTCGCCGAAGGCTATGCCTTTCATCTGCTTTTGGTCTGGTTGGGCGCCGATATCGGGCTTGCAAAGGCGACTGCGATCTTCATCTTCGCAACCTTGGCCGGTGGGCTGACCGGAGCGCCAGGCGGGGTCGGCGGCGCAGAGGCTGCCATGGTGGCCCTTCTCGTTCTGGAAGGTGTCCCGTTGGAGATCGGCCTGCCGGCAACTGCGGTCATCCGCGTCACGACACTCTGGTTCGCAATCATAATCGGCCTGCTGATATTCCCGATCGCAGAACGCCAGTCGAAGAAGGGGCAAAATGCGCTGGAAAAGAACTGAATACACCGGCTGGGGACGCGCCGTTCATGCGAGCGCCGAGATTGCAAGACCGGAGAGACTTTCGTCGCTGAGGGCGGTTCTGTCAGAATCCCCTGCCCCCGCGATCGGCCAATTGCGGAGTTATGGCGACGCTGCCCTCAATGACGACGGCAAGGTCATCGACATGACCAGACTGGACCGGATCATCGGATTTGACGCCGAATCCGGGGTTGTCGAGGTCGAAGCCGGCGCAATGATCGGCGACCTCGGGCGCATCTTCGCGGCGCGCGGATGGATTCCCCCGGTCATGCCCGGCACCGGCTTTGCGACTGTTGGCGGCTGCATCGCAAATGATGTTCACGGCAAGAACCACCATGTCGTCGGCTCTTTCGGACAGCACGTGACGGAGATCACGCTTTTTCAGGGCGACAAGACACGCAAGGTCACGCCGGACCGGACTGCGGACCTGTTCAAGGCGACCGTCGGGGGTCTGGGCCAGACCGGTGTCATCGCCAGCGCCAAGATTAGCCTGATGCCCTGCAAGGGCGACATGATGGTCCTGACCGAACGCCGCGTTGACGGCTGGGATGAATTTCTTGCCGCGCTCGAGAACTCTCGGGCCGACTATAACGTCGGCTGGATCGACGCGACCGCCAAGGGAAGCAACCTTGGCCGAGGGATACTCGAGGAAGGCGAAATCACATCCGGCGTTTCCCCGACAATAGGCAGGGCGAGAGAGGTGCCCTTCAATGCCCCGCACTGGGCCTTGTCCGCGCCTGTCGTGCGCATGTTCAATGAAGCCTACTACAGACGCGTTCCCGTCGGAGGACGCACCACGGTGAAACCAATCTCGGCGCCCTTTTTCCCCCTGGACGCCATCCACAACTGGAACCGGCTTTATGGCAAGCGAGGTTTCCACCAGTTCCAATGTGTCGTCCCGGTCGCCGAAGTCCAGACGTTGCGGCAGATGCTTGAACTCGTGGCCAACTCCGGGCTTGCTTCGCCTTTGGCCGTCTTGAAACGCATGGGCGGCGGACGCGCGGGATATATGTCCTTCCCGATGGACGGCCTCACGCTCGCCGTGGATTTTCCGAACCGAAGCGCCGCGCGGGTATTGATCGGCAATCTGGAACGGATGACGGAAGATGCCGGTGGCCGCGTCTATCTGGCGAAAGATGCGCTCATGGCTCCTGAAAGGATCGAGGCGATGTACCCAGAGCACGCATTGTGGCTGAAAGCCGTGAGGAAAGCCGATCCGGACGGGGCGATGACGACGGACCTCGTGCGGCGGCTGAAACTAAGGGCACCTTCATGAGTGAGAACTGGATCATACTGGGGGCCACATCCTCAATGGCGCGGGCATTTGCGCGAGGCGTCTCACAGCGGGGCGACGCCGTGTTTCTGGCGGGGCGCGATAGCGACGACCTTGCTACAACGGCGCAAGACTGTGCCTTGCGCGGCGCGCGGCTGGCAGAGGCCCTGATCTTCGACGCCCGCGCGCCGGAAGGCTTCGCAGGGTTGATCGCTCGGCTGGAACGCGAGGAAGGGCAGATCAACGCAGCGGTCTTTGTCGGATCGATGCCGGATCAGTCCGAGATCGACGCAGACCCGAGCTTGATACAGGGCATCGTGGCGGACAATTTCACAGGGCCCGCACAGTTCCTGCAAATGCTGGCTCCGGTCTTGGAAGCGCGAGGCGGCGGCACCATTGTCGGGGTCGGGTCGGTCGCGGGCGATCGGGGCCGGGTTGGCAACTATGCATACGGCGCAGCCAAGGCCGGATTCCACACCTACCTGTCCGGTCTGCGCAATCGGCTGACGCGATCCGGCGCGCATGTGGTGACGGTGAAGCCCGGTTTTGTCGATACGGCCATGACTTGGGGGATCGAGGGCATGTTTCTGGTTGCCCCGCCTGAAAAGGTTTCAGAGGACATCCTTGCTGCTGTCAAGAAAAGGCGAAACGTTGTCTACACGCCCTTCTTCTGGCGCTACATCATGCTGATCATCCGCATGATCCCAGAGCCGATCTTCAAGAAGATGTCGATCTGATCGCCATTCTGTCCGCGGGCTAGAAGCCGAACCACTTCTGCCAGAGCCCGGCGGCATAGAACATGATCGAAAGCGTCAGCATCAGCAGCCCAAGACCGCGCTTGTCACGCATGGCAAAGACAATCGGGTCATGATCCTGTTTGCCGAAATAGCCCAGCCGCACCATTCGGACGAGCCAGGCGGCCATCGGCACGAGCGCCAGCCAAAGCACCCATTGCGTCGGGTAGAGTGTTCGGGCCTGATCGGTGAACGTGTAGGCGAAGAAGATCGCAAGCGCACCAAACGTCCCCAACCCCGCCACGTTCAGAAGATCGCTGCGATCATTGCGCCCGTAGCCTCGTCCGGGCAGTCGATCATCATTGGATGTCAATGTGAGTTCCGTGAGACGTTTGACACAGCCCAAGGTGATGAAGATCGGGAAAATGAAGACCAGCATGAAACCGGTCACGGAGACCTGACCCGCAGCAGCGCCACCGACGACCCGAAGGGTATAGAGCATGGCCAGCGTCGCAATATCGATCCAGCGCATCCGCTTGAGCCACAGCGAATAAGCAAGCGACAGCAACATATAGACAATCACCACGGTGAGAAAGACCGGGCCCAACAACCCGCCGAGTATCAATGCGACCGCGCCGAGGAGCGCACTTGCAATCATGCCAACCCTGATCGGAACGGCGCCACTGGCGAACGGGCGCACCTGTTTCGTCGGGTGCAGTCGATCCGCTTCGAGATCGAGCAGGTCGTTGACGATGTATATGGTAGAAGCCGCTGCCGAGAAGGCGGCCACGCCCAGCAGGACCAGCAAGAGCGTTGGCAGCGAAAAATCATGCGCTGCGAGCATTGGCAAAAGAAGCAGGACGTTCTTGACCCACTGGTGCGGACGAAATGCGCGAACCAGGTCCCTGAACGCCCAGCCGCCCGGATAGGTCGTGGTCGACTTGCCCATCCGGGCCAGCGACTGCTCGATCATCGGATGATTGCCGACGATCAGGGCATTTTCGGATCGCTTCCAGATCTCGCGATCTATTTTCTCGTTGCCAGCATAATCGAACCCGTTTTCCCCGAATGCCGCAACGAGCGCCTCTGCCTTGGCCTGCCCTTTAAGGTTAACATGGCCATCGGATGCGAAGACTCTGGGTGACAAACCATGGTCCGCGGCAAGCCGCTGGACCAATTGTGCGTCGGATGCCGACGCCAGAACCACTTCTCGGCCCGCTGAAAGGCAGGATTCGGCCAGCAGCTTGATCTCTGGGTCGGTCGGAAGGATGTCGGTTCGCAGACCCGCGATTTCGGCAAGCTCTCGCTTGAGTTCCGCGGGCCGGGACAGGTTCAGGACGCAGGCTTTCAGAACTCGCAAGGGATCCTTGCCCAGTCCGGCCCAAAAACATTCGAAAAGAATATCCGTCTTCAGGAATGTGCCGTCCACGTCGAGGACCAGCGGTTTAACATCAGCCATCGTTACTCGCTTGACGAACAGAGAAGACACAGCCGTCTGAGACGAGCTGCGGTGGTGTCAGGCACAAGCCGCGGGCAACTGTCCAGGCGGCCAGCACTTTGGGCACATAGGCTCTGGTCTCTGCGAAGGGTGGCACACCATTATTCTTTCGAACGGCATTCTCACCAGCGTTGTAGCTGGCGAGGACCATGATCGGGTCTCCCTGAAACTCTTTCATCAGCCAGTCCAGATAAGCGACACCGCCGCGTATATTGTCGGCGGCAACCGTCGTGTCGCTCACTCCGAAGCGTTCGGCGGTTGCGGGCATGAGCTGCATCAAGCCGGTTGCGCCCGCACTGCTGACTGCGGCTGTTCGACCGCCGGATTCGATGCCAATGACAGCCAGAACAAGCGCGGGCGAGACACGGGTGCCGATTGTGGCCTTCAGTATCTCGGTGCCATGCTTGTCCGCAATCCGCTGCATGTCCTGCAGCCGCGGGGTTGGAACGCCCTTCCCTTCGGGTCCGTTGGAGAGATTGAGCACGGCTTCATCCAGTCGACCCGGGCCTGCATCCGCGATAGCCGGCGAAACAGTTGCCCAGTACCAATCGAAATCACCTGTATAAGGAGCGGCTGGCCCCGGGACCGGCTGGTTGGGGCGCGACGGCATGGCAAAGCGGTAGGGCTCTGCGGTCGGGTCAATCTGAACCGTAATTCGCTTGGCAGTCGTCGAGGTCGGAACCTTGACCCGCTTGAACGTAAAATCAACGAACGGTACGGCGTCTTCGCCGCCCGCTGCGGTCGCCAAGCAAATGCTGACCGTTGCGATTGATCCTATTAAGCGCCGCTTCATGCGGTTCTGCTCTGCCTCAATATTGTATTGGATCAATCTTACGCAATTCCTGATCCATAAAACCAGCCGTTGTTGTTTCGATTTCTGCGAAAATACTGAAAGTGAGCTGTTTTTGCGTCTTCTTGCCTGATCAATGGATGGGACGATTTTTGGGTATCTGCAATATTTTGCATTTTTGTTTCGTTTATTTTCAATGCGTTAGGTTAGTTCTTATCGATTTTTTAACTCGCTCCAAAATTGTACGAAGGACGCCCAACTGTTGCCCCAATCCGACGGCCATATAAGCCCATGCCAAGACGGAGAGCGGGTCACGAGAAGCAACGACCTTATCTGATCCGCCAAGGTGAAGTGGAAACGACTAAGGACCTTTCGGAGGGTACAACTATGAAACTGATCAAATTCGCAATGAACTTCAAGCGTGACGAAGACGGCGCTGTAACCGTCGACTGGGTCGTGCTGACCGCAGCAATCGTTGGCCTCGGCATCGCCGTTCTGGCTTCGGTATCCGGCGGCACCACCGGCCTGGCTGACAAGATCAGCG